>NZ_MSGP01000660.1 GCF_002078235.1 Streptomyces viridosporus
ATCGGCTGCTCGCCACCCTGCACCGCGAAGCCGCGGCCGCGCAGGGTGGCGAGCAGCCGATGGGCGGTGGAGCGGGCGACGCCGAGGTGGTCGGCGGCCTCGCTCAGCCGCAGACGGCCGTTCCTGCGCAGCAGGAGCAGCAGTTTCAGGGCGTTGTCCACGGACTCCAGCCCCTGTCCTTGCCCGGCAACGGCGGCAGCGGCGGCGGGGGTGTCCGCGGGGTCCTCGAGTCCTTCTGAATTCTTCACACCGAATACTAGGCCGATCGGTGTTCCGCTGAGAAGAACCCGACTAAGAGGTCCTGGCAACCGATGGGGCCTTGTTCGAGCAGGGGCGGGAGCTGGGTGATGTCGTCCGCGGTTTCCGCCGGTCAGCGGCACCGCGAGTGGGATGCCCCGGCCGTCGACGGAGAGGTGGTGCCTGCTGCCCGGCCGTGCGCGGCCGGGCGGGCTCGGCCCGCTGGCGGGCTCCTGCGGGCCGCCCGGATGCGGGTAGGGGGTGCCCCCGGCGAAGCCAGGGGGGAGAGTGGATCACGGCCCGCGACCGGTCGAGCTTCTTCCGCCGACCGCAGCTGCTTGAGCAGCACGACGTGCGGCTGCTCCCACACACCTGCCCCGCTCCAGGCGGCCAGGTGCCGCCGGCAGGTCATTTCGGATCCGAAGCGAGTTCCTGGGGCGGGTACTCCCACTGGATGCCGGTGTGCAGCACGAAGACGAGCCGGTGCGGACGCGGACCGGCTGGAACACCACCCACCCTGCGGGAACCACAGGCCTCGACGCCGGTGCGCCGCGGCCTGTGCCCGCGTCGTGGTTCAGCGGACCGCTCGGCTCACGCTGTGTGGATCTCCAAGGCGGCACGCACGGCGGACTCCACGGCTCCCTCGATCCATGCCGGCTTGACGGACGTGTGGTCCCCGGCGAAGTGCAGCGGCCCCTCAGCCACGGGGATGGCGGACAACAACTCCGTGTGCTGCCCGGGCAGGAGCACGGACGCCTCTCCGTAGGCGTAGGGGTCGCGCAGCCAGCTCTGCGTGCGGCCCGCGCCGGTGTAGAAGACCTCGATGCGCTGGCCGTAGACCTGCTGGAGGCCGCACAGAGCGTGTGGGTACCGTGCCTCGTCGTCCAGCGAGTCCCAGCGCAGCGCGTCGTCCGCCCAGCTGTAGGAGGCCAGGACCACGCCCCCCGCGCTGCCCGGAACCGGGTGGGAGGGATGGAACATGAACCGGTTGGCGTTGTCCGACACCGATCCGCCCCCTACGACGTCGACGGCCTCCGGCTGGTCGCGCGCGACCGCGCGGTTGGCGGCGTAGTGGGTGCGCTGACCCGCTGTGATGTGCCCGGCGGGTACGGAGGGGTGGGCGCCGAGCAGGCTGCCGTCCGCGGCGGCCCGACCGGTGCGGTAGGCGTCGTACAGCCCCGGGTCGACGGCGCGCAACTCCCGTTTCCAGTCGGCCTCGTCGAACTCCCACCAACGGCGGCTGAACTCCAGCAGCACCTTGGTCGCGCTGTCGTAGTGCAACTCGCAGACCGCCCGGCGCTTGCCGTACGACATGGGCGGGGCGATCTGTACGTGGCGCAGTCCGGAGAACGGCACCGTGACCACGGCGACGTCCGCGGTGAACTGCTCGCGTACGACAGGGCCGTCGCGGCCCTCCGACACGGTGTCCACCCACACGTGCGGGCCCTTGCTCCGGACCTGCTCGACGTCCGGCGACGGGCGGTCGGGATGGTGGTACTGGATGCGCGTGACACGGCGGTCGAACCGCACGTCCTTGCGCACGCGCTCCAGCAGGGCGTCCGGCAGTACGGCCGTGCCGCCCTCCAGCTCGTAGAAGGGCGTGTCGGGGCTGATGAGGGAGGAGCCGATGAAGCTGTGGATGAAGGACAGGGGGAGACGGGAGGTGAGGTTCTCCAGGGTGCCGATCAGATCGATGGTCCGTTCGTCGAGGCCGGCGTGTTCGGTGAGGAAGCGGAACATCGACCAGTCACCGAAGCGCTGCACCACCCGGGCCCAGCCCTGCAGCCGCTCCGGGAGCGGCTTGTCGACCCGCTTGCCGTCGCGGCCGACGCGGCTGAACTCGTCGCGCACCGGGTCCAGCACGGAGCGCAGGATGACGGCGGCGGGGGTGTCCCAGTGGGCCCGGGGGACGCCGAAGGACCGGTTCACGCGCCGGGGCGCGCGGGCGTAGTCGGCGCGCCGCACGCGGATACCGTTGACGTGGATCCAGGTGCGGTTGGCGGGACGCCCCTCGCTGTCGACGTCGACGTAGTGGAAACGCCGCTTCTCCAGACCGAACTGGTCGATCAGCTCCATCACCAGGGGATGGCTGCCCGGGATGCGCATCGCGCCCGCTTCGGCGTACTGACGGGGATCGGCGAAGGGCTGTTCGGCGCGTTCGTGGCCACCGCTCCGGAAGGTCTTGACGCGTCCGCCCGCTCGGTTGCCGTTGGCCTCCAGCACCGTCACCCGGTGACCTGCCCTCTTCAGCAACCAGGCGGCCACCAGCCCGGCCGGGCCGGCGCCGATGACCAGGACGTTCTTGGGCCGTGTCCGTCGCTGAGCCGGCAGTCCCTTCTGGAGGACGCTCTGGTAACGCGGGACGAGGGGGCGGTCGTCGGAGTCCAGGACGAGGAGTGCGCGAGCGACGGCCAGGCACCGGTCGAAGTCGGCGCCACGGCTGTCGCCCGGGGCGGTCGGTGCGGGCAGGGCCGCGGCGACACCGCCGGTCAGGGCCGTGGCCACCGTGGCTGTGCCGGCCACCGCTGCGAAGCTCCTCCGGGACAGACCGCCATCCGAACGCACCACCGCGTGATCTTCAGTCATGGCGGTCTTTGTACCGGCGGCCGTGACCGGACGCCCGCCCTTCGCTCCGGCGTTGACCCGAAGGAGCTAAGCGGCGACGAACCCTGACGTCACAGCAGGTCTGCCGGCGCGAATGGCTCGGGGAACCCGAAGGAATGAATGCCGGTCATCCCCCCGAAGCCGTCGTGATCGATCCCGCACACTGCCAGATGCGTATCCACATCCGTGCTCTCCGGCGGGCTCGCGCGGCACATCGCTTGCACGGCGTTGCCCCGGACTCATAGGAGCGCGGGGCGACCAAGGGGGGAAAGGGTGGCGCAGCCGCGTACTCGCTTCGGCGACAGAGCCCGTTACTGGTTCGACAACACGCTGACCCGCGGTGCCTCCGCCCTCGTCGGCTGGATGGCGCTGTTGTGCCTGACCGTCGTCGTCCCGGCCAGTGCGGTGCTCGTGTGGACCGACCCTGACGCACCGGCGTCCCTGCCGGGCCGGTTCGCGGAGGTGTGGCGCCTGACCGGGGAGACACTGCGGCTGGGTGGTTCGACGGGTACACCGCTACGGGTGACGATGTCGCTGCTGCTCGCCCTGGTCGCTCTGCTGTACGTCTCGACCCTCGTCGGTCTGATCACGACGGCGCTGACGGAACGGCTCACCGCGTTGCGCCGGGGCCGTTCCACGGTGCTCGAACAAGGGCACGCCGTGGTCTTGGGGTGGTCGGAGCAGGTCTTCACGGTGGTGAGCGAGTTGGTGGCTGCCAATGCCAACCAGCGGCGGGCGGCGGTGGCCGTCCTGGCCGACCGGGACAAAACCGCCATGGAGGAGGCCCTGAGCACGAAGGCGGGTCCCGTCGGCCGTACGCGGCTGATCTGCCGCAGCGGCCCCACCACCGACCCCGCCGTGCTCAGCCTGACCAGCCCGAAGACGGCCGGTGTCGTGTTGGTGATGCCTCACGACGAGCCCGACGCCGACGCCGAGGTGGTCAAGACACTGCTGGCGCTCAGGACGGCCTTGACCGGAGAGGCCACCCTTCCGCCCGTCGTCGCTGCCGTCCGGGACGACCGCTACCGCCTGGCTGCCCGCCTCGCCGCCGGACCGGGCGGCGTCATCCTGGAGAGCGACACCGTCACCGCCCGGCTGATCGTCCAGGCCGCGCGCCGTCCCGGGCTTTCCCTCGTCCACCAGGAACTCCTCGACTTCGCCGGCGACGAGTTCTACCTGATCAGCGAGCCGACCCTGGCCGGCCGGCCGTTCGGCGACGCGCTGCTGTCCTACCCGACGTCGAGCGTCGTCGGCATGGTGCGCTCGGGCACCCCCCTGCTCAACCCCCCGGGGCAGACGCCCCTCGCTGCGGACGACCTGCTTGTCGTCATCTCCCGTGACGACGACACGGCCTGGCTCGGCGACTGCGCGGAGTGGGTCGAGAAGGAGGCGATGGCGTCCGGGCCGCCGACACCCGCGCGAGCGGAACGGGTTCTCCTACTGGGCTGGAATCGCCGAGCGCCGCTCATAGTCGACCAACTGCGCCGCCGCGCCCGACCCGGATCCGCCGTCGACGTGGTGGCGGACGGTGATGAGACGACGGTCCGGCAGGTGAACGAGGCCGACGCGCACGGCGGCACCGACCTGGCCCTGACACTGCACCGCGGGGACGTCACCCGCCCCGAGACCCTGCGACGTCTGGACGTTCACTCCTATGACAGCGTGATCGTGCTCGGCCAGGACCCCGCGCCCGGACAGCCACCGGACGACCCCGACAACCGCACACTCGTCACCCTCCTGCTGCTGCGCCAACTGGAGGAGGCCACCGGGCGCGAACTGCCGGTCGTCACCGAACTGATCGACGACCGCAACCGGGCGCTGGCCCCCATCAGCCCCGGAGCCGACGTGATCATCAGTGGCAAGCTCATCGGCCTGCTCATGGCGCAGATCTCCCAGAACCGTCACCTGGCGGCAGTATTCGAGGAACTGTTCTCCGCCGACGGAACCGGGGTCCGCATGCGGCCGGCCACCGACTACGTGCTGCCAGGACGTGAGACGTCCTTCGCCACCGTCGTGGCCGCGGCACGTCATCGCGGCGAATGCGCCATCGGTTACCGAAGCCACGACGACTTGACGGCAAGTCCCGGTTACGGCGTGCGGATCAACCCGCCCAAAGCCGAGCGGCGCCGGTGGACGGCCGCGGACGAGGTGGTCGTTGTCGGCAAGGACTGACGGAAGCACCGTCACGTTGGTGGGTGTATGGCGGTTTGATGGTGCGTCGCGGCATGCGGGCCGCGACCCGGGGCTGTGGTCAGGTCGTGGCTGGTCGGCCGACAGTGCTGGTGAGCTGGTTCCAGCTCGCGAAGCGGACGGCCCTCTCGGCTCGATGGTCGTGTGCGGTCGTCAGGTCCCACCACCGCACGAGACAGGGCGAACACGGCCGGCCCCACCACCGCACCCGCCGAACGTCATCGGGCCTGCGCCACCGGGGCGTCCCGGCCGGTGCCGATCCTGGAATCGTCGACGGTGAACGCAGGAAGGGCCCGGGCCGGCACCACCGGCCCGCTCTTCCCGTCCGGCTCACGCCCTCCGTGGTTCCACGGCGCCGTGGTGTCCGTGGACGCCCAGGGCCCAGGACGAGCTCGGCGTGCACCCGTCGGGCCTTCCTGCCGCATCCGTGCAGGTCAAAATACCCAGGCGTCCCACCACACCTCCGTGTTACGTTCAGCGGGTACTTCGCTGCTCACGGGCTTTCGTGCCCTGGAAGAGGTGTTTTTGTGACCCGGACCGCGCCGAGCGCGCCTCTCCGCACCGCGTAACCGCTGTCCCTTCCACCGCCGTCACGCAGTGGATTTCCGGGACGGTATCCCGGTGTCTCCCTAGCCACCCGCAGTCCCAGGGGTGTGGACGCAGACCGTCCGCCACCGCCGGGCACCCGGGTGCTTCCGAGGCCGCTCGGCCTGCTCTTGCTGTCTTCGTACCTTCCTCAGCAAGGAGCACCCCGGGTGTCCAGCAACAACATCGACCCTCAGCACACCATCGCCCGCCACGTCCTCGGCACCGAGGCCTTCGCCTGTGTCCGGTGCGGACTGACCGTGTCGGCGCTCGCGCCCGACGGCCGACGCCGTAACCACTGCCCGTCCTGCCTCTACTCCCGGCACGTCCTCGACCAGGTCGAGGGCGGCGCCTCGGAGTGCGGCTCGCGGATGAGCCCGATCTCCATCGCGGTGCTGCGCACCGGCGACTGGATGCTGATCCACCGCTGCGTCCGCTGCGACGAGCTGACCTCGAACCCGGTCTGCGGTGACGACAACCAGCTCATCCTGATGCGGATGGCCGTACGGCCGCTGGCCGAACCTCCTTTCCCGCTCGAAGCGTTCGGAACGCTCTGAGCACTCGTCACGGAAAGGAGAATTCAGCCATGCCTCGACGCAAACCCCCGCAGCAGCGCCGACCGCAGCGGTACAAGGACGTGCTGCACGGCAACGGCCGGCACCGGAGCAACGACTTCCGGTGCGTGGGCTGCCGGCTCGACGTCTCACTGGACGCCCCCGGCACCGCACACCGCAACCACTGCCCGAACTGCCTGGCCAGCCTCCACGTCGACCACCGCGTTCCTGGCGACCGCGCCTCGGACTGCCGCGGTCGCATGGAAGCGCTGAGTCTGACCGTACGACCGGACGGCGAATGGATGATCATCCATCAGTGCCTGTCCTGCGGCGAACTCAGCGCCAACCGCATCGCCGGCGACGACAACGCCCTCGCCCTGATGCGACTGGCCCTCCGGCCACTCCAGGACCGGCGGGTCGCCCACCGCGCACTGCTCACCGCGCTGTGACGGCACCGCGCCCGGGCGGACGCATCCCGTCTCCCCGGGCGCGGTGCCGCTTCCGGACGCCCAGCCCACGGGGGCGTCCTCGGCGCTCCGCCGACAGCCCTGAGGAGCCGACACGGCCGGACCGTGATCGTTCTCGGCGCCAACGACTGTACCTGTGCTCCACCGACGCCAATTGCATCGGGTGCGAATGGGCGGCACCTCTCCTGGAGGCCGGTCCGGGGTGGCGGAGTTCCGCTGTGCGGTCCAGCTGTTGGTGTCCGTCGTGCAGTGTTTGATCGTTTCCGTCGACCCACTGGTCGCGCGCGGTGGAGTCCTGCTTCCGGGGCGTGGCCGACAGTCTCACCCGCACTGACACGGAGATGTGCGTGCTGCATGAACTGATCGGCTCGTTCCTCGACATCCGCATGGTGAAGGCGATCACCTGGCAGAACACCGATGTGCGCGGTGTCTCGGCCGGGGCGGCCGTGGTGGCAGCGTCCATCACGACTGCCTGGGTTTACGGCATGAACTTCACCCACAGGCCGCAGCTGAACTGAGAATTCGGCCATCCGCTCGCGCTGGCCGTGATGGCCGTGATGGTCCTGATGCCAGGGTTGTTGTGCCGGGATTTCCGTCGAACGGCTGATTATGGCCATGCCGTCGCCACGGGCTGATCCCGGGTGAGGGAGAGGCTTTCCAGGAATCAGGCAGATATCGCAGGGCGTGAGTGTGCGGTTACGGGTTATCCGAGGCGTATGACGGGGCGGTTGCTCGCGTGGGGAAATTTTTACTGTCCAGCGGCCGGGAGTCGCGGGCCCTTTCGGGGTTGCCGCCATGTTCCCGGCTTCCAGCGGCCGGATGTCCGGATGCGAGGGGAATCTCTGGGCTGGACCAGAGGGGACGAGGAAGGGGCTGATCGCGATGACTGTGGTGGCGCGGCAGGGCGGTGGGGGAGGCTCCAGCGGCCTGTACGACGTACTGGAGTTGATTCTTGACCGAGGGCTGGTGATCGATGCGTTCGTGCGGGTCTCCCTGGTCGGCATCGAGATACTCAAGATCGACGTTCGGATCGTGGTGGCCAGCGTCGATACCTACTTGCGCTTCGCCGAGGCGTGCAACCGTCTCGATCTGGAGGCGGGACCGCGCAAGCCGGCCGGGCTGGCCGAGCTGCCGGGACGGATCAACGAGTCGGGGGCTCGGGGTGCGACCAAGGGAATTCTGTCCGGTGCTGCACAGACGATCTCCGATGCTTTCCAGCAGGCCCGCGGCGAGGCGCGGCAGAAACAGGGTGGTTCACGCAGGGGGTGAAAAGCGCAGCCGGTAGTCGACTTCGTCGAGCGGCGGAGAAGCGCCGGGCTGCGGCCTCGTCCCGGCGGTTCTGCATGGGGATGTCGTCGAACACGTTGCCGTCCTGGTCAACGGCCCGTCACAAGTACTTCCGCTCTCCGTCGACCTTGATGAACACCTTGTCCAGATGCCATGTGTCCCCGGGCCGGGGCCGGCGGCGACGCAGTCCGTCGGCGTGGGTCCGCCCGAACTTCCGGCACCACCGCAGGATCGTCTCGTAGGAGAGGATCATGCCGCGCTGGAGCATCGGCTCCTTCACCTCACGCGATGACAGCGGGAAGCGGAAGTGCAGCCACACACAGTGGGAGAGCGCCTCGACCGGGTACCGGTGCTCCCGGTACGACGACGTGCTCGCCAAGAACAATCCCCCTCCACCGTGATCACGAAGAAGATCGTGCCACCCTGTCAGCCGACGTGACAGCGCTGTCAGCGACGGATGAGGCCGAGGTCGGTGGCGGTGGCGACGGCGGCGGTGCGGGAGTCGACGCTGAGCTTGGCGTAGATGCGGGCCAGGTGGGACTTGACGGTGCCCTCGGTCAGGTGGAGCCGGTTGCCGATGGCCTGGTTGGACAGGCCGTCGGCGACCAGGGCGAGGACTTCGGTCTCGCGCCGGGTCAGGGCGGTGTCCGGCGTGCGCAGCCGGTTCATCAGCCGGTCGGCGACCGTGGGCGCCAGCGTGGTGCGTCCGGCGGCTGCGGTGCGTACGGCGGCGGCCAGGTCCTCGGGCGGCGCGTCCTTGAGGAGGTAGCCGGTGGCGCCGGCTTCGATGGCGGGCAGGGTGTCGGCGTCGGAGTCGTACGTGGTGACGATCAGCACTCGGGGGGCTCCCGGCAGGGCGGTGATCTGGGCGGTGGCTTCCGCGCCGCCCATGCCTCTGCCGAACTGCAGATCCATCAGCACGACGTCGATGTCGCCCTCGGCGGCGCGGATGACGGCATCCTCGGCGGTGGCGGCTTCGGCCACGACGACGAGGCCGGGCTGCGCGCCGTACTGGAAACCGAGCCCGGCC
>NZ_MSGP01000661.1 GCF_002078235.1 Streptomyces viridosporus
CCGAAACCAACGGTGACAGCAAGCCGGCAGGCTTGCTGTCACCGTTGGTTTCGGCCAGGTACCAGGTAGTGGTTGCGGTAGACGAATCGGTGGTCGGTCGTCACCGTCTCCGGAGTGAAGAACGGCAGGCCGGCCAACGGGTGCCCGGCGAATTCGGTAACCACCGCGGCGGGGATGCCGGGGCAGGGCCACTCCAACTTCTCGCCCCAGTCCGCCCCGGCGGGCGCTGCCGAGCGTCACAGCGCCGGATACGCCCTAGTGACCTGAGTCGGAGATTCGTCGGCAGTAGGCGGCGACTTTGTCGAGGATCTCGTCGGCCGTCTTCGTCCAGACGAACGGCCTGGGACGCTCGTTCCAATCGGCGAGCCAGGACCGGATGTCGCGTTCGAGGGCCTGGACGGAGCGGTGGACACCGCGCCTGAGCTTCTTCTGCGTCAGTTCGGCGAACCACCGCTCCACCAGGTTCAGCCAGGACGCACTCGTCGGCGTGAAGTGCAGGTGGAAACGGGGGTGCGCCAGCAGCCACTTCTTGATGGCGGGCGTCTTGTGGGTGACGTAGTTGTCCAGGATCAGGTGCACCTCGAGCTCGGCGGGCACCTCCTGGTCCAGCCTGACCAGGAACTTCTTGAACTCCACGGCCCGGTGCCGCCGGTGCAGGGAGCCGATCACCTTCCCCGTGGCGACCTCCAGGGCCGCGAACAGGGTGGTGGTGCCGGCCCGGACGCAGTCGTGACTGCGACGCTCGGGAACCCCGGGCACCCTCGGCAGCACCGGCTGGGACCGGTCGAGGGCCTGGATCTGCGACTTCTCGTCCATGCACAGCACCAGGGCCTTCTCCGGCGGATCCAGATACAAGCCCACGACGTCGCGGACCTTGTCGATGAACAACCGGTCGGTGGACAGCAGAGACGTCTGCGTCCGGTGCGGGGCCAGGGCGAAGGCCCGCCAGATGCGGGAGACCGCCGACTGGGACATGCCCGTGGCCGCCGCCATCGACCTCGTCGACCAGTGAGTCGCGTTCTTCGGCTTCTCCTCCAGCGTCTTGACGATGACCCGCTCGACGTCCGCGTCGGTGATCTTTTGCGGGACACCGGGCCGCGGCTCGTCGGACAGGCCGTCCAGACCCCGTTCGAGGAAGCGCCGCCGCCAGGTGCGGACCGTGTCGGGACTGACCTGCAGCCGCCGCGACACCTCCATGATCGAGTGCCCCTCGGCGCACTCCAGCACGATCCGTGAGCGCTGGGCCAGAGCCTGGGCCGTCGAACGACGCCGCACCCACCCCTCCAGCACGGCCCGCTGGGCATCGGTCACCGACAACGGCGGAATCTTCGGTCCCGGACGACTCATGCCCAACCAACGACGAATCTCCGACTCAGGTCACTAGCCGGACACGGGTGTCAGCTGCTCATCCGCCCACTCGGCGAAGGTGGTGACCGGGATGCCCAACTTTCGTGCAAACTCGGGCCGGGCGGGCTGGAGGACCGCGTTGTTCCACTCGTGTCCGGCTCCCCACGTCGGCATGCCCGCGTCGAGGGCCTCTTCCAGGCTCATGGAGGGTGCGGCCACGGGCACGCCCCAGGCGGCGGACAAGGTCTGCGCGATCTGCTCCATCGTGCGCAGGTCACCGGCCAGTTCCAGTTCCACCTGGTGGAACCGGTCAGGGTCTCGAAGGGCGTGCGCCGCAGCCGTGCCGATGTCCCGCACGGCCACCAGGGCCAGTTCGGTCTCCGGCTTCAGTACCGTCAGCAGTCCGCCGCGCGGCCCCTTGGGTGCCAGCAGGGGCAGGTTCTCCATGAAGAAGGCGGGCTTGAGCACCGTCCAGCGGGCAAAGCCCGCACCCCGCACCGCCTCCATGATCGCCTGCTTGGTGTGGAAGTAGTCCGCCATCGCCGCCCAGCGGCCCTCAGCCCAGCCGGCGACCCGGGTATGCTCACCGACTCCACTGGTCGAGGACTGCACGAACTGCCGTACTCCCTCAGCCTTCGCCGCGTCCACCAGGTTGGTGGCTTGGGCGAGCTCGCCCGCGAAGTCCACGCTGGTCTCGGTCATGGGCGGCATCTGCACCGAGAACACCGCGCGGACTCCCTCGACCGCTGGGCCGAGGGAGTCCCGGTCGGAGAGATCCGCCCGCACCAGCTCGGCGCCCAGCGCCTCGATCGCTTGGGCGGACTTCGACCGCGGATCGCGTACGAGTGCACGTACGGGCACCTCGGCGGCCAGGAGTGCGCGGGCCGTGGCCCCGCCTTGCTGGCCGGTGGCTCCGGTGACCAGGACGGTATCGCTGTCGATGGGCATGGTTGCTGCTCCTCACGGACCGGAGAAAGAAAACGGCGGGGCCCGCCGCTTTGCCTGCCGCTAAGATATGGCGGGGCCCGCCGCTTAGCAATGAGGAGATCATGACCGGTCAGCGCTCGGACGCCCGACGCAACTACCAGCGCATCCTCGCCGTCGCCAAAGCCGAGGTCGCCGCGCACGGCGCCGAGGCATCCCAGGAGCAGATCGCCCGCACCGCAGGCGTCGGTTCGGCGACCGTGCGCCGTCACTTCCCCACCCGCCGTGCCCTGCTCGAAGCCGTCTTTCAGGAGCGCATCGAGGGCCTATGCGAGCGCGCCCACCGGCTAAGTGCGACCGAGGACGGCCGCACTGCCCTCCTGGAGTGGCTCCACGCCCTCGTCCTCTACGCCGTCTCAGCCCGCGGATTCGCCAACACCCTCAGCTACGAGCCTCCCTCCGAGGAACCCTCCCCGCACTCCTGTGGCAACAGAATCGCAGCGGCCGGAACTCCCCTGCTCCAGCGGGCCATTCGCGACAAGGCGGTTGCACCGCACGTCACCTTTCACGACCTGCTGACCCTCGCCGTCGGCATCGCCCTGGCCACCGAGCACCACAAGGACCCCGAGACCCAGGCCGACCGCCTCTTCCGCCTCGCTGTGGAAGGGCTCAGCCCTGAGTACGGCATCACTGAGGTATCCGGGAACTCAGAATCTTCGGTACTGGTGACAGAAAGTCTGCCGAACGAGCGGTTGTGACAAGGGGGATGCCTAATCGGTGACAACCAACGTGCCTCGACCGGTCCTCTCCGCCAGCTCATCCGGCGTCGCCGGTGACAACTCCTGAGCTTCGGCTCATGAGCGCTCCAGTTGGCGACCGGAGCGGCCGGTGTCGACGACTGGGCCGTACCGGTACCCTGCTCAACTCGTCAGACGAAGCGCTCACGCGGTGTCGGTGCTGGTAGTCGATGGCGGGGCCCGCGAGGAGTTCGGCGGTGATGGAGTCGAGGGCTCGTTCGAAGTCGCGGGCCGTGCCGCGGGTGTGGAGGTGTCGGTTCAGCAGCTGTGTGTAGCCGATCCTTTTGTTCAGGGTGCTGATTCCGATTGTTCGGGGTGCTGATTCCGAGGAAATGGGCGGCTTCGTCCAAGCTGCCGCCGCGTGCGCGCCGGACCAGGAACACCGAGGCACTGCGTCGGCGCATCTTGGGGGCGATGTCCGAGGGGAAGCTGAGGTGGCGTTCGGCCAGGTCTTCAGGCAGGCAGGCGGGGATATGTTCGGGCCGGAGGTCGACACCGGTGGAGGGGATTCGGAGTCCGCCTTTGCCTGTGCGCCGGAAGGTGGGAACGATCGTGTCGGCGGCGAGCTGGAAGCGCTCGGAGCAGGCGCTGCGGTGCCTTTTGAAGCTGTTGTCCCAGATCAGGTGCCGTGTGGGCGGGATTCCACTGCGGGTCCGGTTCTCCTCGGGCGCGAGCGAGGAGAGTGCTTCGCGCAGGTCTTCGGCCGTCAGGATGCGATCGGTGACCTGGAGGACGCCGGCGCAGGCGAGCGCGTCGAAGGGCGCCGCGTTGGAGCGGTAGGGACGGGAGTCGGCACCCTCGTGGATGGCGAGACGTCGGTCGACGGCTGCAGCGAGCGGGCGGGTGGTGCCGATCGCCTGGATGCGCGGCCAGGAGATCATGACCAGTCCGGCGAGCAGGATGAGTTCGGTGAAGTACTGCTGTGCTGGCCGTCCCGGGCGGCCCGGGCGGAGCAGTCGAAGGATCTTGTGCTGGAGCGCGAGCAGGGCGGGTCCGGGCCGGTGATGGCGCAGCGGGTCGTGTGCGAGGCGGGCTCCGCAGGGGGCGCCGGGCCGGGTGGTCGGGGTGCCCTGGATGGTGAAGGACCGGCAGTGGGC
>NZ_MSGP01000662.1 GCF_002078235.1 Streptomyces viridosporus
AGATGAGAATAGGAGAAGGGTCAACGGCATCCCGTTCTACGTGGGAGACCTCGCCGAACAGATCGGCGAGGAACCACACGTAGAACGGGATGCCGATGACGTCGGCGGCGCGACGCCCGCCGCGCCGCCGACGTCATCGGCATCCCGTTCTACGTGTGGGACCTCGCCGACCGCTTCCGCGAGGACGTCGTCGAGGACTTCGTCGCCGAGTACGAGGCCGGCCGCACCCCGAACCCCTGCTTGCGCTGCAACGAGAAGATCAAGTTCGCCGCGCTGCTGGACAAGGCGCTCGCGCTCGGCTTCGACGCCGTCTGCACCGGCCACTACGCCAAGGTGGTCCTGCGCGAGGACGGCACCCGCGAGCTGCACCGCGCCTCCGACATGGCCAAGGACCAGAGTTACGTCCTCGGGGTGCTGGACGACCGCCAGCTCGCCCACGCGATGTTCCCGCTCGGCGACACGGTCACCACCAAGGAGGAGATCCGCGCGGAGGCCGAGCGCCGCGGACTCGCCGTCGCCAAGAAGCCCGACTCGCACGACATCTGCTTCATCGCCGACGGCGACACCCGCGGCTTCCTCGCGAACCGCCTGGGCCGGGCCGAGGGCGACATCGTCGACGAGTCCGGCGCCAAGGTCGGCACGCACGAGGGCGCGTACGGCTTCACCATCGGCCAGCGCAAGGGCCTCAGGATCGGCACCCCCGCCCCCGACGGCAAGCCGCGCTACGTCCTCGACATCTCCCCGGTGGACAACACGGTCACGGTCGGCCCCGCCGCCGCCCTCGACGTCACCGCCCTGACCGCGATCAGGCCCCGCTGGTGCGGCGCCGCCCCCGAGGGCCCCGGCACCTACACCGCCCAGCTGCGCGCCCACGGCGGCGAGACCGAGGTGACGGCGGAACCCGTCGACGGCGAGCTGCGGGTCCGCTTCACCGAGCCCGTCCGCGGGGTCGCCCCCGGCCAGGCGATCGTGCTGTACGACGGCACGCGCGTGGTCGGCTCGGCGACGATCGCGACCACGGTGCGGTCGACGGAGCCGGCCACGACGTCCTGACGCACGGGCCGGGGAGGTTCGCCAAGCCTGGTCCCGGCCCGGCACCCGACGTCCGTGCCCCGTGCACGCTCCGTCGAGCCGACGGCCGGCCGACCGCGCGGGCGGCCACGCTGTTCTCACGGCCCGACACGTCCCGAAGGACCACGGGCTCCTCCGTGACCGCGTCGGGGGAGGGGCCCGGCCCGCGGCGGACGGCGGCGGCCCCGCCGCTCACCCCGTGAAGAACCCCGCCAGCACCGGTGCCAGGACGTCCGGATCGGCCATGTGGGTCTGGCCCTCCAGGACGCGGTACGTGCCCCGGGGCACCGCGTCCGCGATCGCCCGCGCGGCCTCGCGCATCCACGCCGGGCTCCCGTCGCCCGCGACCGCCAGCACCGGCACGCGGATCGACGCCAGCAGCTCCTCGGGGACGCTCCCGTCGCCCATGACGGCGTCGTCGTACGCGAGGCTCGGGGCGATCGTCTCCATCCCGGCCCACATCGGCGACTGCCGGGCGCTCTGGATCACCGCCTCGTCCAGTCCGGTCAGCCGCAGGAAGAGCTCCACCGCGTCCCCGCGCCGCCCCTCGGCCAGCGCCGCCGTCAGCCGCTCGGTGTACTCCGCGCGCTCCCGCAGGTCCTCCTCGGACGTCGCGTACGGCGTCTCGTACACGGCGACGTGGCGCACCGGCAGCCCGCTCGCCGCCGCCCTGAGCGCCAGCGCGCCGCCCGAGGAGACGCCGTACAGCGACGCCTCACCGCCCACCGCCTCGACCAGCGCCGCCAGGTCCTCGACCTCGCGCTCCACCGCGTACGGCGCGGTGTCCCCGCTCGCACCGCGGCCCCGTCGGTCGTAGACGACGACCCGGAACCGCTCCGAGAGCGGCGCGGCCAGCGGTGCCACCGTCGCCCCCGTCGACATCGCGCCGCTGACGAGGACGACCGCGGTACCCCGCCCGGCGCTCTCGTAGGCGAGGGAGGTGCCGTCGCGCGAAAGGATTTTTTTGTCCATGTCGCACCAGAGTGCCGCACGGCGCGGAATTCGTCGGTGAGGCGGGCGGCGCGTCCGCCGATCGGAGCCCCTCCACCCGGTCACCCGCGGTACGCGGTCACCGCACGTCCACGTCGTAGAAGCACAGGTGGTCCTTGATCTCCGCGACCTCCGGCTTCGGGTCCGGGTACGCCCAGACCAGGTCGGCCGCGTCCGGCAGCGACCAGTAGGACGCGGTGCCCTTGAAGGGGCAGTGCGTGCGCGTCCCGGACGGTGTCAGCAGGTCGAGGCGGACGTCCTCCGGCGGGATGTAGTACCGGTCCGGACAGCCCGTCTCCTTCAGCACCAGCGCCCGGTCGCTCCGCGCCAGCACCCGATCGCCGTGCACCACGCGCACGTGCCGGTCGCCGGGCTCGATGGTGATGTGGTGGCCTGTGGTCACGATCGACCCTCCCTGGGTAGCCGTGTCACCGGATACAGCGCACGCTGAAGCCGAGTTCTTCCCGCCGGTGAGGGAATCACCGTCCCGCCCGGCCCGCATCCGCAGGAGGCCCCATGGGAGTCGGCGAAGCCGCCAGGAACCGCAGCACCCTCGCCCACCGGGTCCACTACGCCCTGCGCCATCCGCGGCGGGTTCCCGCCCACGCGCGGCGCGCCCTGCGCGACGCCCGGCTGCGGCTGCTCCACCGCGACCACATCTCCTACTACCGCGCGGTGATGGCCTCCGACGCCGCCCGCAGCGCCGAGGCCGCGGTGGGCCACAGCCCCTCGCGCGAGCAGTGGGCCAGGATCGGCCGGATGCAGTTCGACTACCTGGTGCGGCACGGCCTGGAGCCCCACCACCGGATGCTGGAGATCGGCTGCGGCAACCTCCGCGCGGGCCGCCTGTTCATCGACCACCTGGAGCCGGGCCACTACTACGGCATCGACATCTCGCCGCACATCCTGCTCGCCGCCCAGGACACCCTCGTCCGCGAGGGGCTCCAGGCCAAGCTGCCCCACCTGACGCTCGCGAACGACCTGACCCTCGCCTTCCTGCCCGAGGGCCACTTCGACGTCGTGCACGCGCACAGCGTCTTCTCGCACTCGCCCCGGCACGTCATCGAGGAGTGCTTCGCGCACGTCGGCAGGGTGCTCGCGCCCGGCGGGTTCTTCGACTTCACCTTCGACCGCACGGAGGGGGAGGAGCACCAGGTGCTGCACGAGGACTTCTACTACCGGACCGAGACGCTCACCCGGCTGGCCGCCGAGCACGGCCTGGCGGCGCGGTTCATGGACGACTGGGAGGAGCTGCCGCACCGGCAGTCGAGGATCCGGCTGACCGCGATGTCCGACCGGGCCCGTACGGTGGGTCCGTGAACATCTGTGTCTTCCTCTCCGCAGCCGATCTCGACGAACGCTACACGGGCCCCGCGCGGGAGTTCGCGCGCCTGCTCGGCAAGGGCGGGCACACGCTCGTCTGGGGCGGCTCGGACGTCGGCCTGATGAAGGTCGTCGCCGACGGGGTGCAGGAGGCGGGCGGCCGGCTCTGCGGCGTCTCCGTGGAGTTCCTCGCGGCGACGGCACGCGACGGCGTCGACGAGATGGTGATCGCGAAGGACCTGGCCGAGCGCAAGCGGCTGCTGCTGGAGAAGGCCGACGCGGTGGTGATCATGGTGGGCGGCACCGGCACCCTCGACGAGGCGACCGAGATCCTGGAGCTGAAGAAGCACGGGCGCACCGACAAGCCGGTGGTCCTGCTCAACACGGCGGGCTTCTACGACGGCCTCAAGGAGCAGTTCCGCCGCATGGAGGACGAGGGCTTCCTGCCGCGTCCGCTGGCCGACCTGGTGTTCTTCGCCGAGGAGCCGTTGGGGGCGCTGGCGTACCTGGAGGAGAGCCGGGGCGTGGAGTGACCACCGGGTGATGCGAGCATGGCGGGCATGGCTACACATGTGATCACCGGAGCGGGCTCCGGCATCGGCGCGGCCGTCGCCCGCCGTCTGCACGCGCGCGGGGACGGCCTCGTGCTGCACGCGCGCGACGCGGGCCGCGCGAAGGAGCTGGCGGCCGAGTTCCCCGGCGCCCGGACGCTCGTCGGCGACCTCGCGGACCCCGACCGGCTCAGCTGGGCCTTCTCCCACCAGTCGCTCCCGGACCGGGTCGACTCCCTGCTGCACATCGCCGGCGTGGTGGACCTCGGCCCGGTCGGCGAACTCACCCCGAAGACCTGGCGCCACCAGCTCGACGTCAACCTGATCGCCCCCGCCGAGCTGACCCGGCACTTCCTGCCCCAGCTCCGCGCGAGCCGCGGCCACGTGGTCTTCGTCAACTCCGGCGCCGGTCTGAACGCCCACGCCGACTGGGCCGCGTACGCGGCCTCCAAGCACGGCCTGAAGGCCCTCGCCGACTCCCTGCGCCACGAGGAGCACGGCAACGAGGTCCGGGTGACCTCGGTCTACCCGGGCCGCACCGCCAGCCCCATGCAGGCCAAGGTGCACCGGCAGGAGGGCAAGGACTACGACCCCGGCAGGTGGATCGACCCCGAGTCGGTCGCCACGACCGTCCTGATGGCCCTGGACCTGCCCCGGGACGCGGAGGTCAACGATCTGACGGTGCGCCCGGGGCGCTGAACCGGGCCGGATCGTTCCGTAGGCTTCTCGGGTGAGTGAAGACAGCCAGTTCAGGTTCGGGCCCGCCACCGGGATCGGGTCCATGCCGGGCGGGGACGCCCGCGAAGCCGCCAAGACCGTCACCGGGAGCTTCGAGGACTTCCCGTTCCTGCCCGAACTCCCCGCCCGGGGGCCCGGCGCGGACATGATCGGGCGGACCGCCGGGATGCTCGTCGAGCTGTACGCGCGCGTGGAGCCCAGCGGCTGGCGGATCGGGGACCGGCCGGGGCGGGACACCAGGCGGGCCCGCTCCTGGCTCGGCGAGGACCTCGACGCGCTGGAGGAGTTCACCCAGGAGTACGAGGGGCCGCTGAAGGTGCAGGCGGTGGGACCGTGGACGCTCGCCGCGGGCCTCGAGCTCAGGAACGGCGAGGCCGCCCTGTCCGACCCCGGCGCCTGCCGCGACCTCGCCGCCTCCCTCGCCGAGGGGCTGCGCCTGCACCTCGCCGAGGTGCGGCGGCGGGTGCCCGGCGCGCGACTCGTCCTCCAGCTCGACGAACCCTCCCTCACCGCCGTCCTGCGCGGCCGGGTGAGGAGCGCCAGCGGCTACCGCACCCACCGCGCGGTGGACCGCCAGATCGTCGAGGCCACGCTCCGGGACGTCGTCGGGGCGCACGGCGGCGGGCCCGTCGTGGTCCACTCGTGCGCACCGGACGTCCCGTTCGCCCTGCTGCGCCGGGCGGGCGCGGCGGCGGTCTCGTTCGACTTCTCCCTCCTCACCGAGCGTGACGACGAGGTGATCGGGGAAGCGGTGGAAGGGGGCACCCGGCTGTTCGCCGGTGTCGTCCCGGGCACGGACGGCCCGTTGTCGGACCCTGCCGGTAGCGTCATGGGGGTCAGGACACTGTGGCGCAGGCTGGGGCTGAGGCCGGGGCTCCTCCCGGAGGCGGTCACCGTCACCCCGGCGTGCGGACTCGCGGGTGCTTCCCCCGAGTACGCGCGCGCGGCGTACGCCCACTGCGTCCGGGCGGCGAGATCACTCGCGGACAACCCTGAGTAACGGGAGGACACACGGTGGCCGGCGACCAGCAGGCGGAGACGACGAACGTGCCAGCCGAGGCACGGGAGCAGCACGTACAGCTCGCTGAGCAGATCGAGGAGCACCGCTTCCGGTACTACGTGAACGACGCCCCCGTCATCAGCGACGCCGAGTTCGACCGGCTGCTGCGCGAGCTGGAGGCGCTGGAGGAGGAGTACCCGGAGCTGCGCACCCCGGACTCGCCGACCCAGAAGGTCGCCGGGTCGTACGAGACGGAGTTCACGGCCGTCCGGCACCGCTCGCGCATGCTCTCCCTGGACAACACCTTCAACGACGACGACCTCGCCGCCTGGACGGAGCGCGTCCGGCGGGAACTGGGCGAGCAGGATTACCACTTCCTGTGCGAACTGAAGGTCGACGGCCTCGCCGTCAACCTCACCTACGAACGCGGCCGGCTCGCCCGCGCGGCGACCCGCGGCGACGGCCGCACCGGCGAGGACATCACGCCCAACGTCCGCACCATCGCCGAGGTCCCGGACCGGCTGAAGGGCGACAGGGTGCCCGACCTCGTGGAGATCCGCGGCGAGGTCTACTTCCCGATGGAGAAGTTCGAGGAACTCAACCGCCGCCTGGTGGAGGCCGGTGACAAGCCCTTCGCCAACCCCCGCAACGCGGCGGCCGGTTCGCTGCGCCAGAAGGACCCGCGCGTCACCGCCACCCGCCCGCTGCACATGGTGGTCCACGGCATCGGCGCCCTGGAGGGCTTCGAGGGCATGACCCGCCTCTCCGAGGCGTACGACCTGCTCAAGTCCTGGGGCCTGCCCACCTCCCGGCACAACAAGGTGGTCGACGACCTCGGCGGCGTGCGGGAGTTCATCGCGCACTACGGCGAGAACCGCCACTCCGTGGAGCACGAGATCGACGGCGTCGTCGTCAAACTCGACGAGATCCGCCTCCAGGGCCGCCTGGGCTCCACGGCGCGCGCCCCGCGCTGGGCCATCGCGTACAAGTACGCGCCCGAGGAGGTCAACACCAAGCTGGTCGACATCCGCGTGGGCGTGGGCCGTACGGGCCGGGTCACGCCGTACGCCCAGGTCGAGCCGGTCACGGTGGCCGGATCCGAGGTCGAGTTCGCCACGCTGCACAACCAGGACGTGGTCAAGGCCAAGGGCGTCCTCATCGGCGACACGGTGGTGCTGCGCAAAGCCGGTGACGTGATCCCGGAGATCCTCGGCCCGGTCGCCGACCTGCGCGACGGCAGCGAGCGCGAGTTCGTGATGCCGGGCGAGTGCCCCGAGTGCGGTACGCCGCTGAGGCCGATGAAGGAGGGCGACGTCGACCTGCGCTGCCCCAACGCCCGCGCCTGCCCCGCCCAGTTGCGGGAGCGCCTGTTCTACCTCGCGGGCCGCAAGGCGCTGGACATCGAGCACTTCGGCTATGTGGCCGCGGCGGCGCTCACCAAGCCGCTGGAGCCCGCGGACCCGCCGCTGAAGGACGAGGGCGACCTGTTCGACCTCACCGTCGACCAGTTGCTGCCCATCAAGGCGTACGTCCTCGACCAGGACAGCGGTCTGCCCAAGCGGGACCCGAAGACCGGCGAGGAGAAGATCGCCACCGTCTTCGCCAACCAGGAGGGCAACGCGAAGAAGAACGCGCTCGCGATGCTGGAGAACATCGCGGCGGCCAAGGAGCGCCCGCTGGCCCGCCTGCTCACCGGTCTGTCGATCCGTCACGTCGGCCCGGTCGCGGCGGAGGCGCTGGCCCGTGCCTTCCGGTCCATCGACCGGATCGAGGCGGCCTCGGAGGAGGAGCTCAGGAACACCGAGGGCGTCGGAGAGATCGTCGCCGCCGCGGTCAAGCAGTGGTTCGCCGAGGAGTGGCACCGCGAGATCATTCGCAAGTGGAAGGCGGCCGGTGTCCGCATGGAGGACGAGGGGTCCGGGGAGGACGAGGGGCCGCGTCCGCTGGAGGGACTCACCGTCGTGGTGACCGGCACCCTGGAGCATTTCACCCGGGATGGCGCAAAAGAGGCGCTGCAGAGCCGGGGTGCGAAGGTGACCGGTTCGGTGTCGAAGAAGACGTCGTTCGTCGTCGTGGGGGACAACCCGGGGTCGAAGTATGACAAAGCGATGCAGCTCAAGGTGCCGGTTCTGAACGAGGAAGGTCTCAACGTCCTTCTCGGGCAAGGGCCGGAGGCCGCGGCGGAGGTCGCCCTTTCGGCCGAGGAGTAGCGGTTGAAGACCACCCGTTCGGCGCATACCAGATGCATACGGGTGGCCGGGGTGCATTCGGGCAACCGTCGGCGACCGGTGCCCGTGGAAGCCTTCTGCGGCCTACTGTTGGGATGTGCGCCTGCCGTGCCCAGTCGCGGTCGGGGCAACTCCGCACTCGTGAAGGGACCGGGGAAGGGCTTTCCACCGCGGAGCCGCTGAGGGTTGTCGGGCATCGGGCCGCGTGGCGTGGGCACCGCCGGCTGTGAGAGGGACGGGAATGGAACCGACCGAGAGCGCCGCCCCGGGCTCACGGCTGCGTCTGCGCCGTGGGGCGGTCGTATGGCGGCGCGGCCGTGGGGACGGCCGGCCCGCGGGGCGGCCGGACGCGCGGGGACGCACCGCCGTGGGCACCGCGGACGCGGCCGGCACCGGGCGGCAGGCCCCCGGGCACGGCCCCGGGCTGCCCGGGACGGACACCGAACGGCCCCCGTCCTGGCCCGCGTTGCCCACGGCGATCGTCGCGGCGGCCGGCCTCGTGCTGGGCGCGGGCTTCCTGCGGGCGTTCACCGGCGGCCACGCGCTCTTCCCGTCCGGGACCGTCGGCTGGTCCCTGGCCGTGCTGACCGGGATCGTCGTCGGCCACCTGGTGATGCTGGGCCGCTCCCGCTGGTGGGGCGGTACCGGCTCGGGCGCCGCCCTCACCCTCGCCGTGCTGCTGCTGTACGGCTGGGTCCCGGCCGGCATGGTCAGCCTCACCGTGGTGGTGCTGGTCGGCGTGGCCCGCAGGGGCCGCTGGCGGCAGGGCGTCCTGCACGGCGCGGTGGACCTGCTCGGCATCGGCGCCGGAGCCCTGGTCCTGGCCGCGTTCGGCTCCGTGCCGTCCGTCGAGTCCCCGGCCACCCCGGACACCTGGACGCTCTACACCGTCCCCGGCGTGGTGCTGGTCGCCGGCGCCTACCTCCTGGTGACCCGCTCCCTGCTCTGGTACCTCCGGGCACCGCGCTCCGGACTGCCCACCGTCGCCCGCACCGCCCTGGCCAGACAGGGCCTGGTCGCGGTCGCCCTGCTCGGCATAGCGCCCCTGGTGTGCGTGGTCGCGGACGCCGAACCGGTGCTGCTGCCGCTGTTCTCCGTCCCGCTGATCGCCCTGGACTCCACCCTGTGGATAGCCCGTGCCCGGGCGGAGGAGCAGTTGCGCGATCCGCTGACCGGACTGCCCAACCGGCAGTGGCTGCAGGAGCGCATCTGGACCGCGCTCGACGAGGCCGAGCGCATGGACGCCCGCGCCGCCCTGATGCTGATCGACCTCGACCGTTTCCGGTCGGTCAACGACACCCTCGGTCATCTCGCCGGCGACCGGCTGCTGCTCCAGATCGCCGACCGGCTGCGACTGGCCCTGCCGCGCGGGGCGGAGGCCGCACGGCTCGGGGGCGACGAGTTCGCCGTCTTACTGCCGGTCGCCGACTCCACGACGTCCGCGACCCGCATCGCCCGCAGCCTGGTCGGAGCCCTCAGCTCCCCCCTCGACCTCGACGGCCTCACCCTCGTCCTGGAGGCGAGCGCGGGCGTCGCCGTCTTCCCCGACCACGCGGTCGACGCGGAGGGGCTGCTGCGGCGGTCGGACGTGGCGATGTACCAGGCCAAGCGGGACCGCACGGGCGTCGAGGTGTACGAGTCCAAGCGCGACTCCAACACCCCCGACCGGCTCGGCCTGCTGGGTGATCTGCGCCGGGCTCTGGACGCCCACGAGGTCCAGCTCCACTACCAGCCCAAGGTCCGCTTCGACGGCCAGGTCGCGGGTCTGGAGGCCCTGGTCCGCTGGGTGCACCCGGAGCGGGGCAGGGTGCCGCCGGACGAGTTCATAGCGATCGCCGAGTCCTCCGGGCTGATGCCGCACCTCACCGAGTACGTGCTGGAGACCGCGCTCGGCCAGGTCGCCGAGTGGCGTGCGCAGGGCCTGTTCGTGCCGGTCGCGGTCAACGTCTCGCCGCGCGACGTCCACATCCCCGGCTTCGCCGGCTCCGTCGCGGCCCGGCTGGCCCGGCACGGCGTCCCGGCGGGAGCCCTCCAACTGGAGATCACCGAGCACGTCCTCCTGGAGGACCCGCAGCGCGCCGCCGACACCCTGAACGCCCTGACCGGGCACGGGGTGAAGATGTCCCTGGACGACTTCGGCACCGGCTACTCCTCCCTGGTGCACCTGCGGCGGCTGCCGGTCAGCGAGCTGAAGATCGACCGCTCCTTCGTGGCCCGGCTGGCCGTCGACACCGAGGACGCCGAGATCGTGCGCTGCACCGTCGACCTCGCCCACTCGCTCGGTCTGCTCGTCGTCGCCGAGGGCGTCGAGGACGACGAGACCTGGGAGCGCCTGCGCGACCTCGGCTGCGACGCGGTCCAGGGCTGGCTGGTCGCGGCCGCGATGCCGCCCGACGAGACCACGGCCTGGCTCCTCGCCCGCGGCTCCCGCGGCTGGCAGCGCCCGGCGGCGGCCCTGCCCGCCGCCGCGGGGGACGACACGGGGCGGGTCGGCTGACGCCCCGGGGCGGACACCGTGAGGGCCGCCGTCGGCGTGCGGCCTCCCCGGCGTCCCGCGGCGTGCGCGGATCCCGCGGGACGGCGGCGTGCGCGGATCCCGCGGGACGCCGGGCGGCGACCGTTTCACGGGCACGGCTCCCGGCCCCATAGGATTGGCCCCAAACCACACACACTCACCCCAGAGGAACGCTGCATGCCTGGCATCACGCGCGAGGAGGTCGCCCACCTCGCCCGGCTGGCGCGTCTGGAGCTGAAGCCCGAAGAGCTCGATCACTTCGCAGGCCAGCTGGACGACATCATCGGCGCGGTGGCCCGCGTCAGCGAGGTCGCCGACCAAGACGTACCGCCGACCTCGCACCCGCTCCCGCTGACGAACGTCATGCGGCCGGACGAGGTCCGTCCCTCGCTCACCCCCGAGCAGGCGCTCTCCGGCGCCCCGGCCCAGGAGCAGCAGCGTTTCAAGGTGCCGCAGATCCTGGGGGAGGAATAAGCCATCATGACGGACATCATCAGGCTCACGGCGGCCGAGACCGCCGAGAAGATCGCCTCCGGCGAACTCACGGCCGTCGAGGTCACCGAGGCGCACCTGGCCCGGATCGAGGCCGTCGACGAGAAGGTGCACGCCTTCCTGCACGTCGACCGCGAGGGCGCCCTCGC
>NZ_MSGP01000663.1 GCF_002078235.1 Streptomyces viridosporus
CAGCAGCTCCTCGCGGCGGGTGTCCTGCCACTCCTGCTCGATGTCGCGGCAGGTGCCCACCCACTCGATCACCGTGTCCTCGTCGCGGACCGGTGCCGCGTTGACGGCGAAGTGGCGGTAGCCGCCCTCGGCCAGCCGCAGCCGGTAGGTCTGGGCGAACAGCGGCCGCGCCTCCTCCAGGGCCCGGCCCCACGTCTCGAGGACGGCGGCGCGTTCGTCGGGGTGGACCGCGTCGATCCACCCATTGCCGCGGAACTCCTCCCAGCTCTGCCCGGTCACCCGCTGCCAGCCGGGGCTCGGCTCGATGATCCCGCCCGCGGGGTCCGTCACCCACACCATCTCGGATCCGGCCCGCACCAGACTGCGGTAGCGCAGCATCGCGCGGCGGCGTTCCTCGGACAGGACGCGGATCCGCTTCGCGACGGTCACCTGGTCGGTGACCTCCACGATCACGCCCAGCACCCCTTGCCGGCCGTCACTTATCGTGGCGTGCGAGATGCTGAACGTGAAGTAGCGCGTTCCGGTGTCCGCCGAGCCCGGGAAGGACAGGTCGATGGGGACGGCCGTGAGCACCTCGGCCTTCCCGGTGGCGAACACCCGGTCGAAGATGTCGAAGTAGCCGGACTGCTCCAGGTCGGGAAAGGTGCGGCGGATGGGCCGGCCCAGCGGACGGTCGCCGAAGGTGCTCCGGTAGACGGTGTTGGTGTACGCGAGCCGGTGCTCCGGTCCCTGGGTGAGCACCACGCCGATCGGAGCGGGGTCGAACATCTCGAGCCTCATGGGGCCTCCAGCCGCCCCTGCCCGGGAGCGAACGTGGTGGGCGGCGTGTAGGCCCAGTACCCCACGTCCGGGGACCGACTCGCGGCCGGCGTCACCGGGGCCGCAGCCGGCCCCGGTGTCCGCGGTGGCTCAGCGGGCGGTCCGCGTGTGGACGTACTCCACGAGGTGGGTCAGCGCGTCCGCCTCGGTGGACGGCATCACTCCGTGCCCGAGGTTGAAGATGTGGCCCTCCAGACCGGCGGCCGACTCCAGCACCTCCCGGGCCTTGGCCTCGACGGCCTCGCGGCCGGCGAACAGCACCGTCGGGTCGAGGTTGCCCTGGAGCGCCTTGCCGGGGCCGACGCGGCGGGCGGCCTCGTCCAGCGGGACGCGCCAGTCGACGCCCACGACGTCCGCGCCGGCCTCGCCCATCAGGCCGAGGAGTTCACCGGTGCCGACGCCGAAGTGGATGCGCGGGACGCCGTGGTCGGCGACCTCGCGGAACACCTTCGCCGAGGCGGACAGCACCGAGCGCCGGTAGTCGACCGGGGCGAGCGCGCCGGCCCAGGAGTCGAAGAGCTGGACCGCCGAGACGCCGGCCTCGATCTGGACCTTGAGGAACGCGGCGGTGATGTCCGCGAGGCGGTCGAGCAGGTCGGCCCAGAGCTCGGGGTCGCCGTACATCATCGCCTTGGCGTTCTCGTACGTGCGGGACGGGCCGCCCTCGACGAGGTAGCTCGCGAGGGTGAACGGGGCGCCCGCGAAGCCGATCAGCGGAGTGGAGCCGAGTTCGGGGAGCAGCAGGCCGATCGCCTCGGTGACGTAGGAGACGTCCTCGGGGGTGAGGTCGCGCAGCCGGGCGAGGTCGGCGCGGGTGCGGACCGGCTGCTCGACGACCGGGCCGATGCCGGGCTTGATGTCGAGGTCGATGCCGATGGCCTTGAGGGGGACGACGATGTCACTGAAGAAGATCGCCGCGTCGACCCGGTGGCGGCGCACCGGCTGCAGCGTGATCTCGGCGACCAGTTCGGGGCGCATGCAGGAGTCGAGCATCCCGATGCCCTCGCGCACCTTGCGGTACTCCGGCAGTGAGCGCCCGGCCTGCCGCATGAACCACACCGGGGTGTGCGGCACCGGCTCGCGCCTGCACGCCTTCAGGAAAGGACTGTCGTACGTCGCGGTCGGCTGCATCCCCGCCGTCGGGCTTACGTTGGCACTCACACCGGCAAGTCTCGCATGGTCCTCCGGCGCCCCCGCACCTGGTCTCCGGGACCCCCCGCGCCCCGGGGCGCCCGGCGCCCGCGGGACACGATCCGGACACCGCGGGGCGGCGCGGGTGTCCCTCCCCGCGCCGGGCGCCCGTTCCGCTTAATCTTCCCCGCATGGCTGCGGCTCAGGGACGACTGTCGGACGGCGCTGGCGGAATGGACGAACCGAAGGGGACCGGGACGGATCCCGGGCACGGGGGCGCACCTCCGCCGCCCTTCCGGGCCGCCGTCGACGCGCTGCGCGGCGCCCGGCTGCGGCCGCAGATCGAGGTGGAGCCGACCCCCGCGCCCAAGCGGCTCGCACCGTACGCGCACGCCCTGGAGGCGGCCGTCGTCGACGACGACGAGCAGGACGTGGCCGACGGCCGGCTGGTGCTGCTGCACGACCCGGCCGGTCACGACGCCTGGCGGGGGACCTTCCGCCTGGTGACCCTGGTGCGGGCCGAGCTGGAGCCGGAGATGGCCGCGGACCCGCTGCTGCCGGACGTGTGCTGGTCCTGGCTGACCGGCGCGCTCACGGCCCGGGGGCTGGCGTACGGCGAGCCGAGCGGCACGGTGACCCGCGCGAGTTCCCACTACTTCGGCGGGCTGTCGGCGCGGCCGGCCGCCTCGCAGATCGAGATCCGTGCGTCCTGGACGCCCCGGGAGGGCCGGGGCGGGGCGCCGGACGCGGCCGCCCACCTGGCCGCGTGGTGCGATCTGCTGGCCCAGGTCGCGGGGCTGCCGCCGGCCTCCCCCGGGGACCCCTCCGTGGTGACGCTGCCGCAGCGCCGGGGGCCGCAGTCGCGGTGAGCTTCCCCTCCGGGGCCTCCGGCAGTCCCGACGCCGCCCTCCTTGCCGATCTCTTTGTCGATACGGCCACTTTCGGAAGCGTTGCGACGCGGAGCGAAACCGTTCGATCTTCGAATGATCGATCGCGCGTCCGAATTGCGCAGATTGTTACTCACCAGATCGTGATCATTCCCTAAAGGACACCAGGTTTGTTGCCGAAGACGACTGTGACCTTGAAAGCACGGTTAGTCCCGGCTTCACCCCCACGAGCCGGCCCCGTCCCGCACCCCAGGAGGCCTGGTGTCCGTTCTCCTCGAGCAGCCCGCAAGCCTGGTCGCCTACCGCCCGAACAAGCCGACCGCCATGGTGGTCGTGGCCGACCCCCGCGTCCGTTCCACCGTCACCCGCCACCTGTGGGCGCTCGGTGTGCGCGATGTCATCGAGGCCTCGTCCGTCGCGGAGGCTCGTCCCCGCATCGGCAACCCCCGCGACATCTGCGTCGCCGAAGTCCACCTGCCGGATGGTTCCGGCCTCACCCTCCTGTCCGAGACCCGCGCCGCGGGCTGGCCCAACGGCCTCGCCCTGTCCGCCGCCGACGACATCGGCGCCGTGCGCAACGCCCTCGCCGGCGGGGTGAAGGGCTACGTCGTCACCGGCACCCGCACCAACCTCGGGCTCCCCACCCGTCCCGGTGCCGCTCCCATCGGCGCCGCCGCCGCACGCCTGCACCGCCGCCCCCCGGGTGCTCCGAGCCACCCGGGCGGCTACCGCGAACTGTCCGGCCGCGAGGTCGAGGTGCTGCGACTGGTGGCGGAGGGCCAGTCGAACAAGGCGATCGGCGTCTCGATGGGCCTGTCCGCGCTGACCGTCAAGAGCCACCTCGCCCGCATCGCCCGCAAGCTCGGCACGGGCGACCGCGCCGGGATGGTGGCGGTGGCCCTGCGCACCGGCATCATCCACTGACCCCGCCGCCCGCCCCTCCATCCCCCGTTC
>NZ_MSGP01000664.1 GCF_002078235.1 Streptomyces viridosporus
GGGGGCGTCCCGGTTCCCGGGGTCGGGGGTGGTCGTCGTCACGGGGTGGTTCCTGGTGGCTCGGTGCGGGATCGGTGCTGATCAGGGTGTGAAGGTGACCGGTAGGTTGGCGGGTGCGGCGCCGGTCGGCGGCACCTGGAGCGTCTTCAGGGCGAACTCCATGACCTGCTTGTAGACGGGACCGCAGATCTGGCCGCCGAAGTAGCTGCCCCGGGTGGCGTTCTGGATGACGCAGGAGACGGTGATCCGCGGCTTGTCGGCGGGGGCGAAGCCGGCGAAGGACGAGGTGTAGCCGTGGTACTTGCCGGTGGCCGGATCCACGCGGTTGGCGGTGCCCGTCTTCCCCGCGACCCGGTACCCCGGGATGCGCGCCTTGGTGCCGGTGCCCTCCTCGTCGTCCACCACCGACTCCAGCATCCGGGCGAGCGTCTTCGCCGTCTTCTCGCTGACGACCCGCGTCCTCTCGGGCTTCGGGGCCGGCGTGAAGCGCCCGTCGGGCCCCGTGGAGCCGCGCACCAGCGTGGGTTCCACGCGGACGCCGCCGTTGGCGATGGTCGAGTAGACGGAGGCGGCCTGCATGGCGTTGACGGACACGCCCTGGCCGAAAGGAATCGTGTACTGCTGCGAGGTCGACCAGGTGTCGGGCGGGGCGAGGATGCCCTTGGTCTCGCCGGGGAAGCCGAGCCCCGTGAGGCTGCCGAGACCGAACTTGCGGAGGTAGTCGTAGAGGACCTTGTTGGCCTGGGCCTGGGTCTTGCCGAGCTGGCCGGTGGCCAGGATGGTGCCGATGTTGCTGGACTTGGCGAGCACGCCGTTGAGCGTCAGGTACCAGGTGGGGTGGTCGATGTCGTCCTTGAACAGCCGGTCGCCGCGGTGCAGCCGGTTGGGCACCACGACGTGCGTCCCGGGTGCGGCGACGTTCTCCTCCAGGACGGCCGCCATCGACAGCACCTTGGCGGTGGAGCCGGGTTCGAAGGCGTCCTGGACGGCCGCGTTGCCGAGCGCCTCCGGCTCGGCCTCGGAGAGGTCGTTGGGGTCGAACCCGGGCGCGTTGGCCATCGCGAGGACCTCGCCGGTGCGGGTGTCCTGGACGATGACGTAGCCGCGGTCCGCCGCGGACTCCTCCACCTGCTTGCTGATGGCGTTCTGCGCGGCCCACTGGATGTCGCGGTCGATGGTGAGCTCGATGTCGCTGCCGGGCACGGCCGGGGTCTCGGTGGAGCCCGCGGTCGGGACGAGCCGGCCGCCGGACTGGGCGTAGCGGATCTCGCCGTCCTTGCCAGCGAGCCGCTTGTCCAGTTGGAGCTCGATGCCGCCGCCGCCCCTGCCCTCGGCGTTGACCCAGCCCAGTATCCCGGCGGCGAGCTCGTTGTTGGGGTACACCCGCTTGCTGGTGGGCACGGAGAAGACACCGGCGAGGACGTTGGCCGCGGAGTCGTCGCTCCCCGTCTTCTTCGCCAGCGCCGACTTCAGGTCCTTGATCTGCTTCCAGACCTGCGGGGTCTGGCGGCCGGCCAGCTTGACGTAGCGCAGGGCCTTGTTCTCGGGGCGCAGCTTCGCGGCCAGCTTCCCCTGGTCCTGGCCGAGGATCGGGGCGAGGAGGGCGGCGGCCCGTTCGGGACCGTCGGCGATCTCCAGTTCGTCCCGGGTGAACATCGTGGGGTCGGCCGTGATGTCGTAGGCGTCCTCGCTGGTCGCCAGGGCCACGCCGCTGCGGTCGGTGATCTCGCCGCGTTCGGCGGCCAGCACCTGGCCGACGTAGCGGTTCCGCTCGGCCTTGGCGGCGTACGTGCTCGCGTCGACGGCCTGCACCTGGACCAGGCGCACGACGAAGGCGAGCAGGACCAGGGTCAGGAGCACGCCGACCAGGCGCAGGCGGGGGCGCGGGCTGCCCAGCCGGAGGGCGGCCTTCGGGGCCCCGGCCCGGGGCCCCGAATGCCGCTCTCCGGCTGGGCAGCCCCCGCCCCCGCCTGCGCCTGCTCGGCGTGCTCCTGACCCTGGTCCTGCTCGCCTTCGTCGTCCGCCTGGTCCAGGTGCAGGCCGTAGACGCGAGCAGGTACGCGCCCAGGGCCGAGCGGCACCGCCACGTCGGCCAGGTGCTGGCCGCCGAACGCGGCG
>NZ_MSGP01000665.1 GCF_002078235.1 Streptomyces viridosporus
GCGGGGTGGGGGGTGGGGGGCCGGGCAGCCGCGGCGTGCCCGAGAAGCACAGTCCTCCGAGGCGGTGACGAGCTGCTCGCACGCGTGGAGAAGGACAAGGACGACCCCCGGCGCGCGGCGTTGATCGAGGAGGCGTTCCGCTCGGTGAGGGAGGACGTCAGGGACGAGGAGGGCGTTCTCCTGCCCCGCCTGCGCGCGGCACTGGACGACCGGCAGCTCCGCCGCGTCGGCGCGGCCTGGGGGGCCGTGCGGAGGGCCGCCCCCACGCATCCGCATCCGGCCGTTTCCCGCCGCCCGCCCGGCAATGCCCTCGCGGACGTTCCGCTGAGCGGCTTCGACCGGCTGCGCGACCTGTTCGCGGTGGACAGCCCCTCGGGGCGGCGCGCGGCGCCGGCACCGGGCGCCCTCGCCGCCACCGGGGCGGTGATCGTCGGGGTGATGCGCTCGACCCGCCGCCGCTGCCCACCACGGCCACCTCACGGCCCGGGCGGACGGCCGCTCGGAGCGCCGGGCCGCGGAGGTGCATACCGTCGCGCCAGTCGCGGAGGTGGTGGACGCCGTTGGGTACCGCTGCTCCGCTCTGAAGGACACGCGGTGGGCATGAAGCGCGGACGCGGGCTCCGACGGGGCTGTGTGACCTCTTGGGGCGCACGGAAGTTGAGTTCTCGGGCAAGGTCTTCGACGGCTGGTTGCGACAGCGTACGTGAATCGGCGGCTTGCCGGCTTTTAAGGAATTCCTTAACTTTGTGGTGTGGGTGTCGAGGGGAACCGTCTTGGGCTGGGCGATCAAGGTCACCGATGAGTACACGGCGTGGTTCAAGCTCCTGATCAAGGAGGACCTGGGTTCCGCCTCCCAGGTCGCACAGGCTGTGGCCGCCCTGCGCGAGGCGGGGCCGACCTTGGGGCGCCCCCTCGTGGACCGGCTGAAGGGCTCGGCACTGCATCACCTGAAGGAGCTGAGGCCGGGGTCGGGCGGGCGCTCCGAGATCCGGATCGTCTTCGCCTTCGATCCGACTCGCTCGGCCCTGCTGCTTCTCGGCGGTGACAAGGCCGGAAACTGGGAGCGCTGGTACCGCGACAACATCCCACTGGCCGAGCGTCTCTACCACGAGTACACCAGCGACGACGAGGACTGAGGAGCAGGCACATGCCCAAGAAGACTGCGCAGGACTGGGAGGTCCTGGAGCAGGAGCTGTACGCGGCCGGTGTGGAGCCCGCCGAGGTGGAAGCGGGGTCTCGCCGGCTTCTCGCCGAGGCACGTGGCCACCAGCTCGCCGAGGCACGCAAGCAGGCGGGGGTGACCCAACGGGACGTGGCGGCCCGGATGGGCGTCAGCGTCGCCCGGGTCTCCCAGATCGAGCACGGTGAGGGAGCCACCCTGGACGTCATCGCCCGCTACGTGGAGGCGCTCGGCGGGAGGCTGGATCTGGTAGCGGACTTCGGCGACCACACCCTGCGCATGCCGGCCAGTGGTCACCAGGGCGGCGCGGCGGCGTAGCCGTCGTCGGGTGGTGGCCCCGGTGAGCCATGAGCGCCCGGAGGCAGGGCGGCCAGGGTTTCCTGCCGGACGCCCCTGCCGATCCGATCCGGGCCGGAGCAGGTACCCGGTTCCCGGGTGAATTCGTGGCATGCTCACGAACCCCAGGGCGCGCCCTGGTTCGGCAGGATGCGCAGGGTGATGACGGTGCCGTCGTCACCGGAGGGAACCGGGCCCCGGCCGGGCTCCGTGGTGCCGGTCGTCAAGGTCCCGCAGCTTGTACGCCCTGCGGCGACAAGCCTCCACCCTTCCGGCCGGAAACCAGCGCCAACCGCGGTGACGCCGCATCATGGCGGCCCTCAGTCCTTGTAGTCGGGGGCGATCCGGTCGAGGAGGCGCAGCATGGCCGCCCATGCCAGGTCGTAGGCGCCGTCGTCCTCGAAGTCGCCGGTCTCCTCCCCGGAGAGCTGCCGGGCGGTGTACTCGCACACCTCCTCCGACGGCACGACCAGCGGTCCGCCGCCCGCCTGTGCGGTGACCTGGATCTCGCACGCCTTCTCCAGGTAGTACATGCGCAGGAAGGCCTGGGCGGCGGTCTCACCGACCGTCAGCAGCCCGTGGTTGCGCAGGATCAGCGCCGGGTGGGTGCCGATGTCGGCGACGAGCCGCTGCTGCTCGTCCAGGTTGAGGGCGACCCCTTCGTAGTCGTGGTAGCCGACACGGTTGTGGAACTCCATCGACATCTGGTTCAGCGGCAGCAGTCCGCCCTGCTGGGCCGCCACGGCGCAACCGGCCTTGGTGTGGGTGTGCAGGACGCAGCGGGCGTCCGGGCGCGCCGCGTGGATGGCGCTGTGGATGACGAAGCCGGCCGGGTTGACCGGGTACGGCGTCGGCTCCACCGGATCGCCCGACAGGTCGATCTTGACGAGGTTGGAGGCGGTGATCTCCTCGAAGAGGAGCCCGTAGGGGTTGATGAGGAAGTGGTGGTCGGGACCGGGCAGCCGCAGGGAGATGTGGGTGAAGATCAGGTCCGTCATCCGGAAGTGGGCCACGAGCCGGTAGACGGCGGCGAGTTCGCGACGCAGCCGCAGTTCCTCGTCGGCCGTGGCGGGGGTTTCCGTGGCTGCGGAGGGAAGTACGGCGGTCATACGGCGGCTCCTTCGACGGAGGCTGTCTCTTATACACATTCT
>NZ_MSGP01000666.1 GCF_002078235.1 Streptomyces viridosporus
GGGCGGCACCCTGACGGTCCTGCTGAGCGGACGCGAGGGCACGCTCCCCACGCCCGCCCTCACCTACGCGGAGGGCCGGCTGCTCCGGCAGGTCACCACCGCCGGGTGAACCGGCACCGGGCCGGCCGTCGGACGGGGCGTCTGCGGGCGGGGGGCCCGCGGGCCGGGCCGCCGCACGCCCGGTCGGCCCAGTGACGCTGTGCCACGCGGCCCCTGCGGAGCGAATCCTGAGTAACCTCGAACGTATGAGGGACCACCGCCACGGCAAGCACGCCCCTCGCTCCGAGGTCTGGACCGGCCGCGCGACCAACCGCTACCAGTGGCTGCTGGCGCTGATCGGCGCCGCCTGCCTGGCACTCGGCATCACGCTGGCCATCGACTCCGCCTGGACGACCGGCATCGCGCCCCTGATCATGGCCGTCGTCGGGTGCATCGCCGCCGGGCTGCTCGTCCTGTTCGGGACCCTCGCCTTCGTGCACGTCGCGCTGCGGGTGGACGAGGACCACCTGGAGGTGCGCTGCGGCCACATCGGCGTGCCGCGCCGGCGCATCCCGCTCTCCCAGGTGGCCGGCGCGGAGTTCGCCCCGCACGTCACCCCGCGTCACTGGGGCGGCTGGGGCTACCGCTGGCGGCCCGAGAAGGGCACGGCGGTCGTCGTGCGCCGCGGTGAGGGCGTCGTGCTGCAGCTGTGGGACGGACACACCTTCACGGTCACCGTGGACGACGCGGAGGCGGCGGTGCACGTCATCCGCGACCGGCTCCGTCCGCACCGGCCGGGCGCGCCGCGCTGAACCGCGCGGGGGCCGGCCGCCCCGGCCCGTGGCGGACCCCGGCCGCCGGCACCGCCCCCGGCCGCACGGCGGAGGCGCCGGCACACCGCGACGGCCGGTGGCCGTTGCCGCGGGACGTGCCGGGACACCTCCCGCGGAAACGATCCGGCGCACGCCGCGCCGCCCGCCGCCCTGAGCGCGCCGGCTCCGGACGGCCGAGCTGTCGGCCCCGATGTCACTCCCCGTAGACTCCCGGAGTGACCGTCACCGCAACATCCGTCGGCGAGTCGGACCCGTTGCCGCCGCAGACCGCGCCCACGGCGCGGGGCAGGCGACTCGTCCGCCTCCTCCCGGCCGCCGCGGCCGCACTCTCCGGCCTGCTCCTCTACGTCAGCTTCCCGCCGCGCACCCTGTGGTGGCTGGCCCTGCCCGCCTTCGCCGTCTTCGGCTGGGCGCTGCGCGGACGCGGCTGGAGGACGGGGCTCGGCCTCGGCTACCTCTTCGGCCTCGGCTTCCTGCTGCCGCTGCTGGTGTGGACCGGCGTGGAGGTGGGCCCCGGACCGTGGATCGCCCTCGTGGTGATCGAGGCGGTCTTCGTCGCGCTGGTCGGCGCGGGCGTCGCCGCGGTGTCGAAGCTGCCCGGGTGGCCCGTGTGGGCGGCCGCGCTGTGGACCGCCGGCGAGGCGGTGCGCGCCCGTGCGCCGTTCCACGGTTTCCCCTGGGGCAAGATCGCGTTCGGCCAGGCGGACGGTGTCTTCCTGCCGCTCGCCGCGCTCGGCGGCACCCCCGTGCTCGGCTTCGCCGTCGTGCTGTGCGGCTTCGGCCTGTACGAGGTCGTGCGGCTGTCCCTGCGGGCACGGCGCACCGGCACCGTGCGGCGGGCCGCGGCCGTCGTCGGCGCGCTCTGCGTCGCCGTCCCCGTGGTGGCGGCGGTGGCCGCCCGGCCGCTGGTCGGCGACCGGGCCGAGAACGGCACCGTGACCGTCGCGGTCATCCAGGGCAACGTGCCGCGGCTGGGCCTCGACTTCAACTCCCAGCGGCGCGCCGTCCTCGACTACCACGCGCGCGAGACGGAGCGTCTGGCCGCCGAGGTGGAGGCCGGCCGGGCCGCACGGCCGGACATCGTGCTGTGGCCGGAGAACTCCTCCGACATCGACCCCTTCGCCAACGCCGACGCGCGCACCGTCATCGACCGCGCGGCCAAGGCGATCGGCGCCCCCGTCTCGGTCGGCGGCGTGGTCGGCAGGGACGGCAGGCTGCTCAACGAGCAGATCCTGTGGGACCCGGTGAAGGGCCCGGTCGACACCTACGACAAGCGGCAGATCCAGCCGTTCGGCGAGTACCTCCCGCTGCGCTCGCTCGTCGGGGCGATCAACGAGAACTGGACGTCGATGGTCCGCCAGGACTTCAGCCGGGGCGACGAGCCGGGCGTCTTCCGCATGGGCGGTGCCGGGGTCGGCCTGGTCACCTGCTACGAGGCCGCCTTCGACTGGGCCGTGCGCGACACGGTCACCGCCGGCGCCCAGATGATCTCCGTGCCCAGCAACAACGCCACCTTCGGCCGCAGCGAGATGACCCACCAGCAGCTCGCCATGTCCCGCGTCCGTGCCGTCGAGCACAGCCGCGCCGTCACCGTCCCGGTGACCAGCGGCGTCAGCGCGATCATCATGCCGGACGGACGGATCACGCAGAGGACCGGCATGTTCGTCGCCGACTCCCTGGTGCAGGAGGTGCCGCTGCGCTCCTCGCAGACCCCCGCCACCCGCCTCGGCGTCCTTCCGGAGGCCGCCCTGGTGCTCGTCGCCGCGGGCGGGCTCGGCTGGGCCGTCGGCGCCGGTGTGCGCGGGCGACGCGCCGGTGGCGTGCGGTAGTACGCCTGCCGCACATCTCCCGAAGTGCCGGGGAGGGCCCTGACCGGGCGGTTAGGGTCGGGGCATGGCTACTCCTGATTTCATCCGCACCCTGCGCGCCTCCGCCGGTCACCAGCTGCTGTGGCTCCCCGGGGTCACCGCGATCGTCTTCGACGACGAGGGCAGAGTGCTGCTGAACCGGCGGTCCGACACCCGCCGGTGGTCGGTGATCGGCGGCATCCCCGACCCGGGGGAGCAGCCGGCGGCCTGTGCGGTGCGGGAGGTCGAGGAGGAGACCGCGGTGCGCTGCGTCGCCGAGCGGGTCGTACTGGTCCAGGCGCTGGAGCCGGTGACGTACGGCAACGGCGACATCTGCCAGTACATGGACATCACCTTCCGCTGCCGGGCCGTCGGCGGGACGGCGCGGGTCAACGACGACGAGTCGCTGGACGTCGGCTGGTTCGCCGTGGACGCGCTGCCGGAGCTGGACGAGTTCGGCCGCTTCCGGATCAAACAGGCCATGGCGGATGCACCCACATGGTTCGACCCCACTGGAATCGGCTGAACTGTAGGGCCTGACCATATGTGGTGGGGGACGGGCGCTACCTAGGCTCGAGCCATGACCGCGCCCCCCGCCTTCCCGGCC
>NZ_MSGP01000667.1 GCF_002078235.1 Streptomyces viridosporus
TGACCCCTGTCACCACCCGACCCCCTGGGAGCAGCAGCATGTGCGAGGAGCACCGCACCGCGCAGGAGCACCGCACCGCGATCGGGCGGCGCGCCGTCTTCGCGACGGGTACGGCCGCCGCGATTACGTTGGGAGGCGTGAGCTTCGCTTCCGCGGCGGACCGCGACGGCCGGGGGTCCCCGGGGCCCCGGGAGACGAGGACGGTGCGCGGCACCCTCCCGCCGGGCGCCCCCGACTTCGTGTACGTCCCCGTCGAGGTGCCGGACGGCGTGCGCGAGATCGCCGTCGCCTACACCTACGACCGGCCCGCCGTACCGGCCGGCACCCCCGGCAACGCCCTCGACATCGGTCTCTTCGACGAGCGCGGCACCGAGCCGGGCGGCCGGGGCTTCCGCGGCTGGTCGGGCGGGGCGCGCACCGCGTTCTTCCTCCGCGCCGACGACGCCACCCCGGGCTACCTCCCCGGCCCGGTGCGCGCGGGCACCTGGCACATCGCGCTGGGCCCGTACACCGTGGCCCCGCAGGGCCTGTCGTACGAGATCACCGTCACGCTGACGTACGGCGAGCCCGGGGAGACGGCGCGGCCCGTGTATCCGCCCGAGCGGGCCGGGGGGCGGGGGCGGGCCTGGTACCGGGGCGACTGCCATCTGCACTCCTGGCACTCCGACGGCCGCCGCACCCCCGCCGAGATCGCCGCGCTCGCCCGCGCGGCCGGGCTGGACTTCATCAACAGCTCCGAGCACAACACCCACTCCGCGCACGCCCATTGGGCCGAGGCGGCGGGCGACGACCTGCTCGTCCTGCTGGGCGAGGAGGTCACCACGCGCAACGGGCACGTCGTGGCGCTCGGCACCGACCCCGGCACCTTCGTCGACTGGCGCTACCGCGCCCGCGACGACCGCTTCGGCCGGTTCGCCCGGCAGATCCGCCGCGCCGGCGGCCTGGTCGTCCCCGCCCACCCGCACGCCACCTGCATCGGCTGCGCCTGGAAGTTCGGCTTCGGCGAGGCGGACGCCGTGGAGGTGTGGAACGGCCCCTGGACGCCCGACGACGAGGTGGCGCTCGCCGACTGGGACGGCATGCTGGTCGCCTCGGTGCGGGACGGGCGCGGCTGGATCCCGGCGATGGGCGGCAGCGACGCCCATCGCGACCCGGACGTCGTCGGCCACCCGCAGACCGTCGTCCTCGCCGACGACCTGTCCCGGGCGGCCGTCCAGGAGGGCATCCGCGCGGGGCGCTCGTACGTGGCCGAGTCCCGGCACGTCTCCCTCGCCCTCACCGCCTCCGGCGGGCGCGGTGAACACGCCGGGATCGGCGAGCGGCTGAGGGTGGACGGGGACACCCCGGTCACCGTCCGCCTGGAGGTGGCCGGCGCCCCGCGCTGCACGGTCCGCCTCGTCACCGACCAGGGCGTCCTGCACACGGGCGCCCCGCTGCCGGTGTCCGGCTCGGGGGTGGTGGAGTGGCGGACCACCCCGTCGTACGCCGCCTACGTGCGGGCCGAGTTGCGGCACGAGACGGCGGCGGGCCCGCTGCCGGGGGCGCTCGCCGCCTTCACCAACCCGATCTTCCTGGGCCGGCGGTAGGCTCGCCCGCGATGACCTCTCGGACTCCTCGGCCCTCCCGCGCCGAACGCAAGTACCGGACCGCCACCGCCTTCCAGCGCCGGATCAACCCCGTCCTGCGCCGGCTGCCGTTGCAGACCGTGCTGGAGACCACGGGCCGGGTCTCCGGCCTGCCCCGCCGGACCCCGGTGGGCGGGCGGCGGATCGGGGGCTCCTTCTGGCTGGTGTCGGAGTTCGGCGAGCGGTCCCAGTACGTCCGCAACATCCAGGCGGACCCCCGGGTGCGGGTGCGCCTCCGGGGCCGCTGGCACACCGGCACCGCCCACCTGCTGCCCGACGACGACCCCGTCGCCCGGCTGCGCGCCCTGCCCCGCTTCAACAGCGCGGCCGTACGGGCCTTCGGGGCGGGGCTGCTGACGGTGCGGGTGGACCTGGACGACTGAGCGGGGCGGAATACGCCGCCGTCGCCGCCCGGTTCCCCTGGCGGTGCGTCGGTTCGACGACGACGGTGACACCCGCGTGCACGTGTACGCAGAACGTGTGGGGACCCTGTGACGGACCGCCCCGCACCCATGTGATCGCCGTCTCGCACGGCTGACGCATCTGCCGTGAACAAGGCAAACTGGCGTAGTTGCTCAGGACACATAGGGGGACGACTGCATGGACGGTGTACCGCGGGTGCCGGAGCAGCGACGCCCCGGCTCCCCGGCGGAGCCCGCGGCGTTGCGCTTCAGTGTGCTCGGGCCGGTGCGCGCCTGGCGCGACGACGAGCCGGTCAACACCGGAAGCCCTCAGCAACGCGCCCTGCTCACCGCCCTGTTGCTGCGTGAGGGCCGTACGGCCACGGCGGCCGAGCTGATCGACGCCCTGTGGGGCGAGGAGCCGCCGCAGCAGGCGCTGGCGGCGGTCCGCACCTACGCCTCCCGGCTGCGGAAGGTGCTGGACCCCGGGGTCCTGGTCAGCGAGTCCGGCGGGTACGCGGTGCGCGGGCTCGGCGAGGGCGCGCTGGACCTGGCGGTCGCCCAGGAACGGGCGGCGGAGGCGGAGAAGGCGAGGCACACCGGGGACCTGTGCCACGCCCGCGAGGTGCTGGACCGGGCCCTGTCCCTGTGGGACGGCGAGACGCTGGCGGGCGTGCCCGGCCCGTACGCGGAGGCCCAGCGCGTCCGCCTCGAGGAGTGGCGGCTCCAACTGCTGGAGTCCCGGCTGGACATGGACCTGGAGCAGGGCTGCCACGCGGAGGCGGTCTCGGAGCTGACGGCCCTGACGGCCGCGCACCCGCTGCGCGAGCGGCTGCGGGAACTCCTCATGCTCGCCCTGTACCGCAGCGGCCGCCAGGCGGAGGCGCTGGCGGTGTACGCGGACACGCGCCGTCTGCTCGCCGACGAACTCGGCGTCGACCCGCGCCCGGACCTGCAGGAACTCCAGCAGCGCATCCTCCGGGCCGACCCGGGGCTGGCGGAGCCGTCGGCCCCGATGGCGGAACCGGCGGCGGCACCGGTGCGCCCGGCCCAGCTCCCGGCGACCGTACCGGACTTCACGGGCCGCGCGTCCTTCGTGCGGGAGCTGGGCGAGGTACTGGCGTCGGCGTCCGGTTCCGAGGGCCGGGTGATGGCGGTGTCGGCGCTGGCGGGCATAGGTGGCGTCGGCAAGACCACGCTGGCGGTGCACATGGCCCACGAGGCGCGGTCCGCGTTCCCGGACGGGCAGCTGTACGTCGACCTCCAGGGCACCGGCCCGAGGGCGGCGGAGCCGGAGACGGTCCTCGGCTCCTTCCTGCGCGCCCTCGGCACGGCCGACTCGGCGATCCCGGACTCCCTGGAGGAGCGGGCGGCCCTGTACCGCTCCGTCCTGGACGGCCGACGGGTCCTGGTCCTGCTGGACAACGCCCGCGACGCGGCGCAGGTGAGACCTCTGCTGCCGGGGACGGCGGGCTGCGCGGCGCTGGTGACCTCGCGGACGCGGATGGTGGACCTGGCCGGGGCGCACCTGGTCGACCTGGACGTGATGGCGCCGGACGAGGCGCTGACCCTGTTCACGAAGATCGTGGGCGAGGAGCGGGTGGCGTCGGAGCGCAAGGCCGCCCTGGACGTGGTGGCGGCGTGCGGTTTCCTCCCCCTGGCGATCCGCATCGCGGCCTCCCGCCTGGCGGCACGCCGCACCTGGACCGTCTCGGTCCTCGCGGCCAAGCTGGCGGACGAGCGCCGCCGCCTGGACGAGCTCCAGGCCGGCGACCTGGCGGTGAAGGCCACCTTCGAGCTGGGCTACGGCCAGCTCGAACCGGCCCAGGCCCGCGCGTTCCGGCTCCTGGGCCTGGCGGACGGACCGGACATCTCGCTGGCGGCCGCGGCCGCGGTGCTGGACCTCCCCCCGGAGGACACCGAGGACCTGCTGGAGTCCCTGGTGGACACGTCGCTGCTGGAATCGGCGGCACCGGGCCGCTACCGCTTCCACGACCTGGTACGGCTCTACGCGCGTGCGTGCGCGGAACGCGACGAACACCCCCCGAGCGAACGGGAGGCCGCGCTGTCGCGGCTGCTGGACTTCTACCTGGCCACGGCGGCGGGGGTGTACGCGATCGAGCGGCCGGGGGACCGGACCGTGGACCACCTCGAGCCCACCGAGTTCCCAGGGATGGAGTTCAGCGACGACGTCAACGCGCTGGACTGGCTCCACTCCGAGTCCGCCTGCATCCTGGCGTGCGCCCGGCAGTCCCTGAGGCCGGGCACGTTGCGACGTGGCGTCGACCTCTTGCTCGCTTCGAAGGACCTGGCGGAGTCAGGGGCCAGTTCACTCAGCTACGAGGCGGCCGCGTTCGCCGCAAGGGACGCCACGGCAGCGGCGGGAGACGCTCACGCGGAGGCCCGCGCGCGCACGACACTGGCCCAAGTCCTCAGCAGGGCCGGGCGCTTCGACGAAGCAGGCGCAGAAGCCGAAATCGCCATTGAACTCGGGAACCGGACCGGAGATCCCTGGACGCGGGGCAACGCCCACAACGAACAGGGAATCATCGCCAACTGCAAGAACCAGCGCGCCGTCAGCGAGGCCCACCTCCTCGAAGCCATCAGGGCGTTTCGGTCCGACGGCAACCGGCCCGGCGAGGCGAGCGCACTCTGCAACCTCTCCCGTGTCCTCGTGTCGGTGGGACGCACCACCTCGGGAATCGATCTGGTTCGCCAGGGAATCACCATCTACGACGAGCTCGGGTTGACCTTCCGCCTGGCCAATGCCAGGTACGCCCTGGGCATCGCGCTCAGCCACGCGGCACGCCCGGTCGAGGCATTGAACGAGCTGTCCACCGCACTCCAGACCTTCGTGGAAAACCGGCAGCGTCTGTGGGAAGGGGCTACTCACTTCCGCATTGCCCAGGTTCACCTCTCGGCTCGTCGGCCGGCTCAGGCGGCGCAGCACGCCGAACAGGCGCTGACGACAGGGAGCATCGGCGGGGATTGGATGCGGGCCAACATCCTTACGATCCTGGGGCGTTCCCTCAGCGCTCTCGGCCAGACCGATCGTGCGCGCGCGTGCTGGCGCGACGCTCTGACCATCTACGAGCAGTCCAAGGCACCCGAAGCCGCTGAACTGCGGACACTGCTCCGGCCAGTTGGCGCCGCCTGAGTCGGCCGGGCGTTCATCGAACGTTTATGGGCGACTGCCACTCTCAATGCATCGATCCATCGCGTCGGGGGGCAGAGGGGTCGTCGGGGGTTCGCCTGTAGGGTGAGCGACCCCACAACGCCTGTTCGGCGACCTGCGGGGGGGGGTCGCCGAACAGGCCTCACCCGCCCGTCGCTCCGTCACTTCCATGGGGGCTTGCAGTCATGAGCAACACCGCGAACAGCAGCGAAGAAGCCGAGCACGACGCCATCACGACGCTCGACAGCCACATGCCGGCCCCCCCGAAGGACGGCCCGGCCACCACTCAGGACAGCCACATGCCGACTCCGCCGAAGGACGGCGCGATCACCACCCTCGACAGCCACATGCC
>NZ_MSGP01000668.1 GCF_002078235.1 Streptomyces viridosporus
CGACGGCGGCGCAGCCCGCGACCGCGATCGCGGGCTGCGCCGCCGTCGCCGCCGGGCTCCATCCGCCGACCGGCATGGTCACCGAGACTCCCGACTTCACCTCGTGCGGCCTGCCGCCGCTGTCGTCCCTCGTTTTCGGCGGTCACGACACCGTCGACTGCCCGCTGCCCAAACGCGCCGAACACCTCGCCGCCGGCGGCGTCCTGCCGCACGGCCTGCCCGCCGCGGTGCACGCCGAACTCGCCGCCGCCGACCGGGAGATCAGGCCCGGCGGCCCCCTGACCGGTGACACGGACGGCGGCCCGGCCCGCACCGAGGACGACTGGATCGACGTGTTCGCGGCCGACATCCGCGACTTCGTGCGCCGCCAGGGCCTCGCGGGCGCCGTCGTGGTGAACGTGGCCTCCACCGAGTCCGCTCCCACCGACGGCACGCTGCCGCCCAGCTCCCTCTACGCGGCGGCCGCCCTGCGCGCCGACTGCCCCTACGTCAACTTCACCCCCTCCACGGGCCTGCACCACCCGGCACTGGCCGACGAGGCCGCGACGGCCTCCGTCCCCCACGCGGGCCGCGACGGCAAGACCGGGCAGACCCTGCTGCGCTCCGTGCTCGGCCCGATGTTCCTGCAGCGCGCCCTCGCCGTGCGCGCCTGGTCCGGCACCAACCTCCTGGGCGGCGGTGACGGCGCCGCCCTCGCCGACCCCGCGGCCGCCGCCGCCAAGAACGCCGGCAAGGAACGCGTCCTCACCGACACCCTCGGTGCCGCACCCGAGGGCGAGGTCCACATCGACGACGTGCCCGCGCTCGGTGACTGGAAGACGGCCTGGGACCACATCGCCTTCGACGGCTTCCTCGGCTCCCGCATGATCCTGCAGACCATCTGGCAGGGCTGCGACTCGGCGCTCGCCGCCCCGCTCGTCCTCGACCTGGCCCGTCTGGTCGCCCGCGCCCGGGACAGGGGCCTGTCCGGCCCGCTGCGTGAACTGGGCTTCTACTTCAAGGACCCGGTCGGGGACGGCCCGTCGTCACTGGCCGAGCAGTACGCGGAGCTGAGGCGCTTCGCCGAGCGGCTCATCGCCGCGTCCCGCGGTCGTCGGCGCCGTCGCGCAGCCGCTCGGCGAAGCGCCTCAGCTCCGCGTACTGCTCGGCCAGTGACGACGGGCC
>NZ_MSGP01000669.1:0-3512 GCF_002078235.1 Streptomyces viridosporus
GGGCGGGGGCGGGGCGTTCCAGGTAGATGCCCTCCACGGCGCCCGCGAGACGGACGCACTCGGCCCACTCGCCGGCGTGGTCCTGCTCCGGTCCCGGCTCGCCGAGCAGGGCGAGGGCCTTCTCCAGGGCGGCCAGGGCGTCCTCGTACGCACCGGCATAGGCGTTGACCCGTCCGTGTTCGTAGGCCAGGGCGGTGTCCAGGGAGCGGCCGTGGGCCTCGTACGCGGCGGCGCGGGCCTCGTCGGCGATCCGGCCGGCGTCGGTGAGGAAGGCGAGGGCGCCGGCCAGGCCGTCGGGGCCCTGCTGCTGGGCCTGGAGGCGGGCGAGTTCGCGCAGGCAGTTGCTGAGCTGCTCGTAGCGCGGGGCCCGGGCGTGGGCGGCGAGTGCCCGGTCCGCGGCCTCGCGGGCCCGGCCGAACTCGCCGGACTCGCCGAGGAGCACGGCCGTCTCCGCGGCGATCATGGCGTGGCTTCCCGGGTCGTCGTCCCAGCCGGCCGACTCGGCCGCGAGGGCGACGAACTCCGCCGTGGCGGCCTTGAGGTCGTCGCCCGCGTGCAGCGCACGGGCGCGGGTCAGGCGCAGCTGGGCGACGAGCCGGTCGTCCAGCTCTCCGGCGGCGACGTCCGGTTCGGCCAGCAGGGAGTCGAGCAGAGCGATGCAGTCCTCGACGCGGCCCAGGTCCAGGCTGAGCCGGGCCGCGTTGTCGTAGGCGCAGAACGCGTCCGTCCGGTTGCCGTGGCGGAGGTCCAGTTCCGCGCAGCGCGTCAGGTGGCGCAGTGCCTCGTCGGGGCGGCCCAGGTGCATGCAGGTCTCGGCCAGATCGCCGTGGAGACGGGCGGTGTCGACCGTGTCGGCCGGCCAGTCGGCGGCCCGTCGCAAGGCTTCGGCCAGGTCCGTGTGCGCGGCCCGCGCGTCCTGGAGGCCGAGCTGGAGCCGGCCGCGCAGTCCGAGCGCGCGGGGCAGGTGCCAGGCGGGGCCGTGCGTCTTCAGCCGGTCGAGGAGGGCGTCGATCTCGGTGACCGCGGCGGGCAGGTCGCCGGAGATGGCGTACGTGCCGGCCCGCAGCAGCAGGGCACCGGAGATCTGCCCGACCACGTCGTGCCGGGTGGCGAACTCCTGCAGCAGGTCCACCTCGGCGAGGACCGGCGCGACGTGCTCCTCGCTCCCGGAGGTCTGCAGACGCAGGCCGAGCGCGGTCGCCCGCAGCCGCAGCAGGCGGGCCTCCTGGTACGGGGCGAGGCCGGACGTCTCCTCGTGCAGGCGGACCATGGACGCGTGGGCGGCGGTCAGCGCGGCGGCCTTCGCCCCGGTCCCGTCGGTGTCCGGTGCGGGGACCTCGGCGGCGGCGAGCAGGGCGCAGGCGCGGGCGAGCGCCGCGTGACCCGGCTTTCCGGCGTCGTCGTACAGACCGGCGGCCTCCTCGTGGAGGGCCGCGGCGTCGGCGTACTCGTCCTTCTCGCCCGTCCGGTTCGCCTCGTCGGCCAGCAGGTCCGCGTGCAGCTGGACGAGTGGGCCCACGGCCGGGTCGTCGGGGTGGGTGTAGTCGCGGGCGGCGACGAGCGTGCGCAGCCGTGCCCAGCGGGCCTGTGCGTCCGGGTGCCCCTGCTCGTCCAACGCCCGTGCCTGGAGGATGAGTTCGGGAAGCGACTCGGGAAGGGCGGCGGCCGTACGGGCGGTGGGCGCGGCAACCGGGGCGGTCGGGGCGGCGTCGTCGAGGCCGCGGGTGCGCAGGGTCAGTTCCAGCGCGTCCAGGAGCGGGGCACGGTCGAGGCGGGCCCTGCGGCGATCGGTGTGGGCCGTGGTTCCGTTGCGGGCGTCGAAGCGGGCGGCGAGGTCGTCGGCGCGGCCGCGCACCTCGGCGCGCAGGCCGGCCACCGTCCAGGTGCGGCCCGCGTATCCGGCGGCGGGCAGTTCGCCGTGGCCGAGGAGTTCGACGCGCTGGAGGAGGACCTCCACGCCGGTGAGGAAGCCGAGCAGGTCCAGCGGTGAGTCGACCTCCTCGAACAGGTTCCGGTTCTCGGCGAGCAGTTCCAGGCCGCGTGCCTCGTTGCCGGTCAGCGCGCAGAACTCCAGGTGCCTGCCGACCTCCCCGGACATCGAGGGGTTGCGGCGGCAGCCGCGGTAGCCGGCGAGGTGCAGTTCGCGCGCCTGTTCGGTGCGGCCGGTGCGCAACAGGGGCAGCAGCGCGTACGAGACGGTGCGGGCCGGCTCCTCCTGGCAGGATTCCTTCCCGGCCAGGACGGGCTCCCAGGTGCGCAGCGCCCGTTCGTCGTCGCCCGCCGCGAGGTGGTACAGGGCGCGCTCGCAGATCTCGCAGGCCTCGCAGTCGCTGAGCCGGGTGCGGGTGCGGCCCGCCCACAGCTCGTAGGCGAGGGTGGCGTCCTCACCGGTGTGGGCGGCGAGCCGGTACGCCTGTCCGTAGTAGGGCTGGAGGCCGAAGCCGGCCTTCTCGTACCGGTCGCGCATCTCCGTCAGCCACTGGCGCAGGCTGGTCAGCGGTATCTCGGGCAGCGCGCGCAGGGCGCTCGCCACCCACTTGAACCGCCAGAACAGCATGTGGCGCAGGCGCTCGTCGAAGACCTCGGGCTGCTCGTCGAAGAGGGTGAGCAGGCGGGCGAAGACGACGGGCGACTTGCGGGGTTCGGAGCCGTAGGTGTACGCCTCCTGGAGTTCGAGGAGCGCGTGGACGAGCGGGACGGGCTCGTCGAACTGCTCGGCGGCGTCGACGAGTTCCTCGGCGGTGACGGTGCGGGTGCGGCCGTAGGGGCGGCGGTCGTTCTCCTCGAGCGCCCGGTACAGCTCGTCGGTGGTCTGGGGTGCGGTCGGCATCGTCAGCTGTCCTTGCGGAGGGCGTGGGCGAGAAGGTCGAGGAAGGAGCGGTTGATGAGGCTCGATTCGGCGGGCTTGAGCGGGCGCCGGGACAGCATCGCGGCCTGTCCGTAGAGGGCCTCGGCGCTGGTGCGGGCCAGTTCGGGCTCGTCGATGGCGACGGCGGTGCGGACCAGCGGGTTGAGCTGGTTGAGGATCAGCTGGGCCCGCGGTGCTTCCTGGTACAGGGCGCCGAGGATGTCGCCCCACAGGCCGCCCTGCTGTTCGCGGGCGAGCCGGGAGCGGGTGCGCTCGTGCCGGGCCTCGCGGCTGTCGACGAGGAGGGCGGGGGCGGAGGCGGGCTGGAAGGTGCGCAGCGTGACGTCGCAGTCGAAGACGGCGAGGGCGTCCCGGGCCAGGGCGAGGTAGGCCGCGGCGGCCAGTTCCGTCTCCCGGTCGACGGGGTCGAGGTGGGCGGTGAGGGTCGCCGGGTCGAGGTCGGCGACGGCGGCCTCGGGCCTGATCTCGGGCAGTCGGTGGACCAGTTCGCGGTCGTAGGTGTAGCCGCCGTTGACGACGCCGAGCCCGGCGGCCGAGGCGATCGCCGCGACCTGCCGGAACTCCTCCACGCTCGACGTCACGAGCACGGTGCGGTGGGTGCGCGCGAACTCGTCGAGGGTGGTGTGCCCGTCGGTGGTCTCGA
>NZ_MSGP01000669.1:3566-4095 GCF_002078235.1 Streptomyces viridosporus
AGGGCGTCGCGGACGGCGGCGAGCGTGTCGTCCTCGTACAGGGACTCGCGGGACGCCGTCGGGCGCAGGCTCTCGGCGTCGACGACGCAGCGGACGAAGAACGCCCACTCGGGCAGGATCTCCTCGGCCTGCTCGGACAGCAGCATGCCCTTGACGTGCACGCGGTGGCCGTGGCGGCGCCCGGCCGGCACCGCCTCGGGCAGCACGCACGCGATGCCCTTCAGGCCCACGGCCGGCAGGTCCAGTTCGATGGTGTCCAGCGGCGTGAACCCGAGGACCGCCTCGCCGTACGCGGCCAGCGCGCGGGAGCGGGCTCCCGGCGTGGGGTGCGTACGCGTCCAGGGGGCGGGCTCGGGGTTGACGGAGGCGCCCGGGCCGCCCGTGCCGTCGTCGAAGGTCACCGGGTGGCGCAGCAGGGAGCCGAAGTGGCGGGCCAGGTCGTGCACCTGGGCGGCCGGGTCCACTCGCCCGCGTCGGCGCGCGGCGTCAGCGTGACGGTGGTGCCCGGCCGGGGGCGGGCGAGTGGACC
>NZ_MSGP01000067.1 GCF_002078235.1 Streptomyces viridosporus
CCCTGAGGGGCCGTCCGGGGCGCCGCTGTCGCGGGTGGAGGCACGACGGCGGGCCCGGGCGCGCCGGGCGAGCCCCGCGGTCGTCGCGAGCCGTGCGATCGGCGAGGTGTTCATCACCACCGGCGTGCTGATGCTGCTGTTCGTCACCTACCAGTTGTGGTGGACGAACGTGCGGGCGCAGGCACAGGCCGGCAAGGAACTCAGCGACCTCCAGAGCGACTGGGCGAACGGCAAGCGCAATCCGGGCGTGTTCGAGCCGGGTCAGGGTTTCGCGCTGCTGCACATCCCGAAGCTGGACGTGGTGGTGCCGATCGCCGAGGGCATCAACAGCAAGAAGGTGCTCGACCGGGGCATGGTGGGCCACTACGCGGAGGGCGCGCTGAAGACGGCGATGCCGGACGAGAAGAGCGGCAACTTCGGGCTGGCGGGCCACCGGAACACGCACGGTGAGCCGTTCCGGTACATCAACCGGCTGGAGCCGGGCGACCCGATCGTCGTGGAGACGCAGGACACGTACTTCGTCTACAAGATGGCGTCGATCCTGCCGGTGACCTCGCCGAGCAACATCAGCGTCCTCGAACCGGTCCCGAAGGGCTCGGGCTTCACGGAACCCGGTCGCTACATCACACTGACCACCTGCACGCCGGAGTTCACCAGCAAGTACCGCATGATCGTCTGGGGCAAGATGGACGAGGAACGGCCGCGCAGCAAGGGCAAGCCGGATGCGCTCGTCAGGTAAGGGCAGAGGAAACGTGGCAGCGACCGCCGACGACACCGAACAGCACACCGACGGGCCCGCGTCACCGCCGCCCGCGGCACGCCGCCGCCGCATGAGCCCGGTGGCGCTCGTGGTCAGCCTCTTCGGAGAACTCCTCATCACCGCGGGCCTGGTGCTGGGCCTGTTCGTCGCCTACTCGCTGTGGTGGACGAACGTCGTCGCCGACCGCGCGGCGGGCGAGCAGGCGGACAAGATCCGTGACTCCTGGAGCCGGGAGTCCGACGGCGGCGGTCCCGTCTCCTTCGACAGCAAGGACGGCATCGGCTTCCTCCACGTGCCCACGATGAACGGGGACGAGATCCTCGTCGAGAAGGGCACCTCGATGAAGGTCCTCAACGACGGCGTCGCCGGCTACTACACCGACCCCGTCAAGGCGACCCTGCCGACCTCCGGCAAGAAGGGCAACTTCTCGCTCGCGGCCCACCGGGACGGCCACGGGGCCAAGTTCCACGGCATCCACCAGATCGAGAAGGGCGACCCGATCGTCTTCGAGACGAAGGACACGTGGTACGTCTACAAGGTCTACGGCATCCTCCCCGAGACCTCGAAGTACAACGTCGAGGTCCTCTCCCCGGTCCCGAAGGAGTCCGGGAAGAAGAAGGCCGGCCACTACATCACGCTGACCACCTGCACGCCGGTGTTCACCAGCAAGTACCGCTACATCGTCTGGGGCGAACTGGTCCGCACGGAGAAGGTGGACGACGAACGGACGCCACCCGCGGAACTGCGCTGACCGTCCTCCTCGCAGGGGGCCGGCAGCCCGGCACGGAGAGGGCCCGGAGCCACGACAGGACGTCGCGGCGCCGGGCCTTCCCCGTACCGGGCCCGGCGCGGCCCCGTGGAGGTGCGCGAAGGCGCGCGGAGGCACGGGTGAAGCAGGAACGCGGGTTCGGGACGGACCCACGAAAGAGCCCGGCCCCTCCGAAGAGGGTGCCGGGGCTCCTGCCGTTCCGGGCCGGGAGGGTCAGTCGTTCCCGCGACCGCCGGTGAGGCCGCCGAAGAAGCCGCCGTTGTTGCCGCCGTTGCCGCCCTGCTGGCCGATGGCGATCAGGGTGACCTTGTCGCCCTTCTTGACCTCCTGGCCCTCCGGCGGGTTGCTCTGGATCACCACGGCGTTGTCGTCGTCCACGCCCTCGACCCGCTCGAGCTGCAGGCCCGCCTGGGCGAGGACCTGCTTGGCCTGGCCGACCGTCATCTGAGTGACCTTCGGCATGCCGAACTTCTCTTCCTGCTTGGCCTTGCCGACGACGATCTGGACCTGGGAGCCCTTGCCGATCGGAGTGTTGGCGCTCGGCGTGGTCGAGATGACCTTGCCGACCTGGTTCGGGTCGTCGGTCTCCTGCTCGGTGCAGTTGCCCACCAGGTCGCTGGCCGACATCTGGGCCTTGGCCTCTTCACAGGACCTGTTGATGACGTCCGGGACGGTGGACTTGGCCTCCTCCTTGGCGATCACCAGGGTGATCGTGGAGCCCTTCTCCACCTCCTTGCCGGAGGGCGGGTTCTGGTCGAGGACGCTGTTCGGGGTCTCCGAGGACACCCGGGTCTCCGTCTCGATCTTGAGCTGGTAGTCGTCGCCCTCCAGCTTGGCCTTGGCGTCCTCCAGGCTGAGGCCGATCACGCTCGGCACCGCCACCTTCGGCGCTCCGGTGGACACCACCAGGTTGACGGTGTCCCCCTTCTTGACCTGGGTCTCCGGCTTCAGGTCCTGTTCGCAGATCCGGCCCTTGCTCTGGTCCTCGCAGGGCTTCTCCTCGAAGGAGAGCTTCAGCTCGACGTTGTCGGCGCGCTCCTGGGCGTCCGCTTTGGTCTCGCCCACGAAGTTCGGGACCGCCACGCCGTCGTTGCTCACCCCGTCGCCGCTGAAGGCCCAGCGGCCGATCAGGATCGCGCCGATCAGGACCAGGACGCCCGCCACGACCAGCAATATCGTCGAAGTGTTGTTCTTCTTCGGGTTCTGGCGGCGCCGGTCGGGGCGGTCGTCGTAGCCGTAGCCGCCGCCGTCCGGGTTCATGGGCGGCAGCATCGAGGTCGCCGCGCCGGCGCCGGCGTCCGAGCGCAGGGCCGTCGTCTGCTGGTCGTCGCCGTAGCCGCCGTAACCCGCGGCGCCCATCGCCGCGGCGGCCGCGACCGGCTGGCCGTCGAGGCAGGCCTCGATGTCGGCACGCATCTCGTCGGCCGACTGGTAGCGGTAGTCGGGGTCCTTGACCAGCGCCTTCAGCACGATCGCGTCCATCTCGGGCGTGATCTCGGGGTCGAAGACGCTCGGCGCCTGCGGTTCCTCCCGCACGTGCTGGTAGGCGACCGCGACCGGGGAGTCGCCCACGAAGGGCGGACGGACGGTCAGCAGCTCGTACAGCAGGCAGCCGGTGGAGTAGAGGTCGGAGCGCGCGTCGACCTGCTCGCCCTTGGCCTGCTCCGGCGAGAGGTACTGGGCGGTGCCGATGACGGCGGCGGTCTGCGTCATCGTCATGCCGGCGTCGCCCATCGCACGGGCGATGCCGAAGTCCATCACCTTGACCTGGCCGTTGCGCGTCAGCATGACGTTGGCCGGCTTGATGTCGCGGTGGACGATGCCGGCCCGGTGGGAGTACTCCAGGGCCTGGAGGATGCCGATGGTCATCTCCAGCGTCCGCTCCGGCAGCAGCTTGCGGCCGCTGTGCAGGAGCTCACGGAGCGTGGAGCCGTCGACGTACTCCATGACGATGTACGGGATGGAGACCCCGTCGATGTAGTCCTCGCCCGTGTCGTAGACCGCGACGATCGCGGGATGGTTGAGCGAGGCGGCCGACTGGGCCTCCCGGCGGAACCGGGCCTGGAAGGACGGGTCGCGTGCCAGGTCGGCGCGCAGCGTCTTCACCGCCACGGTGCGGCCGAGGCGGCTGTCATGCGCGAGGTAGACCTCCGCCATGCCACCGCGGCCGAGCACCTGGCCCAGTTCGTACCGGCCGCCGAGGCGACGCGGCTCTTCCATAGCTACCTACCAGCCCTCTCCGTCGGTCCCGGGCGGCATGCGTGCCGCCGGAGGCTGCAGTCCGGGCCTACGGTACCCGGCTCTTTTTGTGTGACCTGGCCAAGTTCGTCAGCCGATACAGGACCGGTACCGCAACGTGCACCGATGTGAAGCAGACGTGACCGGGGTCACTGCTTGGCCTTGACGACCGCCTCCATCACGCTCTTGGCGATCGGTGCCGCGAGGCCACCGCCGGAGATGTCGCCCCGCACCGCGTTCTCGTCCTCGATCACGACCGCGACGGCCACCGGCGAGCTGCCGTCGGCGCTCTTGGCGTAGGAGATGAACCAGGCGTAGGGGTTCTCCTTGTTGTCCACACCGTGCTGGGCGGTACCGGTCTTGCCGCCCACGGTGACGCCGGGGATGCGGGCGTTGCCGCCCGTGCCCTTCTCGACGACCGTCTCCATCATCGACTGGAGGATCTGGGCGTTCTTCGCGGTCATCGGCTTGCTCAGCTCCTCCGGGTCCGTCTTCTCGACGGGGTTGAGGCTCGAGTCCTGGAGCGCGTCGACCATGTACGGCTTCATCAGCGTGCCGTCGTTGGCGATGGCCGCGGTGACCATGGCCATCTGCAGCGGGGTCGCGGCGGTGTTGAACTGGCCGATGGAGGAGAGCGCGGTCTGCGCCTTGTCCATGTCCTTGGAGAAGACGGAGGCGTTGGCGCGGACCGGGGTGAACTGCTCGGCGTTGAAGCCGAACTTCTCGCTCATCTCCAGCATCTTGTCGTTGCCGAGGTCGGCACCGATCTTGCCGAAGACGGTGTTGCAGGACACGCGCAGTGCCTCACGCAGGCTGGCGTCCTCGCAGGGGAGGTCGCCGTCGTTCTTCAGCGGGGTCCTGGTGCCCGGCATGATCCACGGCAGCGGCGTCTGCGTGTTCTGGTCCGCGTCCGTGTAGAGCTCGTTCTCCAGGGCGGCGGCGGCGGTGACGACCTTGAAGGTGGAGCCGGGCGGGTAGACCTCGCGCAGGGCCCGGTTGAGCATCGGGTCGTCGGGGTTGTTCTTCTTCTGCAGCTTGTCCCAGGCCTCGGTGTCCGTGGTGGTGGAGTTCCCGGCGAACGACGACGGGTCGTACGACGGGTAGGAGGCGAGGGCGAGGATCTTGCCGGTGGACGGCTCGATGGCGGCGACGGCGCCCTTGCCGCCCTGCTTCTCCAGCCCTTCGTACGCGGCCTTCTGGGCGGCGGCGTTGAGCGTGGTGACGACGTTGCCGCCCTGCTTCTTCTTGCCGGTGAGCATGTCGAGCGTGTTGCGGAAGAACAGCTGGTCGTCGTTGCCGGTGAGGATGCCGTCCTCGATGTTCTCCAGCTGGGTCGCGCCGTAGGCCTGCGAGGCGTAGCCGGTGACCGGCGACCACATCGGGCCGTTCTTGTAGGTGCGCTTGTACTCGAAGTCGCTGCCCGACGTCTGCTTGGAGCCGGTGATGGGCTTGCCGTCGACGATGATGTCTCCGCGCGGCTGCGCGTAGCGCTCGATGGCGATGCGCCGGTTGCGCTCGTGCTTCTGCAGGGCGTCCGCCTGGACGTACTGGAGCCAGTTGTCGCGGAGCAGCAGGGCGAGGACGAGGAGCCCGCAGAAGATCGCGATGTGGCGCAGGGGCTTGTTCACGGTCGGACCACCTGGGTCATCTCGGCGTCGGGGTTGGTGGCGGGCGCGGGGGCCGGGCGGC
>NZ_MSGP01000670.1 GCF_002078235.1 Streptomyces viridosporus
GCGATCTCCGCGTTCGACAGCCCCTCGGCGATCAGCTGGAGCACTTCCAGCTCGCGGGGGGTCAGCGCACGCACGACGTCCTGCCTGGCCGGCAGGGAGGTGCCGGCCGGTCGCAGATGCTGGGCGAAGTGGCCGATGAGGTGGCGGGTGACGGCGGGTGCCAGCAGGGCCTCGCCCCGGGCAACGGTCCGGATGCCGTTGACCAGCTCCGCCGGAGGCGCGTCTTTGAGGAGGAAGCCGCTCGCTCCGGCGCGCAACGCGTCGTAGACGTAGGCGTCGACGTTGAACGTGGTGACGACCAGTACCTTCGGCGCGTCTTCGGCACCGGGACCGGCCAGTTGCCGCGTCGCCTGGATGCCGTCGAGCAGGGGCATCCGGATGTCCATCACGACCACGTCGGGGCGCAGCCGCCGCGCGGCCTGAACCGCCTCGTGGCCGTTCTCGGCCTCCCCGACGACCTCCATGTCGGGCTGCGCAGAGAAGATGGTGACGTAACCGGTCCGCACCAGCGCCTGGTCGTCGCAGACGAGCACACGGGTCGGTGGCGGCGCATCGCTCACGGGGTCACTCCTGAAGGGGCTTGGACGGAATCGTGGCGCGGACCTCGAACCCGCCTTCGGGCCGGGGACCGGCCTCCAGTTCACCATCGAGCGTCCGCACCCGTGCACGCAGTCCGGCCAGCCCTCGCCCGCCCGCGGGACCCGGTTTCCGCATGACCGGTACGGCGACCGGTCCGTCGGTGGTCACCTTGATTTCGATGTGCTCGTCGCCGTGCCGGAGCAGGACCCGTGTGGGCTCCCCGCCCGCGTATTTCATGGCATTGGTGAGCGCCTCCTGCACCACCCGGTACGCGGCCAGCTCCACGTCCACGCCCTGCGGCCGCCGCTCACCCTGTTCGCTGAACTCGACCGGCTGCCCCGACCTGCGGGCCTGCTCGACCAGGTCCCCCACCCGTCCCAGGGCGGGTGCCCGGCCCGCACGCGCCAGGTCCGCAGACGCCGACTCGCCGGTCGCCTCCAGGACGCCGAGCAGGTACCGCAGTTCCGTCAGCGCCCGGCGGCCGGTGTCGCTGACGGCCGTCAGTCCCTCGCCGGCGCGTTCCGGCGCGGACGTGAGCAGGAACTGCGCCGCGTCGGCTTGGACCACCATGGCCGTCACGTGGTGGGTGACCACGTCGTGCAGCTCGCGGGCGATCCGCGCCCGCTCGGCGGCCGTGGCCGCCTCGGCAGCCAGCCGCCGCCGCTCCGCCTCCTCCGTCCGCCGTGTGCGCACCGTGCTCCCCACCAGCCAGACCGCGACCAGAGCCAGACAGAACGCGAGATAGTCCGGAATCGCCTGTGGTGAGCCGAGGCGGTCCAGGACGACGGCCAGCACGGCGTAGCTCACACTCGCCACGACGGCCAGACCGTGGCGGAAGCGGATCTGATGAGCCCCGGCGGAGTACAGGGCCAGATACAGCCCCATACTCGCGAACGTCGTCGCGGGCGCGTTCGCCGTGCACCAGGCGCTGGGCTTCGCGACGACGGCCAGACAGAC
>NZ_MSGP01000671.1 GCF_002078235.1 Streptomyces viridosporus
CGCCACCCTCGACCTCGACCCCCTGCACGGACTCCACATGGCCCGCACCCTCGGCGACCTCGGCCGCGCCCTCGGCACCGAGGTCTGCCCCCTCGGCGCCGAAACCGACACCCAGGCCCTCCTCGCCATCGACGCCCAGGGCCGCGTCTACGCCCTCGACCACACCGGCGACTGGTACCTCGGCCCCGACATCGACCACGCCCTCGCCGCCCTCGTCTCCGGCATCCAGCCCGTACGCCTCACCGCGGGCTGACCACCCCGCGACACCGCACCGCACCGGAACCCCGACGGGACCACGGCGGGACTACGACGGGGCCACGGCGGAACCACGACGGGACCACGGCGGGACTACGACGCCGGAATCACCGCCGACACCCGGAAACCCCCCGCCTCCGTCGGCCCCGACACGAACACCCCGCCCAGCGCGGACACCCGCTCCTTCATCCCCACCAGACCGTTCCCCCCGGACGGCAACCGCGCCGACGACGCCGCCTCCTGCGGCGGCTCGTTCTCCACCTGCATCGCGATCTCCGACACCCGGTGCGCGAGCCGCACGTACGTCTTCGCACCCGCCGCATGCTTGTGGACGTTCGTCAACGCCTCCTGCACCACCCGGTACGC
>NZ_MSGP01000672.1:0-418 GCF_002078235.1 Streptomyces viridosporus
ACGGGCGACACCCGGGCCCGCTTCGACCGTCTGGCCGCCTGGGCCCGCGAGCACTTCCCCGACGTGGAACTCACCCACCGCTGGGCCACCCAGGACAACAGCCCCACCGACACCGTGCCGCTGGTCGGCCCGCTGCACCACGGCGCCCGGCACGCCTACGTCGCGACCGGCTTCGCCGGCTGGGGCATGAGTGGCGGGATGATGGCGAGCCTGCTGCTCACCGCGCAGATCACCGGCGAGGAGCGCGCGTGGAGCGGGCTGTACGACCCGCGCCGGCTGGCTCCGGCCGTCCGCGAGGCGCCGTCCTTCCTCAAGACCCAGGCCGAGGTCGCCCGGCACTTCGTCGGCGACCGGCTGCGCCCCTCCCCGCCGGTGGAGGCCCTGCCCCCCGGCGAGGGTGCCGTGGTCCGCGCCGACG
>NZ_MSGP01000672.1:454-680 GCF_002078235.1 Streptomyces viridosporus
CGACGGCAAGGTCGTCCAGGGGCCGGCGACCAGGCCGCTGGAGCGGCGGCACATCGGGGGCGACGCGGAGGGGCGTGCCCCGGCCGGGTGACCCCGGCCGCGTCCTGCTCCGTACCGGACAGAACACCGTAAAGATCATCATATCTTCATGTGGTGATCATCCTGGTACGACGGGCGGCGGCCGTATGCGTCCTGGGCACCGCGCTCACCGCCTGCGCCACCGTCC
>NZ_MSGP01000673.1 GCF_002078235.1 Streptomyces viridosporus
CGCGGTGTTGATGATCGAGCCCCTGCCCTGGCGCCGCATGTGGGGGAGGGCGGCCTTGCAGCACAGGTAGACGGAGGTGAGGTTCACCTCCTGGACGCGCTTCCAGGCCTCCAGTCCCGTCTCCAGGATGGAGGCGTCGTCGGGCGGGGAGATGCCGGCGTTGTTGAAGGCGACGTCGACGCTGCCGTAGGTGTCGTGGGCCGCTCGGAACAGGGCCTCGACCTGCCCGGGGTCGGTGACGTCGACGTCGACGAAGATCCCGCCGGTCTCCTCGGCGGCCGCCTTGCCGCGTGCCTCGTCGACGTCGCCGCAGACGACGTGGGCGCCCTCGGAGGCGAGCCGGCGGGCGGCGGCGAGGCCGATGCCGCTGCCCGCTCCGGTGACGACGGCGGTCCGGCCGACCAGGCGGCGGCAGACGGTGTCCGGGGTCCGGGAAGTCTCTGCGCTCACTGTGCGGGGCCCTCCGTGTTCCGCGTGCTCTCCGTGCTGATGAAGACGTTCTTGGTCTCGGTGAAGGCGGCCAGGGCGTCCGGGCCGAGCTCCCGTCCGACGCCGGACTGCTTGAACCCGCCGAAGGGGGTCCAGTAGCGGACGCTGGAGTGCGAGTTGACGGACAGGTTGCCCGCGCGGACGGCCCGGGAGACGCGCAGGGCGCGGCCGACGTCCCGGGTCCAGATCGAGCCGGACAGGCCGTAGTCGGTGGCGTTGGCCAGGCGTACGGCGTCGGCCTCGTCGTCGAACGGGAGGACCACGGCGACGGGGCCGAAGACCTCCTCGACGGCCACCCGCGCGTGCGGTTCGACGCCGGTGAGGACGGTGGGCGGGAACCAGTGGCCGGGGCCCTCGGGGGCCTTGCCGCGGATGCCGTCGAGGTCGTCGGTGACGTAGGAGCGGACCCGGTCCAGCTGGGGCCCGGAGATCAGCGGGCCCATCTGGACGTGCTCGTCGGCCGGGTCGCCGACCCGGACGGACTCGATCGCGGGGGCGAGGAGGCCGAGGAAGCGGTCGTGGACGTCGCGCTGCACGAGGATGCGGGTGCGGGCGCAGCAGTCCTGGCCGGCGTTGTCGAGGAAGGACATGGGGGCGGCGGCCGCGGCGGCCTCCAGGTCGGCGTCGGCGAAGACGATGTTGGGGCTCTTGCCGCCGAGTTCGAGGGTGACGCGCTTGAGGTGCGCCGCGCCCCGGGCCCACACCCGTCTGCCCACGGACGTCGACCCGGTGAACACGATCTTCGCCACTCCGGGGTGCTCGACGAGCGCGTTGCCGGTGACGGGCCCGTGGCCGGGGAGCACCTGGAACAGCCCTTCGGGGAGCCCCGCCGCGAGGGCCAGTTCGGCCAGGCGCAGGGCGGTGAGGGGGGTGGCCTCGGCGGGCTTGAGGAGCACCGCGTTGCCGGCGGCGAGCGCGGGCGCGGTGCCCCAGGCGGCGACGGGCATCGGGAAGTTCCAGGGGGCGATGACGCCGACGACGCCGAGCGGTTCGAGGAAGGTGACGTCCACGCCCCCGGGGACCGGGATCTGACGGCCGGTCAGGCGTTCCACTCCCCCGGCCGCGTAGTCGAGCAGGTCGCGGACGTTGCCCGCCTCCCAGCGGGCGTTGCCGAGGGTGTGGCCGGCCTCGCGGACCTCCAGGCGGGCCAGTTCCTCGGTGTGCCCGTCGACGGCGGCGGCGAAGCGGCGCAGCAGCCGGGCCCGGTCGCCGGGCGCGAGGGCGGCCCAGGCGGTCTGCGCGCGGGCGGCGCGCGTCACGGCGGCGTCGACGTCGGCGGCCGTCGCCGCCGGGACGGTGGCGATCACCTCCTCGGTCGCGGGGTTGCGTACCTGGAGTGCGGGTGACTCCGGTGGCTCGTGGGACACGGCGGGCCTCACATGCGTTCGAAGGAGCGGCGCCGCTCCCAGTCGGTGACCGCGGCGTCGAAGGCGTCGATCTCGACGCGCGCCATGTTGCGGTAGTGCGCGACGACCTCGTCGCCGAAGGCGGCCTTGGCGATCGCGCTGGTCTCCCACAGCTCGGCGGCCTCGCGCAGGGTGGTGGGGACGCGTTCGAAGGCCGCGGCGTAGGCGTTGCCGGGGCAGGGCTCGGGCAGTTCGAGCCCTTGCTCGATGCCGTACAGGCCGGCCGCGACCATGCCCGCCACCGCGAGGTACGGGTTGACGTCGCCGCCGGGGAGCCGGTTCTCGAAGCGCAGGGAGCGGCCGTGGCCGACCACGCGCAGGGCGCAGGTGCGGTTGTCGCGTCCCCAGGCGACGGCGGTCGGGGCGAAGGAGTCCGGCTGGAACCGCTTGTAGGAGTTGATGTGCGGGGCGTAGAGCAGGGAGAACTCGCGGAGCGCCGCGAGCTGCCCGGCGAGGAAGCGGCGCATGACCTCGGACATGGCGTCCGGCTCCTCGGCGGAGTCCGGCATGGCGGTGGCGCCGTCGACGTGCGCGAGGGAGAGGTGGATGTGGCAGGAGTTGCCCTCGCGCTCGTCGTACTTGGCCATGAAGGTGAGCGAGACGCCCTCCTGGGCGGCGATCTCCTTGGCGCCGGTCTTGTAGACCGCGTGCTGGTCGCAGGTGACCAGGGCCTCGTCGTAGCGGAAGGTGATCTCGTGCTGGCCCGGGTTGCACTCGCCCTTGGCGGACTCGACGGTGAGTCCGGCGCCGGCCATCTCGTTGCGGATGCGGCGCAGCAGGGGCTCGACGCGGCCGGTGCCGAGCACCGAGTAGTCGACGTTGTACCGGTTGGCCGGGGTGAGTCCCCGGTAGCCGGCGTCCCAGGCCTGTTCGTAGGTGTCCCGGAAGACGATGAACTCCAGCTCGGTGCCGACCTGGGCGGTGTAGCCGAGCGCGGCGAGGCGGTCCAGCTGGCGGCGCAGTACCTGCCGGGGGGCGGCGACGACCGGGGAGCCGTCGTCCCAGGCGAGGTCGGCGACGGCCAGGGCGGTGCCCTCGTTCCAGGGCACGCGGCGCAGGGTGGCGAGGTCGGGGTACATGGCGAAGTCGCCGTAGCCGGTCTCCCACGAGGACATCGCGTAGCCGTCGACGGTGTTCATGTCGGCGTCGACGGCGAGCAGGTAGTTGCAGCCCTCGGTGCCGTGCCGGAGGACCTCGTCGAGGAAGAAGCGCGCGGCGAACCGCTTGCCCTGGAGCCGCCCTTGCATGTCGGGGAAGGCCAGGACGACGGTGTCGATCTCGCCGCCCGCGACGAGGGCGTGCAGCTCCTCGACACCGAGCGGGGGTGTGCGGTCTGCCACGGGAGAGCCTCCTCGGGCTTCTTCGGCCGGCCGGGAGCCATAAGGTATTGCCGCGAACCATTGCTTGGGAAGGGGGCACGGCCATATGCCGGAGAACGGGGGCGGCGCGGTCGGGGACCGCCTCGCGCCGGTGCTGCGACCGGTCCGCGCGGGCAACGGCTTCGAGGAGGCGCTGGAGCAGATCCTCCAGGTCCTGCGCCTGGGCCTGGTGGTGGGCGGGGAGCGGCTGCCGGCCGAGCGGGAGCTGGCGGA
>NZ_MSGP01000674.1 GCF_002078235.1 Streptomyces viridosporus
GTCGCCGAGGGCCGCATCCACGCCTCCGACGGCCCCACCCTCTACGCCCTGGAGGCCCGCGAGGGCGGCGACCTGTGGCGGCTGTCCACGGACGCCTGGGTGTACTCCCTCCAGGCCGACCGCGGCACCGTCGTCACCGGCACCCGCGGCGGCGGCGTCCAGGCCTGGGAGGCGTCCACCGGCCAGAAGCTGTGGGAGATCACCGGCTGCCAGACCGACTTCGAGTCCCCCGAGGCGGGCCCCGCCGTCCACGACGGCACCGTCTACGTCTGGCAGGAAGCCCGTCTGCGCGCCCTCGACGCCCGCACCGGCGACGAGCGCTGGTCGTACCCCATCGGCGACGCGGCCTCCTGCGGCGGCGTCCCGATCCGTCTCACCCACGCCTCCGACGGCTACGTCTACGTCTCCGCGGGCACGCGCGTCATCGCCCTCGACGTCGTCGGCGGGCACGTCCGCTGGCACTTCGAGGCCCCGGCGGTCTTCCTCTCCCCGCCCGCCTTCGTCCCGGGCCCGGCCGTCACCGGCGGCGGTCTCTACCTCGCCGACTACCTCGGCACCGTCTACGCCCTCGACGCCACCGACGGCCGCGACCGCTGGCGCATCGCCACCGAGTCCCGCGCCTCCGTCGAGCCGGTCCTGGTCGCCGCCGGCCACGTCCACGTGGGCAGCGGCAAGGGCCTGTACACCCTGGACGCGGTCACCGGCACGCCCAAGTGGCGCTTCCAGTCCGGCGGCGACATCGTGGGCTCCCCGGCGGTCGCCGAGGGCCGCATCCACTTCGGCTCCACGGACCACCTCCTCTACACCCTCAAGGCCGACGACGGCCGCCTGAGGTGGAAGCTGGCCACCGGCGGCGAGATCACCGGCTCCCCGGTCGTGCGGGACGGCGTCGTCTACGCGTGCAGCAAGGACCGCTGCGTGTACGCGCTGGACGCGGAGAAGGGGACGGGGACGGCGCGGACCGCGTAGGCCGGCGCGGACCGGTGCGGGGCGGTACGGACCGGCCCGGTGCGGTCCGGTGCCGGGCGGTGCGGGACGGCCGTCGTACCGGTGCAACGGAAGGGGTCGGACGGCGGCCGTCACTGCGGGGAACGGTCCGCCCACCGCTCCCACCGCAGACGCTACGCCGGGTACGCGACGGTGGCCAGACAGCGACATGTCCGTGACACGGAGGTCGATAGCCTGACGGCCATGAATCCTCGGGGGAACACACTCAAGCTCACCGCGGTCTCGGCACTCGTCGTCCTCGGCCTCACCGGCTTCTCGACCGGACGCGGCCACGGCGGCAGCGGCGACGGGGGCGGAGGCGGCGGGTGCAGCAGCTCCAGCCAGAACCACGACTCGTCGTCGGGTTCGAGCGGCGGCTCGCACCGGTACGACGACGATGACGATGACGACGCCTACGACTACGGCAACGGCAGCGACTACGACGAGGGAAGCAACGGCTCCGGCGGCAGCAGCGGCAGCGGGAACGGGTCCTCGTCCCTGCAGGACGCCACCGTGGAGCTGCTGAGCTGCGCCTCGAAGAAGGCCCCGTACGCCACCGTCGAGGTCACCAACCCCAACGCCGTCGCCGGCGTCTTCACCGTCACCGTGGTCTTCGAGAACGCGTCCGGCGCGAAGGTCGTCTCCCGGTCGCAGCGGGTCGAGGTGGCCGGCGACGACACGGCGACCGCCCGGGTGGACGTCGACGACACCGGGCGAGCCCCCCGGATCACCGACTGCGCCCTCGAACCCCTGGCCCCGGCCGCCCGCTGAGACTCGGCCGGTGCACCGCCGGACGGTGCGTGGAGCGCGGTCGTACGACGACGAGGCCGAGGTTCTCCTCGGCCTCGTCGGTGATCG
>NZ_MSGP01000675.1 GCF_002078235.1 Streptomyces viridosporus
CCGCCCGACCACACCCCAACAACCGACACCCCGCCAAACCGCACCCCGACAACCGGCACCGCGCCCGACGCCGGTCACCACGTCGGCCGTACGCCCCCCGAAGGCGACGCCCACGCCCGCACCGACACGGTCCGCGGCGGCCGAACCCTCGGCGCCGCCCCGGCGGACCGCGACGGCGCGGACACCGAAGGCGCAACCGAAGCCGTCGGCTCCCGCCCCGGCGTCACCCGCTCCGACGCCCAGGCCGACGGCGCCCGCCCTGAGGCCCACGCCATCCGTTCCGGCATCCACGCCATCCGTTCCGGCATCCACGCCGGCGCCCTCCGCTCAGAAGCCGTCGGTGGCGGCGCCGACGCCGACGGCCGTGGGCGGTGAACCGGCGACCACCACGTGGTACACCTCCTCGGCCGCGGTGGCCGCCGCCCGGCGCATGGCCGCCGCCGGCACCGTCGGTGACCCTGCCTGCTCGATGGCAGCCGTGGGCCGGCCGGACCCCGGCCTGGTCCCGCGGAGCAGCCGGATCGGCATCGGCCACCACGGCGGGTACTGGTGCCTGATCCGGTGAGGGCCCGCGGCGGCCGAAGGGGCGGGGAGCCGGCCCGTACAGGGGACGCACAGCGGTACGCGCTCTCCCGCGGAAGCTCCTACCGTTGACACATGGCCAGCGGCGCCGTGGTCACCCTGTTCCTGTGCGGCGACGTGATGCTCGGGCGGGGCGTCGACCAGATCCTCGACCGGCCCGGCGACCCCGCGCTGCGGGAGGACTACGTCACGGACGCCCGGTCCTACGTGCGCATGGCCGAGTCGGTCAACGGCCCGATCCCGGCCCCCGTGCCGCCGTCCTGGCCGTGGGGTGAGGCGCTCCGGCTGCTGGAGACCGCCGCCCCCGACGTCCGGATCGTCAACCTCGAGACATCCGTCACGCGCGGTGGCGCGTTCGCGCCCGGCAAGGCGGTCCACTACCGCATGCATCCGGCCAACGTGCCCGCCCTCACCGTGGCCCGGCCCGACGTCTGCGTCCTGGCCAACAACCACGTGCTGGACTTCGGCCGGGCGGGCCTGGAGGAGACGCTGGACACCCTGGAGCGCGCGGGCCTGCGGACGGCGGGCGCCGGGCGGAGCGCCGAGGAGGCGTACCGGCCGGTGGCCGTACCGGCCGGTGCCGGCGGCCGTGTCCTCGTCCTCGCCCTCGGAGCGGGTTCCAGCGGCATCCCGCCCGACTGGGCGGCGACCGCCGCCCTCCCCGGCGTCGCCCGCGTCCCCGACCTGTCGGCCGCCACGGCCGACGCGGTGGTGCGGC
>NZ_MSGP01000676.1 GCF_002078235.1 Streptomyces viridosporus
AACCTGCACGCCGAGGCGGCCAACACCGTCGAACTGCTGCACCCCGTCTTCAAGGAGGTCACCGGCCAGGCCGCCTCGGCGTGCAGGTTGGCGTGGGTCAGGACGCAGCCCTTGGGACGTCCGGTGGTGCCGGAGGTGTAGCAGAGCGTGGCGGTCGTGTCGGGGGTCAGGGCGGCGCGGCGCCGGGCGACCTCCTCGTCGGGGACGTCCCGGCCGAGCGCGGTGAGGTCGGCGAGGGCGTCCGCGTCCAGTTCCCACAGGCGCGGGGGAGCGGGATGGGCGGCGGTGGCGGCGGTGACGGTGGCGGTGTTGTCCGGGGTCTCGGTGACGACGTAGCGGGCGCCGGAGTCGCGGACGATCCACTCCACCTGGTCCGCGGAGGAGGTGGCGTACACGGGGACGCTCTGGCCGCCGGCGGACCAGATCGCGAAGTCCAGGACGGTCCATTCGTAGCGGGTGCGGGACATCACGGCCACCCGCTCGCCCGGCGCGAGACCGGCGGCGATCAGCCCCTTGGCCACGGCGGTGACCTCCCGGGCGAAGGCCGCCGCCGTGACCGGCTGCCAACCGCCCTGCCGCTCCCGGCGCAGGACGACCGCGTCCGGTGCCTCGGCGGCGTTGGTGAAGGGGATGTCGGCCGTGCTGCCGGCGGCGGGCCGCGGGGCGAGGGGCGCCGTCCGCGCCTCGCGGACGACGCCGTGCTCGTCCCTGACGGTCTCGACCCGGGTGCGGCCCGCCAGGCCGGTGCGTCGTTTCGCTCGTTTCAGATCCCTGCGTACGCCCATGGCGGCTCCCGGTCGCGGCTGATGCGGTCGTGCTGGTGCGGTCCCGTCCAGTTACTTACTCGGGAGTCAACTTACCGGTGCGTAAGGATCAGTCAATGGGGCGGGTCAGCTCAGGCGGTCCGCGGTGCGGATCGCCTCGGCCAGATCGCGGACGTCCTCGTCCTCGGTCCGCTCCGCCAGTTCGGCGGCACGCTCGGAGAGTTCACCCAGCTCCGGGGCGCCGGGCAGGGCGCTGTGGCGGTGGCCCAAGGAGCGCAGGGCGTCGGCGAAGTAGGCGGCGGTCGCGGTGAGGGCCAGGCCGCGGTCAGCCGTCCACACGGAGTCGTCGAGGTCGCCGGTCTCCATCCCGCCGGTCTCCTCGTGGGGCGCACGGGTGTCGGGGTCGAGCCAGCGGACGGTGGCCGTGACCAGGTGGCCGCCGGCGCCGCTGGAGGTTCCCCCGCTCGGGCGGAGCCGGGAGCGGGGGAGGGTGCGCACCGCGTACAGGGCGGTGACGGTGTGGCCGGGGCCGACCTCGCCGCCGTCGACGCGGTCGTCGCGGAAGTCGTCGTCGGCGACGCGGCGGTTGTCGTAGCCGACGAGGCGGAACTCGGCGACCGTGGCCGGGTCGAAGGCGACCTGGGCCTTGGCGTCACGGGCGGTCAGTTCGACGGCACGGGGCAGCCGTTCGCCGAAGACCTCGCGGGCGTCCTCTTCCCCGGACACGTACACCGTGTGGCCGTCGCCCCGGTCGGCGAGGCGCTCCATGAGGGCGTCGCCGTAGTCGCTGCCGACGCCGACGCCGAAGAGGGTGATGCCGTGTTCGCGGCGGGAACGGGAGATGCGTTCGAGGATCGCGTCGGCGTCGGTCTCGCCGGTGTTGGCGAGGGCGTCGGAGACGAGGACGACCCGGTTGGTGGCGCCCTCGCGCAGCCCCTCGACGGCGGTCTCGTACCCGGTCTCCACCCCGGCGCCGAGATTGGTGGAGCGGTCCGGCTCCAGGCTGTCGACGGCCTCGTGGACCTCGTCGCGGTTGCCGCCGAGACGGGTCATCGGCAGGACGGTCTCCGCCTCGTCGCTGAAGGTGACGAGGGCGACCGAGTCGTCGTCGCGCAGCCGGTCCGTCATCACGGCGAGGGACTTCCGGGCGAGGTCGAGGCGCCCCGGTTCGGCCATCGAGCCCGAGGTGTCGACGACGAACGTGAGGGCCGCGGGCGGACGTTCGCCGCCCGGCGCCGCGGACCGGGTGGCCAGGCCCACGCGGACCAGGCTCCAGCCGTCCTCGTCGGTGCGGGCGCCGTCCACGGTGACCGTGAACCCGTCACCGCCGGGACGTTCGTACTCCTGCCGGAAGCTGTTGACGAACTCCTCGGGGCGGACGGTCGCCGGATCGGGCAGCCGGCCCTCGGCGAGCGTGCGGCGGGCGTAGCCGTAGGAGGCGGTGTCGACGTCGAGGGCGAAGGTGGACACGAGGTCGCGTTCGGGGTCGGCCTCGCGGGAGTCCCCTTCCCCCTCGTACCGTTCGCCGCGGTCGGGGGCGGGCAACGGGACCGGGCCGCCCCTCTTGTGGCCGTACGCGCCGTCGCTCGCCCGGCTGTCGTCGCTCGTCCCGCTGCACCCGGCGAGCAGCAGGCCGCTCGCCACGGTGAACGCCAGCAGTGCCCCGGCCGGCCGTCGTGTCCCGTGCCGCTTCCTCATCCGTTCCCCCTCGGTTCGTCGACATCGGCTCCTGCGACTGTGACGCCGGAGCGGGCCGGAACGTGCGGTACGGGGCGTTGCGGATGTGTCTCGAAGAGGCCACGACAGGGGCCCGTCGTGACCGGTGGGTGATCCTCCGCCCGCCCGGGGCGCCGCGTCCTCGTGCGCGAGACCGCAAAGGACCGGGGAGAACGGTGCGCGCACGTGCGCCGCGGAGCGCCGGACCGCACCGCTCGCCGGCGAACTCGCCCCGTACCCCGGCCCGTTCCTCCCGTCCAGGGCCCAACGGCCCTGATCACCGGGGCCATGGGGGCATATGTCCCCGATGCCATACTGACCTGCGGTTTCACCGGGTGGAGCGCCTTCCGTTCACCACGGATCCGTCTGCCACCCCCTGCACACTTCTTGGGAGTTCACCGATGCCTCGATGGTTCTGCCGGTTCTCGGACGGCGCGCCGGCCCGCCCGGTCCTGTGCGCCGGGTGGTTCACCGGCGCGGGACACGAGACGCCGAGGGGGTGCTGACCATGGGCGCGAACGACGGGAACTACCACACACTCCTGGCCCGGCACGAGGCGATGCGCCTGCGCCGGCACCTGCTCTCCCCGGGGAACACCGCGGACGCCGGAGGTGCCGTCGGCGCCCCGGCCGGGGAACCGTACGACGGGGACGCCGACCGGCGGACCATCATGCGCGACCTGGACCTGGTGGCCCCGTTCGACGAGCTGATCACCCATCTGTACCGGGCCCTGTTCGCGCGGCACCCCTCGCTGCGGTCGCTCTTCCCCGCCTCGATGGAGTTCCAGCAGGCCCATCTCGCAAGGGCGTTGTGGTTCCTGATCGAACACCTGGACCGGCCCGACGAGATCACCGAGACCTTCACCCGACTGGGCCGCGACCACCGCAGGCTCGGTCTGCGCCCGGCGCAGTACGCGGCGTTCGAGACGGCACTGTGCGAGGCCCTGCGGGTACGGGCCGGTGAGCACTGGACCGCGGAACTCGAGCAGGCGTGGGTGCGGATGCTGCGGTTCGGCGTGGCGGCCATGGTGCGGGGCGCGGAGGCCGCGCTGCGCGAACCGCCTTTCTGGCGCGCCACGGTGACGGAGCACCGGCTCCGCGGTCCGGACCTCGCGGTGCTCCGCGTCCGGCCGCACGAGACGTTCCGCTACCGGGCCGGTCAGTACGTGGCGCTGGAGTCCGCGCGGCTGCCGCACACCTGGCGCCCGTACTATCCGGCCGGCGTGCCCGGCCGGGACGGGGAGCTGGAGTTCCACGTCCGCCGCACCGGGCCCGGGGGAGTGAGCGAGGCCCTGGTGCGCCACACCGGCGTCGGGGACGAGGTGCGGATCGGGCCGCCGAAGGGGAACCTGGCGCTCGGCGAGGAACCGTTCGGCGGACTGCAGCTGGTGGCCTGGGACACCGGCTGGGCCGCGATGAAGGCGCTGCTGCAGGAGTGGGAGGGCCGCGTGCGGCAGGTGCCCGGGCACCGGGTGCGCCGGGTGCGCCTCTTCGTGGGGGCCGACGCGCTCCTCGGCCTGTACGACGCCGAGTACCTGACCGGACTCGAACAGCGCCGCTCGTGGCTGACCGTGGTGCCGGTGACGGGCGGGGCCCCGGGGGAGGGCGGATACGACCGGTTGGTCCACGCGGTGACCGGAAGCGGCCCTCTGCCGGCCGGCCGCACCCTGGTGGCCGGGCCCCCGGAGATGGTCCGGGCGGTGACGGCCGCTCTCACCCGGGCCGGGCTGCCGGCCGAACACCTCCGCCACGACCTGCCGCCGGCCGGCCCGCACGACGTGCCGAGGCCCGCGGGGGACCTCGGACCGGCCGGCGCCCCGGTGCCCCCGGGACGGGCGGTCCCCGTCTGACCGTCGCTCACCGGGGCGCGGGCGGCGCCCTCCACGGTCCGGGCCCGTGCGCCCGGGCCGGTCCCGCGGCGGCGCGGGCGTCCCTCACCACCGGTTGCGCACCTCCTCCGCCCATCCGGTGAGCCCGTCGAGCTCCACCCAGGTGCCGTCGTCGGCCCGCGCCCGCCCCGTGAAGCGGCCGAAACACTGGTGCGTCTCGTTGGCCACCACCCCCAGTCCGGTCCTGGCGGACCTCTCGTGGAAGGGGTGGAACCCGGCCTCCACCCGGGGCCCGGTGATGCGCCAGGGACGCAGCCGGTCCGCGCGGTCGTAGGTCCAGGTCAGCTCGTCGCCGATCTTGTGGAGGCGGCCGTCGACGAACAGGGCGTTCTCGGTCACACCGGTCCCGTCGGTCCACGTGCCGCCGAGCTGGACGGCGCGTCCGGGACCGCAGCCCGCGGCCCAGTTCCAGGTGACGGCGTACGGCCACTTGCCGCGCCCGTGGTCGAGGACGGCGAAGCAGTCGGGCCCGCCGATCGGGAACCGCCGTGAACCGAGCGTGAGGAGTCCGCGCACGGGACGGCCGAGGTCCTTCACGGTGTACTGGAAGCGGCGCCCGCTCCAGGGCACGACGACGCCGAGCGACTCGTGGCCGTCCGGCAGCGGGACCTCGGCCTGCAGGGCGATGCCGGGGGCGACGGCGCTGATGGCGGTGCCCGCCGGGTGCCGGACGAGTTCGATCGTCACACCGCCGCCCCGGGCCGAGGCCGTCCCGGCGCCGCGGTGCCCGGGCACGCGGACGCCGCGCGCCAGCGGCGTCACGACGTCCTCGGACCGTTCGCGGCCGGTCGACCGGTCCAGGACGTAGACGCCGTGCAGTCCGGCGTAGTCGAGCGAGGAGACGACCAGGCCGACGATGTGCGAGGGGGTGACGACGCCCCAGTACTCCCAGCGTTTGGCCCGTCCCCAGCCGCGCAGGTTCGAGCGGTGCGGCGGGCGCCGGGTCCAGCCGACCGCGGCGGGGTTGAGCCGGCCGTCGGGCAGGCACAGGTCGACCGGGGCGGTGATCTCGCGTTCGGCGGTCATGACGGCCGCAGCCTCTCGTCCGGGTGGGGCGGGCCGTCGACGGGGGGACGCGGACGTCGCCCGGGGATCGGTCGTGCCGGTCGCGTCATGACGGATCGTCCCCCCCGAGGAGCGCGTGTGCGGACGTCACGGCGGAGCCGCCCGGAAGGATTCTGGCAGGCGATCCCCCCGAAGGGCAGGACGCGTACCGTTCGGCCGTATGGAACCACTGGCTCATCCGCACTCCGCACCCGGCCCGCGGCGCCGGGCCCGTGACCTCGGCATCGTCGTCGGGCACACCGCCACCGGGCCCCTCGACGCGATCACCGATGTACCGGGCGTCCGCGTCGGGCACACCACCGTCCGCCGGCAGCCCGACGTGCACAGCGGAGTCACCGCCGTCGTGCCCGATGCCGTCGGCCCCCGTGCACCGCTGCCCGCGGGGGTGTTCACCGGCAACGGCTACGGCAAGCTCATCGGCACGACCCAGCTCACCGAACTGGGCGCGCTGGAGACCCCGGTACTGCTCACCTCCACCCTGTCGGCCTTCCGCGTCGCCGACGCCCTCGTCGGCTGGATGCTCGAACGGCCCGGATGCGAGGAGGTGCAGAGCCTCAACCCCGTCGTGGGGGAGTGCAACGACGGCTTCCTGTCGGACATCCGCGCCCGGCCCGTCCACGAGGAGCACGTCCGGGCCGCCCTCGACGCGGCGTCCGGCGGGCCGGTGGCCGAGGGCTGCGTCGGCGCGGGGACAGGCATGGTCGCCCTGGGTTTCAAGGCCGGCATCGGGACCGCCTCACGCACCCCGGAGCTGGGCGGCCGGAGCTTCACGGTGGGCGTCCTGGTGCAGGCGAACTTCGGCGGCACCCTGCGGGTGCTCGGCCGCACCGTCACCCCGCGGTCCCTGGGCCTCGACGCCGGCGGCCCCGAGCCGGCCGCGGAGACCGGCTCCTGCATGATCGTGGTGGCCACGGACGCCCCGCTCGACGCCCGGCAGCTCACCCGTGTCGCGCGGCGCGCGGTGTTCGCCCTGGCCCGCACGGGTGCGGCCTACAGCCACGGCAGCGGCGACTACGCCGTGGCGTTCGGTACGCGACCCGGTGCCGGCGCCCCCGTGGCGGACGCCGCACTGGGGCCGCTGTTCGAAGCGGTCCTCGACGGGGTCGAGGAAGCGGTGCTCAACTCCCTGCTCGCCGCGACGACGACCACCGGCTTCGGCGGCCGGACCGTGCCGGCGCTCCCGGCGGACCGCCTGCTCGCCGCCCTCGCGGCTCCCCCGCTGCCACCGGTGCGCTGACGGCGGACGGCGGCGCCCGTCCCGGGGAGCGGCGTCGGCCGGCACCGGCGGTTCACGGGCCGGTCTCCGCGGCGGGCGGGCGCAGCGAGAGCGTGTCGTCGGGCTCGAGGACCGGACGCACGCCGACGCTGACGCGGTCGAGGGTCGCGCGCACCCAGGAGGCGTCCCGGTGCGGGGCGGGCTCCAGCCGCATGCGCCGGGAACGCAGGGGCACCATGCGCAGGCCGAGGAACCGGCCGGTGTCCGCCGCCAGCGTGACGAAGTAGGCGAGCCGGAGGTCGTCGCGGTACTCCTCGTAGCCGCCGATGCCCTCGTAGTCGTCGATGAAGTCGCCGCAGCCGTACAGGACCAGCCTCTGCCGGTGCACCTCGACGGGGCGGGGGTGGTGCGAGGAGTGCCCGTGGACGAGATCGACGCCGCCGTCCACCAGGGCGTGCGCGAAACGGGTCTGCTCGCGGGGAACGCGGTACCCCCAGTTGGATCCCCAGTGCACGGACACGACCACGACGTCGCCCGCACGCCTCACCCGCCGTACGTGCCGCACCACCGCGTCGGCCG
>NZ_MSGP01000677.1 GCF_002078235.1 Streptomyces viridosporus
GGCAAGTCGACGCTGCTGCACTGCCTCGCCGGCATCGTCATGCCCGACTCCGGGTCGATCCTGTACAACGGGCGCGAGCTGACCGCGATGAACGACGCCGGGCGCAGTGCGCTCAGGCGCTCGGAGTTCGGCTTCGTCTTCCAGTTCGGGCAGCTCGTGCCGGAGCTGACCTGTGTGGAGAACGTCGCCCTGCCGCTGCGGCTGAACGGCGCCCCCCGCAAGGAGGCCGAGCGGGCGGCGCTGACCTGGCTGGAGCGCCTGGAGGTCGACGACGTCCGCAGGAAGCGGCCCGGCGAGGTCTCCGGCGGCCAGGGGCAGCGGGTCGCCGTGGCCAGGGCCCTGGTCACGAGCCCGCGGGTGGTGTTCGCCGACGAGCCGACCGGTGCGCTGGACTCGTTCAACGGCGAGCGCGTGATGGAACTGCTCACCGAGGCCGCCCGGTCCACCAACGCCGCCGTCGTCCTCGTCACCCACGAGGCGCGGGTGGCCGCGTACTCCGACCGCGAGATCGTCGTGCGCGACGGGAAGTCCCGGGACATGGAGCGCGCCGTATGAGTGCCGGGCAGTGGGCCCGGGATCTGATGATGGGGACCCGGTTCGCCTTCGCCGGCGGACGCGAGGGGTGGGTCAGGGCGGTGCTCACCGCCGTCGGCGTCGGACTGGGGGTGGCCCTGCTGCTGCTCACCACCGCCCTGCCGAACGCGCTGGCGGAGCGCGACCGGCGCGAGGAGGCACGCCGCGACCACACCTACCTCCAGCAGACCATGCCCGCGGCGGACGACACCCTGGTCATCGCGGACGTCGACACCACCTATCTGGACCGGCAGGTCCGCGGCCGGCTGCTGGACCCGGACGGCGCCCGGGCACCGCTGCCGCCCGGTGTGGAGGAGTTCCCGGCGGCCGGCGCGATGGTCGTCTCCCCGGCGCTGAAGGAGCTGCTGGACTCCGACCGCGGCGAGCTGCTGCGCGAACGGCTCCCGTACGACGTGGTGGGCACGATCGGCGAGCAGGGGCTCGTCGGCTCGCGGGAACTCGCCTACTACGCCGGTGCCGAGGGGCTCGCGGAGCGGATCGACCGTTCCATGGTGGCCCGCATCGACGCGTTCGGCGGCCCCGATCAGCCGGAGACGGAGCTGGACCCGGTCCTGCTCCTGCTGGTCCTGGTCGTCTTCGTGGTGCTGCTGATGCCGGTCGCCGTGTTCATCGCCGCGGCCGTGCGGTTCGGCGGCGAGCGGCGCGACCGCAGGCTGGCGGCGCTGCGGCTGGTCGGCTCCGACAGCCGGGCGACCCGGCGGATCGCCGCGGGCGAGGCGCTCGCGGGGGCACTGCTCGGACTGGTCCTCGGCACCGGCTTCTTCCTGATCGGGCGTGAGGTCGCCGCCTCCTTCGAGGTGTTCGGCGTCAGCGTGTTCCCCAGCTATCTGAACCCCTCGCCGCTGCTGGCCCTGCTGGTCGCGGTGGCGGTCCCGGCGGCCGCGGTGCTGGTGACGCTGCTCGCGCTGCGCGGAGTGGTCATCGAACCGCTGGGCGTGGTGCGCACGGCGCGTCCCGCGCGGCGCCGGCTGTGGTGGCGGCTGCTGCTGCCGCTGGCCGGCGTCGGCCTGCTCACGCCCATGATCGGCCAGGGCCGGGAGAACGGGACCTTCAACCAGTACCTGGTCACCGGCGGCGTCGTCTGTCTGCTCGTCGGGGTGACCGCGCTGCTGCCGTGGTTCGTCGAGGCGGTCGTCTCCCGGCTCGGCGCCGGCAGCCTGTCCTGGCAACTGGCGGTGCGTCGCCTGCAGTTGAACAGCGGTGCGGCGGCCCGCATGGTCAACGGCATCGCGGTGGCGGTGGCCGGGGCGATCGCGCTGCAGATGCTGTTCGCCGGAGTGGAGGACGACTACACCGAGGCCACCGGCTACGACGTGTCCCGGGCCCAGATGCAGGTGAGGGTGCCCGCGGGCGTGGAGCTCCCCGCCGCCGCGGCGGAGCTGGAACGGACCGAGGGCGTACGGCAGGTCCACGCCCTGTCCGAGGGCTACCTCTACGACGCGCCGCCGCCGAAGGAAACGATGCTCGGCGCGTCGCTGACCGTGGGCGACTGCGCCACCCTGCGGGAGGTGGCCGAACTGCCGAGCTGCCGGGACGGTGACGCGTTCGTGCTCAGCGGCGGCGACTACGACGAGGACACCGCGGCCCTGAACGAGCCCGGCCGGAAGCTGTACCTGGAGGCGGGCGAGGACCCCGGCCGACCCGAGGCCCTGTCCTGGACGCTCCCGGAGGAGGTGAAGCGGGCCCACGCGATCGAGGACCCGACCGGCAGCAGGCGCAACGGCTTCCTGATGACCCCGGGCGCGCTGCCCGAGGCCATGGCCGAGGAGCTCCGCGGGGAGCTGTACCTGGCGGTCGACGAATCGGTGCCGTACGCCCTCGAGCACGTGCGCAACGCGGCGGCCGGGATCAACCCGATGACCGAGCCGATCACCTGGTACGCCACCGAGCGTTCCGAGCGCTTCGACTCCATCCGCACCGGCCTGTTCGTCGGCGCCACGGCCGTGCTCGCGCTGATCGGGGCCAGCCTGCTGGTCTCCCAGCTGGAGCAGTTGCGCGAACGCCGCAAGCTGCTGTCGTCCCTGGTCGCCTTCGGCACCCGGCGGCGCACGCTGAGCCTGTCGGTGCTGTGGCAGACGGCGGTCCCGATCGGGCTGGGGCTGCTGCTGGCGTCGGCGGTGGGCGTGACGCTGGGCGCGGTGCTGCTGCGGATGACCGCGACGTCGGTCCGCGTGGACTGGCCGAGCGTGCTGCGGATGACCGGGATCGGCGCGGCGGTGGTCGTGGTGGTGACCCTGCTGAGCCTGCCGCCCCTGCTGCGGATGATGCGCCCGGACGGCCTGCGCACGGAGTAGCCCGGCCCCGCCGGGGCGAAGGGGGCGGGAGGCGTGCGGGGCGCCGGGCGGGCCGCGGGTCAGTCCCGCACGATCCGCACCGGCAGGTCCCGCATCGCCTCGCGCAGTGCCGCCGCCAGTTCCTCGTACTCCGCCGCCCTCGCCGCGCCCGTGCGCATGGCGAGGGCGATGCGGCGGCCGGGGGCCGGGTCGGCGAAGCGGCCGGTGAGGAGCCGGCCGGAACGGGTGGTCTCGACCTGGACGGCGGTGTGCGGCAGCAGCGTCACCCCGAGGCCGCCCGCGACCAGCTGCACGAGCGTGGACAGTCCCGCCGCCGTCGTGGTGGCCGCGACTCCCGCGCTTCCGGCCTCCCGGCAGATGTCGAGGGCCTGGTCGCGCAGGCAGTGGCCCTCGTCCAGGAGGAGCAGGTTGAGCTCGCGCAGCGCCTTGCGGGGGATGCCCTCGCGGCCGCCGAGCCCGTGCTCGAGCGGTGTGACCAGCACGAAGTCCTCGTCGAAGAGCGGCAACTCGACCACGCCCGGGACCCCGAGCGGCACCGCGAGCAGCAGCAGGTCGAGCCGGCCGCCGGTCAGCCCGTCCAGCAGGCTGGCGGTCTGCTCCTCGTGCACCTGGAGGTCGAGCTGCGGATAGCGGTCGTGGACCAGCCGCAGGACCGTGGGCAGCAGATAGGGAGCCACCGTCGGGATCACCCCGAGCCGCAGCGCTCCGGTGAACGGCGCCTGCAGCGCGTCCGCCTCCTCGACCAGCGCTCCGACCTCCGCCAGCACCGACTTGGCGCGGGCGGCGAGCCGCTCGCCGGCCGGTGAGAGCAGGACCTTGCGCGTCGTACGCTCCAGGAGGGTGACACCGAGTGACTCCTCCAGCGCCGACACGGCGCCCGACAGGGCCGGCTGGCTCATCCCGATCGCCGCGGCGGCGTCCCGGAAGTGGAGATGCTCGGCCACGGCGGCGAAAGCACGCAACTGCGCGAGGCTTGGCTGCCTGCGCCTTTTACGCACAGTCACTGATAGCTACCTCCGATCAACACGACCGAGTGTAGCTATTTCACTCATCAATGCACTCTGTGCCAACATCAATAAGGTCCAACCCATGGGAAACACCCGTAAAATGGGTGCTTCTTCGCTGCAAGGAGAGCCTGTGCTCACTGTCGGTGACAAGTTCCCCGAGTTCGAACTGACCGCCTGCGTCTCGCTGGAGAAGGGCAAGGAGTTCGAGACCATCAACCACAAGACCTACGAGGGCAAGTGGAAGATCGTCTTCGCATGGCCCAAGGACTTCACCTTCGTGTGCCCGACCGAGATCGCGGCCTTCGGCAAGCTGAACGACGAGTTCGCCGACCGTGACGCCCAGATCCTCGGCTTCTCCGGTGACTCCGAGTTCGTCCACCACGCCTGGCGCAAGGACCACGACGACCTGCGTGACCTGCCGTTCCCGATGATGGCGGACTCCAAGCACGAGCTGATGCGCGCCCTCGGCATCGAGGGCGAGGACGGCTTCGCCAAGCGCGCGGTGTTCATCGTCGACCAGAACAACGAGATCCAGTTCACGATGGTGACCGCCGGCTCCGTCGGCCGTAACCCGAAGGAGGTCCTGCGGGTCCTGGACGCCCTGCAGACCGACGAGCTCTGCCCGTGCAACTGGACCAAGGGCGACGAGACCCTGGACCCGGTCGCGCTGCTGGCCGGGGAGTGACCTGACATGTCGCTCGACTCCCTGAAGTCCCGCATACCGGACTACGCCAAGGACCTGAAGCTCAACCTGGGCTCGGTCATCGGCAACTCCGGCCTCCCGGCCCAGCAGCTGTGGGGCACGGTGCTGTCGACGGCGATCGCCTCGCGCTCGGCCATCGTGCTGCGCGAGCTGGAGCCGGAGGCGAAGGCGAACCTGTCGCCGGAGGCGTACACGGCCGCCAAGGCCGCCGCCGCGGTGATGGCGATGAACAACGTCTTCTACCGCACCCGTCACCTGCTGTCGGACCACGAGTACGGCAACCTGCGCGCCGGTCTGCGGATGAACGTCATCGGCAACCCGGGCGTCGACAAGGTCGACTTCGAGTTCTGGTCCTTCGCGGTCTCCGCGATCAACGGCTGCGGCATGTGCCTCGACTCCCACGAGCAGGTGCTGCGCAAGGCCGGCGTGGAGCGCGAGGTCATCCAGGAGGCGTTCAAGATCGCCGCGGTGATCGAGGCGGTCGCCGCCACGCTGGACGCGGAGGCGGCCCTCGCGGAGTGACACCGCGCCCGCCCGCGCACCGGGCCCGTCCACCGTTCGCGGTGGGCGGGCCCGCTGCCGTACGGGGACCCGGTGCGGGCGGCGCGGCGGGTTCCCGCTACGGGGTGCGCGTGTCCCCCGGCCGCCGCTCCTCCACCGGAGCCGGCGGTTCCGTGCCGGTGGGGGCCGGCGTCCCGACCTGCGCCGAGGACAGCGCCGTCGCGCCCCGGGGCCTGACGGCCTGTCGTGCGGCCACCTCCCGGGAGTACGCGCGCAGGTAGACGGCGACGGTGTTGACGACCGCGACCAGCGGCACCGCGACCACCGCGCCGCCGATGCCGGCCACCATGCCGCCCGTGGTGACCGCCAGCACCACCGCGAGCGGATGGACCCGCACCGCGCGGCCCAGGATGAACGGCTGGAGGATGTGTCCCTCGATCTGCTGCACCGCCAGGACCACCACCAGCGTCATGACGCCCGTGAACACGCCCTGCGTGACGAGCGCGACGACCACCGCCAGCGCTCCGGACACCACCGCACCGACGAGCGGGATGAAGGAGAACAGGAAGATGAAGACGGCGAGCGGCACCGCCATCGGCACGTCGAGGAAGTAGATGCCCAGGCCGATGAAGATCGCGTCGATCAGGGCCACCACCACCGTGCCGCGCACATACGCCGTGAGCGTCCGCCACGCGGCCGGGCCCGCGCCGGCGACGCCCGGACGGGCCGCGGCCGGGACGAGCTTGAGCGACCACTCCCAGATGCGCCTGCCGTCGTAGAGCAGGAACAGGGTCGAGAAGACCGCCAGCAGAATGCCGGTGAGCGCCTCGACGACGACCGTCACGCCCTCGATGCCCGCCGAGGTGATCTGCTCGGTGTTGGCGCCGACCGCCTCCCGCAGGTTCTTGGCGATCTCGTTGATCTGCTTGTCGGTGACGTGGAAGGGGCTGTTGAGCAGCCAGTTGCGCAGCTCGTCGATGCCGTCCTGGATCTGGTCGGAGAGGTGGTCGATGTTCTCCATGACCTGCCAGGTCACGAACCAGCCGATGAGGCCGATCACGACGAACCCGAACAGGGCGGTCAGCGCGGTGGCCGGCCCGCGCGGCACCCCGATCCGGCACAGCCGCGCCACCGTCGGCTGCAGCAGCGCCGTGATCAGCAGCGCGGCCGCGAACGCCAGCACCACCAACTGGATGGCGCTGATGACCCGCATGAGCACCCAGAGGGTGCCGGCCAGCACCAGCAGCCGCCAGCCGACCTCGGCCGCGACCCGCACCCCCCACGGCACGGCCTGCGCCGGGTCGGGCCGGGGCTGGACGAGGGGGGTGTGGTCGGGCGACGGCGCGAACTCGGGGGCGCCCTCCCGTCCGGACTCCTCGTCCTCCCGGACGCCCCGCTGCGCCTCGGCGCGGCGCTGCTCCAACCGCTTTCCGGCCTCGGTCAGTCGGGCTCCCACCCGGTCGAGCCACCCTGGCACTCGCGACATGCTCCGTCCTCTTCCCCCGTTGCTCCCCACCACTCCCCCTGGAGTCGTCGGTCAGACCGTACAGGGCGAGAGCCCCGCGCCGTGGAACGGTGCGGGGCTCTCGTCGGGGTCGTGCGACGGCCGGGAGGCCGTGGGCCGGGGCCGGAGCTGCCCGGGCCCTAGTACCAGTGGTTGGCCTGCCAGAACGACCAGGCGCCGCAAGGGCTGCCGTAGCGGTCGTTCATGTAGCCGAGGCCCCACTTGATCTGGGTGGCCGGGTTGGTCTGCCAGTCGGCGCCGGCGGAGGCCATCTTGGAGCCGGGGAGCGCCTGGACCAGGCCGTAGGCGCCGGAGGAGGGGTTGACCGCGAGGTAGTTCCAGGTGGACTCGCGCTGCACGATGTTGCTGAAGCACTGGAACTGGTCGCCAGGGATCATCTGACGCGCGATCGACTGCACCTCGGCGACCGTGTACGAGCTCTTGACGGCGATCTCGGAGGCGTCGCGGGTCGCGGAACGGCTGGCGGCGGCGGCCTTGGCCTCGGCCTCCTCGCGCTCCTTCGCCTCCTTCTCCGCCTTCGCCTGCTTCTCGGCGGCTTCCTTCTTGGCGATGGCCGTTTCGGCGGCGGCCTTGCGGGCGGCCTCCTCCGCGTCCTTCTTGGCGCTCGTGTCCGCGGCGATGGCCATCGTTTCGGCCTGCTGCGTCAGGGACGCGGTCTGCACCTGGGCCTGCTGGCCCGCGGGGATGTCCGCGAGCAGCGTGGTGCCGCTTGCCGTCGCTTCGACGTCGTTGTTCTGCGCGGTGCTGCCCGAGGCAACGCCGACGACGCTTCCGACAGCGGTGACCGCGGTGGCCGAGGCCACTGCGAATCCCCGGACCGAGATCCGGCTCACACGGTTTCCTTCCAGCATCGCCCGCTTCGGTGACCCTCGCGGACGCAATCGTGCCCCTGGCACTGGCCTCCCCAACTAAGGGCCACGGGAGGCACGGGCCCGGTGGGCAACTCCCACAAGGGGAGTGCCGCGTGGTGCTCGGGCGGCATACGACGACGCTATGGAGTTGGAAGCGGTGCTTCTGTGGCGTCGTACCGCTGGGGGCACGACTGTGTCGTATGCGGGGCCTGACAGGAGTGAGACTCTGCCGTAATACGGCGCCGCAAGGCAATTCCCCGTTGCGTGTGAAAGCTCACACCTCGTTTGGCTCCGGGGCTTCCAGGAAACCCCCGCACACGCCGACGCCGCCCGGATAGGCTCTACGGCTTTTCCGGACGGCGCCAACCACCGTGCAATCCGCTCCTGTTGGGACGCGTGGGTCAGATCTGCCCGTCTTCGAGCATTTCGGTCACCAGGGCGGCGATCCGGGACCTTTCGGACCGCGTCAGGGTGACGTGCGCGAAGAGCGGGTGACCCTTCAGCTTCTCGACGACGGCGACCACACCGTCGTACCGACCGACCCTCAGATTGTCCCGCTGGGCGACATCATGGGTCAGAACGACCCGCGAATTGGCCCCGATACGGGACAGAACGGTCAGCAGGACGTTCCGTTCCAGCGACTGCGCCTCGTCCACGATCACGAACGCGTCGTGCAGCGAGCGGCCCCGGATGTGCGTCAGCGGCAGGACCTCCAGCATGCCGCGCGCGGTGACCTCCTCGATGACCTCGCGACTGGTCACCGCCGACAGCGTGTCGAAGACGGCCTGCGCCCACGGGCCCATCTTCTCCGCCTCGGTGCCGGGCAGGTAGCCGAGCTCCTGCCCGCCCACCGCGTACAGCGGACGGAAGACCATGATCTTCTCGTGCTGCCGGCGCTCCAGCACCGCCTCGAGCCCCGCGCACAGCGCCAGCGCCGACTTGCCGGTACCGGCCCGGCCGCCCAGGGACACGATCCCGATGTCCGGGTCGAGCAGCAGGTCGAGCGCGATCCGCTGCTCGGCACTGCGGCCCTTGACGCCGAACGCCTCCCGGTCCCCGCGCACCAGACGGACGTCGCCCTCGGCGGTGACCCGCCCCAGCGCCTTGCCGCGCTCCGACTGGACGGTCAGCCCGGTGTGCACGGGCAGGTGGGAGGCCTCGGGCACGTACACGCGCCCCTCCTCGAAGAGGACGTCCACCTGCTCGCCGGGCAGGGTCAGTTCGGACATCCCGGTCCAGCCGGAGGCGTCCGTGATGGCGAGTTCCGCGCGGTACTCCTCGGCCAGGAGGCCGACGGAGGACGCCTTGATCCTGAGCGGCAGGTCCTTCGACACGACGGTGACGTCGAACCCCTCGGCCTGCAGGTTGCGGGCGACCGCGAGGATGCGGGAGTCGTTGTCCCCCAGGCGGTAGCCACTGGGCAGCACACTGGGGTCCGAGTGGTTGAGCTCGACCCGCACGGTTCCGCCGAGGTCCCCGGTCGGAATGGGGGCATCCAGACGGCCGTACCGCACCCGGTAGTCGTCCAGCAGGCGCAGCGCCTGACGAGCGAAGTAGCCGAGTTCGGGATGGTTCCGCTTGGCCTCCAGTTCCGTCACCACGACGACGGGGAGCACGACCTCGTGCTCGTCGAAGCGGTTCAGGGCGTTCGGATCGGCCAGCAGAACGCTGGTGTCGAGAACATAGGTGCGCCGGTCTGGCTTGTGGCGCTTTGCGCTGGTCACCACGGAAGGACGTACCCCCTCGGATGAGGTCGGGGAGCGACGAGGCGGAGCTGGGCCGGTCCACGGCCCCCATGCACTGCGGGCCGGAAACCGGCCCTCCGCTGCTTCTTCCGTGCCGTGACCGCACGGTCGGGCTGGTGCAAAGGGCCTCCCGGGCGGGCGACTCCCGTGCCACCCGCTGAGATCCGACACCCGTGGTTCGGGTGTCGACCTGTCTGGGTTATGCCCTCGAACGAGCGCCGCCATGCCACACCACAGGGCGGCACCCTGGTGAACTCCGCGTGACCTGTGGTCCGTGCCGGGGTGTCCGGGCCTGCCCGGATGCCGCCCCGCGGCGCCGTTCAGCCGCCGTAGCGCCGGTGACGGGCGGCGTAGTCGCGCAGTGCGCGCAGGAAGTCGACCTTGCGGAAGGCCGGCCAGAAAACCTCGCAGAAGTAGTACTCCGAATGGGCGGTCTGCCAGAGCATGAATCCGGACAGCCGCTGCTCACCGCTGGTGCGGATGACGAGGTCGGGGTCGGGCTGGGCGCGGGTGTAGAGGTGACGTCCGATCATGTCGACGTCGACGGCCTCGGCGAGCTCCTCCATCGAGGTGCCCTTCTCATGGGCGTCGAGCAGCATGGACCGCACCGCGTCGGCGATCTCCTGGCGGCCGCCGTATCCGATGGCGACGTTGACCACTATCCCGTCGATGTGCGCGGTGGTCTCCTCGGCCTCCTTCAGGGTGGTCTGCATCCCGGAGGGCAGCAGGTCGAGCGTCCCGACGTGGTGCACCCGCCAGCGACCGTCGGCGGCGAGGGTGCGGACCACGTCCTCGATGATGCCGAGCAGCGGGACGAGTTCCTCCTTCGGCCGGTCGAAGTTGTCCGTCGACAGCAGCCAGAGGGTGACGACCTCGACGTCCGTCTCGGTGCACCAGCCGAGGAACTCCCCGATCTTGTCCGCGCCGGCCCGGTGGCCGTGGACGGTACTGGAGCCCGCGGCCTTCGCCCAACGGCGGTTGCCGTCCATGATGACGCCGATGTGCTTGGGCACCTGAGCGGTGTCCAGGTGGCCTTCCACCCGGCGCGCGTACAGCCTGACCAGCAGGCCGCGCAGCTTGTCGCGCAGGTTCACGTGATCGTCAGCCCCTCCGTACGGATCGGACAGGGGCGGCATCCGCCGCGGTCCGCGGCACACGGCCCGGCTTCGGCCGCGGGCGAACCCTGTCCGTATGGCAGTCCCCGGGGGCGAAGCCTACCCCTGCCGGGGCGGGGGTCTTCTCAAAGCCCCGGGTGGTCCGTTCGTCAGAAGTACGGGGGCGGTACACCGTTCGCGTGATGCCGCCGGGGCCGGCCGCCCGCGCCGCTCCGAGCGAGCAGGACGACGACGGCGATCGCGCCGCCGAGCGGCGGGGTGCCCCGCGGAAGGCCCTGCGCCGTCGCGCCGAGGGCGGACAGGGGCTGGGCGGAGACCGGGACGGGGGAGGCGATCCGCGCGCCGTTGCCCGCCTTCGCGCGGCGGGGCACCGGGCGCCGGGTGCCGGGGACGGCGGGAGTCCCGGTGCCCGGGCGGGGGC
>NZ_MSGP01000678.1 GCF_002078235.1 Streptomyces viridosporus
CGCGCGACGACTCCGACCTGAGCACGCCGCCCCGAACAGACCCTCCGGGTTGCGACCCGACGGCCGGTGTTCGACCCTCCCCATATGCTCATCGGAATAGCCCGCAGCACACTTCAACCTTCGTCAACAACCTTTCACCGACAGGCCGTTGGGTCGTCACGCGCCACCAAATCGCTACCCGTCGGTAAGCCCTAGGGTCGAACCATGCGCCGAGCGAAGATCGTCTGCACCCTGGGCCCCGCCACCGACTCGTACGACCAGCTCAAAGCCCTGGTCGACGCCGGAATGGACGTCGCCCGATTCAACCTCAGCCACGGCAGCCACGCCGAGCACGAGGAGCGCTACCGGCACGTCCGCAAGGCCGCCGACGAGACCGGCCGCAGCGTCGGCGTCCTCGCCGATCTCCAAGGCCCGAAAATCCGCCTCGGCCGCTTCACCGAAGGCCCCGTACTCCTCGAAGCCGGCGACACCTTCACCCTCACCGTCGAAGAAGGCGCCCAGGGCGGCCGCCACGGCTGCGGCACCACCTACGACGGCCTCGCCACCGACGTCACCCCCGGCGAACGCATCCTCGTCGACGACGGCAGGGTCACCCTCGAGGTCACCGCCGTCGACGGCCCCCGCGTCCGCACCACCGTCGTCGAGGGCGGCATGGTCTCCGACCACAAGGGCCTCAACCTCCCCGGCGTCGCCGTCTCCGTCCCCGCCCTGTCCAAGAAGGACGAGGACGACCTCCGCTGGGCCCTGCGCACCGGCTTCGACATCATCGCCCTCTCCTTCGTCCGCACCGGACGCGACATCAAGGACGTCCACCGGATCATGGACGAGGAGGGCCGCCGCCTCCCCGTCATCGCCAAGGTCGAGAAACCCCAGGCGGTCGAGAACATCGAGGACATCGTCGCCGCCTTCGACGGCATCATGGTCGCCCGCGGGGACCTCGGCGTCGAAATGCCCCTCGAACAGGTCCCCATCGTCCAGAAGCGCGCCATCAAACTCGCCAAGCGCAACGCCAAGCCGGTCATCGTCGCCACCCAGATGCTCGACTCGATGATCGACAACGCCCGCCCCACCCGCGCGGAGGCCTCCGACGTCGCCAACGCCGTCATCGACGGCACCGACGCGGTCATGCTCTCCGGTGAGACCAGCGTCGGCAGGCACGCCGTCGAAACGGTCCGGACGATGGCCCGCATCGTGGAGGCCGCCGAGGAGGACATCCTCGCCCGGGGCCTCCCGCCCCTGACCGAACGCAACAAGCCCCGCACCCAGGGCGGAGCGGTCGCCCGGGCCGCCGCCGAGATGGGCGACTTCCTCGGCGCGAAGTTCCTCGTCGCCTTCACCCAGTCCGGCGACACCGCCCGCCGCCTCTCCCGCTACCGCTCCCCGATCCCGCTGCTGGCCTTCACCACCAACCCGGCCACCCGCTCCCGGCTCAGTCTCACCTGGGGCGTGGAGACCTTCCTCGGCCCGCACGTGGACACCACGGACGCGATGGTCGAACAGGTCGACGAACTGCTGCTGGAGTACGGCCGCTGCGAGAAGGGCGACACGGTCGTCATCACCGCGGGCTCCCCGCCGGGGGTCCCCGGCACGACGAACCTCGTCCGGGTCCACCACATCGGGGAGGGCGACACCGCCGACTGAGGGACCCCGGGCCCCGGCCGGTCAGTACTTGGGGCCCACGTGGAGGTCCATGAGGGCGACGGAGGCCTTGCGGGCGACGGAGATGTTGAAAGGGTCGCTGCCACGGGCCAGAGTGGTCCACTCGACGCCGACCTTGTCCAGCGTGTCCGTGAAGAGCTTCCTGATGTCGTCCGACTTGTTCGTGAAGAAGTACCGGGGGTACTCGTAACGTTTGCGCTCACCGGCCACCATGCGGGTCGTCCAGTTGGTGATCCGGCAGCCGTCCGAGTGAATGAGGCCGCGGATGAACTCCCAGGGGTGGTCGTCGACGACGGCCTGTTGCCAGGGCTCGAGGGCGATGAGTCGTTCGTGCTTCCTGCCGGGGCCGTGCTGAGGGAACATACAGGTCCAGTGGCCGGTGTAGGACTTCACTTCGATGCAGCCGGTCTTGTGGCGTCGCCCGATGCTGGGCGACGCCATCACCCTACGCATGGCGTTTTCGGCGGCCGTGATCAGACCGGGCTGCTCGGCGTTGCAGAAGATGGACAGGTGGCGTTGCTTGGGCTTGGAGACGATGTGACCGTCGCCGAGGTAGAGGCCCAGTAGGTATGCGTACGCGACTCTGTCGAAGTCGCGGTTTGTGCATTTAGGGCAATCCGTCGGCTGCTGATAGATCTCACCGCGCAGCTTGCGGTCTTCGCAACGCCACCAGCCGACGGTGCCTCGGGGGATGTTCAACTGGTCCGCGACCACACGATTCGGGACGCCCTGACGCATCAGTGCGACAGCATGCGCGCGGATCGAAGGACTGTGCTGCTCCATGGGATCACTGTGTGTCAGTGATCGTTGCTTTGAGCGTCAAAAAGCGGAGAACCACGCGAACGCGATCCTCCGCTTACTTGGAATGGAGTGCCGGGTGCGGGATTCGAACCCGCAAGCCCTCTCGGGCAGATGTGTTTGAGACATCCGTGTATGCCGTTCCACCAACCCGGCAGGACTGGCATCCGGAATCATACCGGGTCACCCTTGGTCGCCGCCTCTAGGTACGCTCTTGTCAGCAGTACCGTCTGTCCCGCACCAAGGAGCCCACGTGAGCGCCCCCGAGCCGCCCCAGCCCGTAGACGTGCCCGACGACGACAAGTCGCACGTGCCTCCGCTGACGACGCGCGTCGTGATCGCCGAGGACGAGGCCCTGATCCGGCTCGACCTCAAGGAGATGCTGGAGGAGGAGGGGTACTCCGTCGTCGGTGAGGCCGGTGACGGTGAGCAGGCGGTCGAGCTGGCCCGTGAGCACCGGCCCGACCTGGTGATCCTCGATGTGAAGATGCCGAAGCTGGACGGTATCTCCGCGGCGGAGAAGATCGCCGAGGAGCGCATCGCCCCGGTGCTGATGCTGACCGCGTTCTCGCAGCGTGACCTGGTGGAGCGGGCGCGGGACGCGGGGGCGATGGCGTATCTGGTGAAGCCGTTCAGCAAGAGCGACGTGGTCCCGGCCATCGAGATGGCGGTGTCGCGGTTCACGGAGCTCAAAGAGCTGGAGCGCGAGATCGCGGACCTGAGCCAGCGGTTGGAGACGCGGAAGCTGGTGGACCGGGCGAAGTCGGTGCTGCAGACGCAGTACGGGCTGACGGAGCCGGCGGCGTTCCGGTGGATCCAGAAGACGTCGATGGACCGGCGGATGTCGATGCAGCAGGTGGCGCAGGCGGTCATCGACGACGCGGAGGAGAAGAAGGCGTCGAAGGGGTGAGTCCCCCGGTGGCGAGAGGCCCGCACCCCTTCAGGGGCGCGGGCCTCTCGCCGTGTGGGCCGGGTGGTGGCCCGGTCGGACGGTCTCAGTCCTCGCCGAGGTAGGCCTTGCGGACGGATTCGTCGTGGAGGAGGTTCTGTCCGGTGCCGGAGAGGACGATGTTGCCGACCTCCATGACGTGGCCGTGGTCCGCGAGGGAGAGGGCGGCCTGGGCGTTCTGCTCGACGAGCAGGATGGTGGTGCCCTGGGACTTGAGTTCGGCGATGGTCGCCATGATCTTCTGCATCATGATCGGTGAGAGGCCCATGGAGGGTTCGTCGAGCATGAGGAGTTTGGGCTGGGACATCAGGGCCCGGCCCATGGCGAGCATCTGCTGCTCTCCGCCGGAGAGGGTTCCGGCGGCCTGCTTGCGGCGTTCCCCGAGGATGGGGAAGAGGTCGTAGGCGCGCTGGATGTCCTTCTCGATGCCCGTCTTGTCGCTGCGGAGGAAGGCACCGAGGCGGAGGTTGTCCTCGATGGTCATGCGGGGGAAGATGTGCCGTCCCTCGGGGGAGTGGGCGAGCCCGAGGGAGACGATCTTGTGGGCGGGGATCTTCTTGAGCGACTTGCCGTTGAACTTGATCTGGCCGCCGACGGGCTTGAGGAGCCCGGAGAGCGTGCGCAGGGTGGTGGTCTTGCCGGCGCCGTTGGTGCCGATGAGGGTGACCACTTCGCCGGCGTCGACGCTGAACGAGATGCCCTTGACGGCCTGGATCTTGCCGTAGGCGACTTTGAGGTCCTCGACTTCGAGGAGTGCGGTCATCGGTCGTTCTCCTTGCCGGGCGCGGCGTCCGTGGCGGCCTCGGCCGCGGCTTCGGCGGCTTCGACTTCGGCGGCCTCGGCGGCGCCGGGGTCGTTCTCCATGGGTTCACCGATGTAGGCGGCGATGACGCGTTCGTCGCCCTGGACGGTGGCGGGGTCGCCCTCGATGAGTTTCTGGCCCTGGACGAGGACGGCGACGCGGTCGCAGAGGTTGAAGATGAACCGCATGTCGTGCTCGATCACGAGGACGGCGGTGCCCTGGTCGCGGATGGCGAAGATGAGTTCTTCGGCGGCGCGGGTCTCCTGGGGGTTCATGCCGGCGGTGGGCTCGTCGAGGAGCAGCAGGCCGGGTTCGCTGGCGAGGGCGCGGGCGATCTCGAGCTTGCGCTGTTCGCCGTAGGGGAGGTTGCGTGCGAGGTGGTCGGCCTTGTCGGCGAGGCCGACGAACTCCAGGAGTTCCGTGGCGCGTTCGCGGGAGGCCGCTTCGGCCTTGTGGAAGCCGGGTCCGCGCAGGACGGCCGACCAGAAGCCTTCCTTGGTGCGGGTGTGGCGGCCGACGAGGACGTTCTCGAGGACGGTCATGTTGGCGAAGAGCCGGATGTTCTGGAAGGTGCGGGCGATGCCGGCGGCGGTGACCTTGAAGGACTTGGGCGGCAGGAGCTTGCCCTTGTAGCGGACCTCGCCCTCGGTGGGGATGTAGAGGCCGGTGAGGCAGTTGAAGAAGGTGGTCTTGCCGGCGCCGTTGGGTCCGATGAGGCCGACGATCTCGCCGCTGCTGACGGTGAGGTCGACGTCGCGGACGGCGGTGAGGCCGCCGAAGCGCATGGTGACGCCGCGCGCGTCGAGGACGGTGGTGCCGGGGGCGGGTGCGCCCGGGGTGGTGTCCTTGGTGGTGGTGTCGGTGGTCATGGTGGTCAGGCCCCTGTCTTGCTCAGGACTGCGGGCGCGTCGTGGTCTTCGTGGAACTCCAGTTGGCGGCGCCGGTTGGGGATGAGGCCCTCGGGCCGGAAGCGCATCAGCAGGACGAGTGCGAGGCCGAAGGCGAGGAGTTGGAAGTCGCCGAGGAACTGGAGTTTGTTGGGGATCAGGAAGAGCAGCGCGGCTCCGATGAGGGGTCCGGCGATGGTGCCCATGCCGCCGAGGACGACTGCGGCGAGCAGGAAGGCGGAGTTGGGCGGGGTGGTGCCGGCGAACAGGTACTGCTCGGGGGTCACGGTGTAGGTGACGTGTGCCTGGACGGTTCCGGCGAGGCCGGCGAGGGTGGCGCCGACGGCGAAGGCGATGAGCTTGACGCGGAAGCCGTTGATGCCCATGGCGAGGGCTGCCGTCTCGTCCTCGCGGATGGCGACCCAGGCGCGGCCGATGCGGGAGTCGCCGCTGCGTCGGAAGACGAGGACGACGACGGCCGTGATGAGCAGCATCAGGAAGAAGTAGTTGGCGAACCGGCCGATGGTGAAGCCGGCGATGTCGTGCTCGATCCCGAAGTCGAAGCCGAGGATGTTCAGGTCCGGGATGGACGCGATGCCGTTGGAGCCGTTGGTGAGGTCGGGGCCGGAGGTGCCGTCGGTGTTGTTGACCGCGATCCGGAAGATCTCGCCGAAGCCGAGGGTGACGATGGCGAGGTAGTCGCCGCGCAGTCGCAGGGTCGGGGCGCCGATGAGGACGCCGAAGATCAGTGAGGCGACGGCTCCGACGAGTACGGCGGCCCAGAAGGGGAAGTGGACGCCGAACGGTGAGCTGGGGGAGCCGGAGACGAGTGCGGCCGCGTAGGCGCCGACGCCGAGGAAGGCGACGTACCCGAGGTCGAGCAGACCGGCGAGTCCGACGACGATGTTCAGGCCGAGGGCGACGGTGGCGAAGATGAGGATGTAGACGCCGAGGGTGGCGTACTGGTCGTCGGTCTGGGTGAAGGGGAAGCAGGCTGCGGCGATGAAGGCGCCGCAGACGGTGATGTTCTGGTGCCGCGCGGTGATCTGCGAGGCGTGGGCGATCAGGCCGGAGCGGTTCAGGGCGGCGAACCCGAAGCCGGCGGTGATCAGGAAGCCGACGAAGAGTTCGTCGTACTCGGTGCCGATGCCGTAGGTGAAGACGACCAGGGCGAGTGCCAGGACGGCGACGATGATCAGGATCTCGGCGTAGGACGGGAGGGCGCGCACGGGGCGCGGGCTGCCGGAGGTGAAGGCCGCCCGGAGGGTGGTCCAGCGGTGGCCGGTGTCGTGCTTGAAGCGTTCCCAGCCGGTTTCGTCGGGGTCGATGGGGTCGGGTTCGGGTCGTTCGAAGGGGAGGGCGAGGGCGCCGAGGAGGGCTATGAGGGTGGCGGCGGCGGCGAGGTAGCCGCCGGGTTCGAGGTTGACGAGGCCGCCGAGCTGGAAGCTGATCGCGAGGATGGTGTACCAGGCGGTGGCGAAGGTGCCGAGGGTGGCGTACTTGACGGCCGCGTCGGCGCCGGCCGGGGTGAGCCAGCGCAGTCCTTTGACGCCGTAGGAGGCGAGTGAGAACAGCGTGGCGAGCGCGCCGCCCACGAGGACGAGGACCTGGAGTCCGCCGGGGTAGCCGTAGTAGGTGAGGTCGCCGGGGAATTCGGCGGTCCAGGTCCACGCGAGGAAGGTGGAGACGACGGCGAGGGCGCTGCCGCCGGTGGCGAGGGCGCGGCCGAGGTGCGGGGGGATGCCGATGAGGCCGGTGGGGGCGTCCGCGGCGGGGGTGGCCGTGGTGGTCGAGGCGGTGGTCTGTGTGGTCATCGGTGTCACGCCCTGTCCGCAACGCGCTCGCCGAGCAGGCCCTGTGGCCGGAACAGCAGTACGAGGATGAGGAGGATGAAGGCCCAGACCTCGGCCCAGGACTGGCTGCCGAACTGGTGCAGGCCGGGGATGTCGGCGATGTAGGCGGTGGCCAGGGTTTCGACGATGCCGAGGACCAGGCCGCCGATCATGGCGCCGTAGATGTTGCCGATGCCGCCGAGGACTGCCGCGGTGAAGGCCTTGAGGCCGAGGATGAAGCCCATCTTGAAGTCGATCTGGCCGTACTTGAGGCCGCTGGCGACGCCTCCGACGGCGGCGAAGACGGCGCCGAGGGCGAAGGCGATCACGATGATGCGGTCGGTGTTGACGCCCATGAGCTTGGCGGTGTCCGGGTCCTGGGCGGTGGCCTGCATGCCGCGTCCGGTGCGGGTGCGCATCACGAAGTAGGCGAGGAAGGCCATGCTGATGGGCGCGGCGATGAGGAGGAAGATGTCGCCGGTCTGGATGGTGGCGCCGCCGATGGTGAAGGGGCCGCCTTCGATCTGCGGGAAGGCCAGCTTGGACTTCGCCTCGGGGTAGAAGGCCCAGACGGCCTGCTGGAGCGCGAGGGAGAGTCCGATGGCGGTGATGAGCGGGGCGAGGCGGGGGGCGCCGCGCAGGGGGCGGTAGGCGAACCGTTCCGCCCCGATGGCGACCAGGACCGAGACGATCACGGCGCCCAGCAGCATCAGGGGCAGCGCGACCCAGATGGAGGTGCCGTCGGGCAAGAGGTACAGATGGACCGTGATGGCGCCGAAGGCGCCGACCATGAAGATCTCGCCGTGGGCGAAGTTGATGAGCTGGACGATGCCGTAGACCATTGTGTAGCCGATGGCGACCAGGCCGTACATGGATCCCAGTAGCAGGCCGTTGACCAGCTGCTGCGGCAGTTCGTTCACCGCATGTCCTCCGAGACTTTCGGAATGTTCGACGGATGGGGCCGGATGCGAGTCCGCGCGGGGCGCCAGTGGAACAGCGCCCCGCGCGGCTCGTGGGAGTGGTGCTGGCGGTGTCAGCCGGTGAAGGTGCCGGACTTCACGGTGCCCCAGTCACCGTCCTTGACGGAGTACACGGTGAGCTGCTTGTTGGTGGCGTCACCGAACTCGTCGAAGGAGACCTTGCCGGTCACTCCGTCGAAGGAGACGTTCTGCATGGCGTCGACGACCTTGGCGCGGGCGTCGTCGGGGAGCTTGCCGTCGTTGTCCTCGACGACCTTCTTGACGGCCTCGATGATCGCCCAGGCGGAGTCGTAGGAGTAGCCGCCGTAGGCCTCGTAGGCCTCCTTGTAGCCGGCCTTCTCGTAGTTGGCGACGAACTCCTTGGCGGAGGGGAGGTCCTCGACGGGTGCGCCGACGGAGGTGGCGAGGTCGCCGGTGCCGGCCGCGCCGGCCAGCTTGATGAAGTCGGCGCTGTAGATGCCGTCGCCGCCGACCAGCGGGATCTTGGCGCCGGCTTCCTTGATCTGCTTGCTCAGCGGGCCGGCCTGCGGGTACTCGCCGCCGTAGTAGACGACGTCGGCGCCGGAGTTCTTGACCTTGGTGGCGACGGCGCTGAAGTCCTTGCTCTCGGGGTTGATGTGCTCGGTGCCGACGACCTTGCCGCCGAGCTTCTTGAACTCCTCGGTGAAGGTGGAGGCGAGGCCGGCGCCGTAGGTCTTCTTGTCGTCGATGACGAAGACCTTCTTCTTCTTGGCGTCGTTGTAGACGTACTGCGCGGCGAACGGGCCCTGGATGGCGTCCGTGGTCGCGGTGCGGAAGTACGACTTGTACGGCCGGACCTTCTCGGTCTGCCAGTTCACGCCCTGGGTGAGGGCGGGGTTGGTGTTGGCCGGGGAGACCTCGACCAGCTTGGCGCTGTCGAAGACCTTCTGCATGGACTCGCCGACGGAGGAGTTCAGCGGGCCGACGACGCCGAGGACGTCGTCGTTGGCGACGAGCTTGGTGGCGTTCTGCTGGCCGACGGAGGCCTGGCCCTGGTCGTCGAGGGCTTCGATCTTGAAGGTGATGCCCTCGACGTACTTCTTCTCGTTGGCGGTCTTGGCCGCGAGGTCGACGGAGTTCTTGATGCCGAGGCCCAGCGCGGACAGGTCGCCGGTCAGCGGCGCGTCGACGCCGATGACCACGGTGGTGCCACCGTTGCCGGAGTCCGAGCTGCCGCCGTCCTCGTCGCGTGAGCCGCAGGCGGTGAGGGTGAGTGCTCCCGCCGCCAGCGCGGCGGTGATGGCGATGAGTGAACGTTGACGCACGATCCAGTCCTTTCCCCTGACAGCCGATTCCGGGTGGAAACAGCCGAGTCGAGCGCTGGGCCGAAGTGAGAATCAGGCGGCGCGGTGACTGGCGGTGACTCTAAGCGCGGGTGGGGAATGCGGAGGAGACTCTGGCCAATGCTGTGACGCTCTTGTTATGACACGACGTATTGCAGAGCGGTACTGAGTGGGGGGAAGGGCAGAATTCTCGCCGGTTTGCCCGGTCCGGATGGTGAGAAACCGCAGGACCGGATGGGGGTCGTTCAGGTGTATCAGCGGTTTTGGTGATTACCCAAAGTCGTTGCTGCAGGCGACTTCCAGGCCCCGGGAGAGGTCCCGTGCGTACCGCGGGCCGAGGATGAAGCTGTGTGCCTGTATTGCGCGCGTATTACGTAGAGTTACGTCCAGGAAAGGGAGTCCGACGTTCCGCGGCACTTTTCCGCATTCCGCCACCTGCATGGTGATCGTGATCTTGCGGGGGGATCCTGCTTTTGTCCGGAAAGGGGTGCGTGGGCTGGAGACCACGGACAGGCCCGCGTATGGCTGGGAAATGCGCGTGACGGTTACCGGAAGATCGGATTCCACGATCATCTCCACGTCGAAAGCGAAGCTCCGCGAAGCGGTTCCCCGGCTGTTGGCCTGCGGTTTCAGGTAACGGATGAGGGTCACCTGGGTCGGGTGCGGCGGGGTCGGCGGAGGGGCCGGCCGGGGCCGGGTGGCGTAGAGGTGACCGCCGCCCGCGAGGACGGCGACGGCGAGGAGCGTGGCGAGCGCGGCCCCGCGGTGCCGCCCGTACAGCCGTGCGAGGGCCTCGCGGCGCGGGCGGGGCGGAGGGGAGGCGTCCTGGGCGCGGGTGCCCTCTCCCGGCTCCACCGGGCCGATCCCGCTCATCGTCAGGGTCCCCCGCCCGGTCCGCCGGCGCGATACCGGGCGGCACACCCCTCGCGCGCCTGACGGTCGATCAACTGGCCGATTTTCGCCGTTCCTCGGCGCTCGGCGGCCCGCGCGGCGTCGACCACCTCGCGCAGGATGTCGTACTGCCCGCCGGACAGTCCCATGGACTGGTAGTCGCCGTAGGTGCGGCCCTCCAGCACCCTGCGCGACCAGTGGCCGACGATCTTCGTGCACAGGTCCTCGTCGGACGTCACCCGCGGTGACGGCGAGGAGGTGCGGCCGCTGCCCGTTCCGGCCGGCGGGGCGCCCTCCGTGCGGCCGGAGCCGGCCGCACCGCACCCGGTCGCCAGGACGCCCGTCACGAGCGCGGCCACGAGACACGTCCCGAACGCCCCCGCCGCCGGCGGGCGGATGCCTCCCCGTCGCATGTCCCGAACGCTAGGACCGCTCGCTGTCCGGAGGCAATGGCCGTGCGGTGCGGGGCGGTCGGGCCCCGCACCGCCGCGCGGGCTCAGCCCGCGCCGTTGACGCGCTCCGCGTCCTTCGGGGTCACGTCGCGCAGCAGGCAGGTCAACCGCGCGGTGCACACCCGCCTGTCCGCCTCGTCGGTGATGACGATCTCGTACGTCGCCGTGGACCGTCCCCGGTGCACCGGCGAGGCCACCCCGGTGACCAGTCCGGAGCGCACGCCGCGGTGGTGGGTGCAGTTGAGGTCGACGCCGACCGCGATCTTGGAGCTGCCGCCGTGCAGCATCGACCCCACCGAGCCCAGCGTCTCGGCGAGCACGGCGGAGGCGCCGCCGTGCAGCAGGCCGTAGGGCTGGGTGTTGCCCTCCACCGGCATCGTCCCGACGACCCGCTCGGCCGAGGCCTCCAGGATCTGCACGCCCATCCGCGTGCCCAGATGGCCCGCGGAGAACAGCGCCTGCAGGTCCACGCCGAGCGCGGCGTACTCGTCGATGACCTCTTGCGGGAACTTCACGTGCTGCTGCTCTCCCATGAGCCCGGCTCCGTTCGTCGTGATCACTGCGACCGACCGCGCGGGCGCGCCGCTTCCTGCCGCGCCGCGCCCTACCGCGCTGTCGCTGAGCGAACGCTCAGTCGGCCGCAGATTGTTCCAGACGCACCACGACGGACTTGCTGGCCGGGGTGTTGCTGGTGTCCGCGGTGGCGTCGAGCGGCACCAGGACGTTGGTCTCCGGGTAGTACGCGGCGGCGCAGCCGCGGGCCGTCGGATAGTGCACGACGCGGAAGCCGGGCGCCCTGCGCTCCACGCCGTCCTTCCACTCGCCGACCAGGTCGACGTACGCGCCGTCCGCGAACCCCAGTTCCCGCGCGTCCTCAGGGTTGACCAGCACCACCCGGCGGCCGTTCCTGATGCCCCGGTAGCGGTCGTCGAGGCCGTAGATCGTGGTGTTGTACTGGTCGTGCGAGCGCAGCGTCTGCAGCAGCAGCCGTCCCTCGGGCAGTTCCGGGTACTCCACCGGCGCCGCGGTGAAGTTGGCCTTGCCGGTGGCCGTGGGAAAGCGACGCTCGTCGCGCGGGGCGTGGGGGAGCGCGAAGCCCTCGGGGCGGGCGGCCAGGCGCGCGTTGAAGTCCTCGAAGCCGGGGATCACGCGCGCGATGCGGTCGCGGATCGTGGCGTAGTCCTTCTCGAACTCCTCCCACGGCACCACGCTGTCCGCGCCGAGGACCCGGCGGGCCAGCCGGCACACGATGGCCGGCTCGGACAGCAGGTGCGGGCTCGCCGGCTCCAGCCGGCCGCGCGAGGCGTGCACCATCCCCATGGAGTCCTCGACCGTCACGAACTGCTCGCCGCCGTCCTGGAGATCGCGCTCGGTGCGGCCCAGGGTCGGCAGGATCAGGGCCCGCGCGCCCGTGACGGCGTGCGAGCGGTTCAGCTTGGTCGACACGTGCACCGTCAGCCGGGCCCGCCGCATCGCGGCCTCGGTGACCTGGGTGTCGGGGGAGGCGGAGACGAAGTTGCCGCCCATGGCGAAGAACACCTTCGCACGGCCGTCGCGCAGGGCCCGGATGGCCCGTACGACGTCGTAGCCGTGCTCGCGCGGCGGGGCGAAGCCGAACTCCTTCTCCAGGGCGTCCAGGAAGGCCGGCGCGGGCCGTTCGAAGATGCCCATGGTGCGGTCGCCCTGCACGTTGGAGTGGCCGCGCACCGGGCACACGCCCGCCCCCGGACGGCCGATGTTGCCGCGCAGCAGGAGGAAGTTGACGATCTCGCGGATCATCGGCACGGAGTGCTTGTGCTGGGTGAGGCCCATCGCCCAGCACACGATGACGCGCCGCGAGTCGAGGACCATCCGCAGGCACCGCTCGATGTCCTCGCGCGTCAGACCGGTCGCGGTGAGCGTCCCGTCCCAGTCGGCGGCGCGCGCGGCCTCGGCGAACTCCTCGTAGCCGTGGGTGTGTTCACGGACGAACTCCTCGTCCACGGCGCCCGGGGTGTCGAGGATCAGCTTGTTGAGGAGGCGGAAGAGGGCCTGGTCGCCGCCGAGGCGGATCTGCAGGAACAGGTCGGTCAGGGCGGCGCCGGTGGTGAGGCCCTTGGGGGTCTGCGGGTTCTTGAAGCGCTCCAGGCCCGCCTCGGGCAGCGGGTTGACGCTGATGATCCGCGCGCCGTTCGCCTTGGCCTTCTCCAGGGCGGACAGCATGCGCGGGTGGTTGGTGCCGGGGTTCTGCCCGGCGACGATGATCAGGTCGGCCCGGTAGAGGTCCTCCAGCAGGACGCTGCCCTTGCCGACGCCGATCGTCTCCGACAGGGCCGAGCCGGAGGACTCGTGGCACAGGTTGGAGCAGTCGGGCAGGTTGTTGGTGCCGAGCTCGCGCGCGAACAGCTGGTAGAGGAAGGCCGCCTCGTTGCTGGTGCGCCCGGAGGTGTAGAAGAGGGCCTCGTCGGGGGAGGAGAGGGCGCCGATCTCCTCGGCGACGATGTCGAAGGCGCGCTCCCAGGTGACCGGCTCGTAGTGGTCGCCGCCCTCCGGGAGGTACACGGGGTGGGTCAGGCGGCCCTGCTGGCCCAGCCAGTAGCCGCTGCGGCCGGCCAGGTCGGCGACGGAGTGGGCGGCGAAGAACTCGGGGGTGACCCGGCGCAGGGTGGCCTCCTCGGCCACGGCCTTCGCGCCGTTCTCGCAGAACTCCGCCCGGTGCCGGTGCTCCGGCTCCGGCCAGGCGCAGCCCGGGCAGTCGAAGCCGCCCTTCTGGTTGACGTCGAGCAGCGTCAGCGCCGTGCGCTTCACACCCATCTGCCGATGGGCCATGCGCAGTGTGTGACCGATCGCCGTCAGGCCCGCCGCCGCGTGCTTCGGCTCGGCGACCTGCGGCGCGTCCTGGACCGGATCACCCTTGGGCGGCTTCGTGGCCATCGCGCACTCCCCTTCGCGTACACCTGTGAGGTGGTCCTCGATCCTCCCACGCGGTGCCGGCGGCGGGCCTGACGGCGA
>NZ_MSGP01000679.1 GCF_002078235.1 Streptomyces viridosporus
GGACCCCTGGGGTCCGTCACCGTTGGCTCAGAGGAGCCAGCTGACGAGTTCGCTGATCAGAGCACGGATCACCGCGCTGATCACTACGCGTGAGGTACCGAGAAGCACCTCGCGACGCAGGACGAACCTGTGCAGGAACCGGGACACTGCATCTCCAGAGCGCAGACTGGGCCGAGGTCGCGCCACATCCCTCGAGAGGGTCGTGCGTTCGTCTCGGCGTTGTCGTCGCCTGGAGAGTCAATGGGGTTCCGCGCACCTCCCAGGGAGGCGTGCAGCGGTATGTACTCTACGGCGGAAACACTTTGGTGTGGCAATGCTTGAGGGAATTTCCCCCCTCCGGTCTTCAAAGAGGTGCAGCAGGATGATGGGGGAGTTGCGGTCGAGTCTTTCTGCCGCGGTCTTTTGAGGCACACCTGCACTGCATCCGCGACAAGGAGCACCCCATGTCCCTGGACTCCCGCCTGTGGGGTAAGGCTGCCGGGCTGGGCAAGAGCGCCCGTGGGGCTCACCGCACGCACCCTTTGATCTGTCATCTGCTGGATACGGCAGCCGTCGCGGAGGTCGTCTGGGATGAACTGCTGACCTCGCACCAGCGGAGCATGGTGGTCGGGGCACTGCAGGTTCCGGACGAGGAGGTGCGGGCGCTCGCGGCGTTCTGGGCGGGACTGCACGACATCGGGAAGATCAGCGTGCCGTTCCAACTCCACCGGAGCGGCCCGAAGGACGCGGATGGAGAGCTGCTGGCGCAGGAGTTGGGCGGTGAGCAGGGGTACGGATTCGCGGCTGGCGCCGCGCAGGACAGGCAGTCGCACGAGGCGGCAGCGCACTGGTGGCTGGCGGGGATCTTCGAGGAGATCGGTTATCCGTCGTCGAAGCGGCGTCCGCAGTCCCAGCTCAGTCACGCGGTGGCCCAGATGCTCGGTGGGCACGGCGGTCGCTACCACCCGGTCGTCTACGGCAAGGACTATAGGTGCCCTGCCGTCCGTCACCCCGGTCTGGGAACGGGTGGGTGGGAGGAGCAGCGGCGGGTCCACTTTGATGAGGTGCGCAGAGTGACAGGGGCGGCCTCGGTTCCGCAGGGGCGGATGACGCCGGGAGCGGCTGTCGTTCTGACAGGGCTGGTGGTTCTGTCGGACTGGCTGGCCAGCATCGAAGTAGAGGTCCGGGCCAGGCTCAGGGAGGAGGGATGGGCTGGGGCTCCTGAAGACCTGGACGCTTACTGGAGGATCGCCCGCGAAGCGGCTCTTCGTCTGGTGCAGAAGACCGACCTGCTCGGGACGGGTTTCGCCCGGCCAGATTCGGTTCGGTGTGCGGGTGAGACCAGCCTTCTGGCCAGCATGGAGGGCCAGTTGCCTGATCTGGTGACCGAACACGGGCCGGGCTTGGTGGTGGTGACGTCTTCGCCGTCGGAGGAGCGTACGGAAGCGGCTCTTCGCGCAGCGGCGGTCCTCGGGCATGCAGCGGGCGCGCGTGGTCTTTTCTATGCGCTGCCGACCGGTTCATCGGCTGACAGTCACATGGCGCAGGTGCATGCTTTCGCTGAGCAGGCCCTGACGGGCCCCTGGCGGTCGCTGCTGCTTCACAGCTCTTCGCGGTTGAAGCCGGCGGAAGCCGCGAAGCAGTGGGCGCAGGCCCATGCGGCCGGTGATGTCAGCGCGGAGCCTGGTGAGGAGTGGGCCCCGGCAGCGAACAGCTGGCTCAACTCCCATCACCGCGCGCTGCTTGCTGCGCTGGGCACGGGGACGGTGGACGAACTTCTCCAGGCGGTCATGCCGGTGAAGTTCAACGTGATGCGACTCTTTGCCTTCTCCGGCAAGGTCGTCGTGGTGGACGAGGCCCATGCCCGCGGTGCCTGGGGGCAGAAGCTGATGCTCCGGTTTCTGGAGTGGGCCGCTGCGCTGCGGATTCCAGTTGTCCTGGCCGCGATGTCTGCGGACAAGTCGGTTGATGCGATGCTGGCGGCCTATCGCCGTGGCGCTGGAGGGGGCAGGGAGCCGATGGTGCAGCCTCGCCGGTTGCCGGCGTGGTCGTTCGTGGATGCTCAGTCCGGAGGCGGGCACCTGCCTCGGCAGCCTGCGGGAGCCGTTCGCGCTGGCACGCTCAGCATCAAGGTCCTTGATGGTGCACCGTACGACGAGATCCAGGCGGCTCTTGTGCCCCTGGTCGAGGCCGGCAACGGCAGGGCCGTCGTCTACCGGTCGACGCCTGCGGAGGCCATCCGTACGTTCCGTCAGCTCTCGCAGGACCTGCCCGGCCTCGAGGTGTCCCTGGTCCATGAACAGATGCGCAACAAGGACCGGTGGCGGCGTCTCGCGGCCTGCCGGGACACCTTCTCTCCCGACGGCGGCGTCAGCGGTCCTTCCGCGCTGGTGACGACGCCGATGCTGGAACACGTCAGAGGTCTGCGATTCGACCTCGTCGTATCGGGGCCGGCGCCGCTCGCGGGTCTGCTGGCCCGTGCGGCACAGGGCGCGGGCGACCGGCCGCGGCTCGTGGTGCTCCGAGCGGACAACAAGTCTGAACTGGACGACGTCGCGCTGGTGCGGCGTACTGACATAGTCCTGGGGGCCGGCAGGACGATTTCCATGCCGGAGGAAGTGTCCCTGCTGTTGGACGAGGTGTACGCCGACGAGCTCATCGACAGGGTGGAGGAGGCTGCGGCGCGTGAGCTTCAGCAGCTGGACAACCGGCGGACGGTCCGAGAACGAAGAGCCACCGGTACTGCAGGTTGGCTGCAGGTGCCAGGACCGCGGGAGCTTGATGGCGACCTCGGCCTGCTGAGCCGCGACCACCCCGGTATGGAGCCCGAACTGCTCTCCTGCGTGCTCGGCGAGGAGATGGTGCATGTGGTGTGCCTGTACCCGGGGTCCCTCTTGGAGGACGGGGTCCTCGAGAAGAGGCTTGCGCTCGACTCCAACAAGCGCAGACCGAAGCCGGGCCAGCTTGTCCCCTATCTGATCCCAGTACCGCAGCGACTCGTCGACGGCGTGACGGGCGATGCAAACAGCGTCTGGCGCGGCATGGCCGCCCTCAAGACTGTCCTCCGGCTGAACATGACCCCGGAAGACGGTACGTGGGTGCGAACCGGCGAGGGGCGCCGCTTCCACTTAAGCGGACTGGGCCTGACTGTCGATCAGTTGCCTTAACGGCCCACATCCTTCCCGCTTGTCCTTCTAGTATTCCGTGACGTGCAACGATGGGGGGGGAGGGGGCGTGATTACGTCTGCGTCGAATCTGATCGACCAGCCATGGATTCCGGTCGCGTGGGGGAAGGGGCAGTCGGGTCCACCTGAAGTGGGGCTCAGGGATCTGTTTGTGCATGCCCGAGAGATCCGTACTCTGCTGGTCCCGGAAGCTCCGGCTCACTCGGCGCTGCTGCGCTTGCTGTACGCGCTGACCGCCCGGATCACCGCTCTGGACGAGGCAGGGCCCGGAAGCTGGGGCGACCGGCGGGAACAGGTCCTCGAACAGGGGTTTCCTGAGCAGAGCATCGACCTGCCTGACGGCCGCAAAGCCGGCATCGAAGGCTACTTCGGTCAGTGGAGCCACCGCTTTAACCTGTTCGATGGCGATCGTCCGTGGCTCCAGGACCCCCGCCTCCCTGACCAGTGCGACAGGAACAACACTGCCGGCGTCCACAAGCTGGTCATGAGCCGGGCAGCGGGCAACAACCACTCCTGGTTCGAGCACTGGAGCCACGACAGTCCCGTACCTCTCGATCTTTCGCAGACGGCATTATCCCTGCTGACCTGGCATTACTGGGGAGACCCCGGCGCCCTTTCGAGACGCGCGGTCGGGCAAGTGAGGAGCCACTATGCGAAGGCTTCACCCCTGCGAGCCGCGCTGTCGTACCACCCGCAGTGCGACAACCTGCTCCTGACCCTGCTGGCCGGTCTCACACCGCCGGACGGTGACGTCAGCCGGCACACTGACCTGTGCCCGTGGGAGCGCGAAGACCTCCCAGACCCGCTCAAGCCGATGCCCGAGCCGCAGGGCCCCTGCTCACGGCTCACCGCCTGTTCACAGCACGCACTCTGTCTCGTCCCCGCCCCGGACGGCGAGCATACGGCCGACGCGTACATCACCTGGGCCTATGACGCCGAGCGGATCCGGCCGGAAGACGACTACCTGATCTGGGACATCACCAAGGACGGGAAGACATCCCCCCGCCTCGCAAACTCCTCCCGTTCTCTGTGGCGCGACATCGACGCCCTCCTGCTCAAGCAACTGGACGACGCACACCCCATCCAGCCGAAGGTCATGGATCATGCCTTCGACGTCAGCGAGTACTTACGGGTACGCGCCCTCGGCTTCGAACAGGACGCCAGCCAGGCAGCCAACCACCAGTATGTCGACTCCGTGACCCCGGTGCTCCTGTCCCGAGTGGAAGAGGATGCGGCGAGCACCGAGCGGCCCGTACGCCAGCTCCGCGAACTCGGCGAGCTCTTCGGGCACCGGCTGGAGCAGGCCACCAAGGAAGCCTGGCTGAAGTACACGGATGACAAGAAGAACGATCCGGGGGCCTGGCTGGACGCGGTCGCGGCACGGTACTGGCCGTCGGCGGAGGACGAGTTCTGGTCGCGGTTTAGGCAGTTGACACGCTCTGGCGGCGCCATGGACACCGGATTCGACTTCGAGGCCGCGTGCCGAGCCTTCGGGCGGCACGCGCTCGACGCCTACGAGGCAGTGACCGGCTCCGTGACGCGCACACCACGGGGCGCCAAGGCCGTCACCAGGGCGAAGGCCATCATTCTCGCCGCCCTGAAAGACCCGCACAAAGCGATGGAGCAACCGGCGACGAAAAGTGCGGCCAAGAAGTCGTGACCGTCGCCCGCCGACCCGAGGACAAGCTGTGACCTTCCAAGCTTCTGAAGCGAGCAAGCGGCAGAGAAATCGCGCCACGTACGCCGCATTCACCGCGCACATCGAACATCTGTGCCGCACAGACCCCGGTGCCCGTGCGGCGCTGCGCGCGGGCCTGCGCCGCGACCTGGATCACCCGCGCACACGCCCCATGCACCGGCTGCTGACGCCGCGACTGCCGGAAGGGTGCGACGACAAGACAGCGCAGGCTCATTACACGGTAGCCTCGTTGATCGCGGCTCAGCCCCGACACGCCTTCTCACCCGACCAGGGAGACGACGAAGACACCGCAGACGAACACGGGGCAAAGAAGCAGGCTCCTCGGGAGGAGGGAGAACCGGACGAGAGGGGGACTCCGCCCGGGCCGACCCCGTATGGCTCCTCGTTCGGTGCCACCCTGGGCCAAGCCGTCACCGCAAAGGGCACCTCGATGCGGATGAGCGCCGCAGAGAGCCGTATCAACCTCCTGACGCGGCAGAGCCTCCGCGGTATCCACCTGCACCTCCCTGCTGCGGTGAATCAGGTACGCACCACCGACGCCTCCATCGACTGGGAACAGCTGCTGGCAGACCTCGTCGACTGGCAGTACCAGTCGGGGCGTATCAGCCGCCGCTGGCTGCAGGACTTCTACCGGATCACGGCCGGCGCCGACCAGGACTGACCCTCACCCACAGGAGATCCCCGATGAACCTCAAGCCACGCTTCATCGACATCCACATCGTCCAACCCGTTCCCTACGCGAACCTGAATCGGGACGACACCAATTCGGTGAAAAGCATGCTCTACGGCGACGCCCTGCGTACCCGCATCTCCAGCCAGTCCTGGAAGCGGGCCACCCGCAAGCACTTCCAGGACACGCTCGGCGAGAACGCGCTGCGCACACGCCGTATCGGTGAGCGGGTCGCCGAGGTGCTTCGCGAGCGTGGGTGGGACAAGGCGCTTGCCGAACGCGCGGGCGCGCACGTCGCGGCGGGGAGCAGCATCAAGTGGGAGGTGGCCAAGGGTAAGGACAAGCAGCCCATCACGAACAAGGTCCTGACCAACGCGCTCGTCTATCTTCCCGAAGACGCTGTCGAGGACTTGGCCGACATCGCCGAAGCCAACAAGGACGCGCTCACGACCGACTTCACCGGCAAAGGAAAGAACAAGCCCGAAAGCGCCCTGAAAGGGAAGATCGACAAGATCCTTGTCAAAAAGAACGGGGTCATCAACCTCTTCGGCCGCATGCTCACCGAGGTCGACCAGGCCAATGTCGACGGTGCCGTCCAGGTCGCGCACGCCTTCACCACGCACACCACTGAGGTCGAACTCGACTACTTCGCAGCTGTCGACGATGTCACCGAAGCGAAGGACGATGAAACGGGCAGTGGCCACATGGGCACTGCCGAGTTCAGCACCGGCACCTTCTACCGGTTCGCCACCGTCGATCTCAAGGAACTCATCAAGAACCTGAGCGATGACAGCGACATCGCACTCGATGCCGCCCGCGAGCTCGTCGGCCAGTTCCTGCTCTCCTTCATCGAGTCCCTGCCGCAGGCGAAGAAGAACTCCACCGCCCCGCACACCATCCCGCACCTGGTCCACGTGGCGGTCCGCTCCGACCGGCCGCTGTCGTTCGCCGCAGCCTTCGAGGAACCCGTACGGTCAGCCGGACACGGCGGCTTCGTCGGGCGCTCCGTGGAAGGCATCGATGCGTACGCCAAGGCCGCGAACACTCTCCTCGGCCCCGACCGCGTTCTGCACGCGGCACATGCTTCCCTCCAGTTCGACAAGCTCGAGCACCTCGGCGAGCGTCACTCGTCCTTCGAGATTCTCGTCACCGCCGCTGTCGACTTCGCTCTCGCCGAGGCCCCGCAGTGACCGACCGCCCCTCCCGAGGGCTGCTGTTGCGTCTGGCAGGCCCACTCCAGTCCTGGGGCACGCACAGCAAGTACGCGCGGCGTGACACAGCCCGATTCCCCACCCGGTCCGGCATCGTGGGCATGCTAGCCGCAGGTCTCGGGCGAGTGCGCCAGGCGTCCTTGGACGACCTCACGGAGCTGTCGATGACGGTACGTGTCGACCGACCCGGTGTCGTGCTGTCCGACTTCCACACCGTCGGCGGTGGACTGCCCGCCGATGAGACAGTGATCACCGTCGATGGAAAACACCGCCCCGAGGGTAAGGGCACTCTGGTATCCAGGCGCCAGTACCTGGCCGACGCTGCTTTCACGCTCGCGCTGACGTCCGATGATGAAGCGCTGCTGCACGCGTGCGCCGCTGCCCTGCGTGCCCCGTACTGGCCGCTCTTCCTCGGCCGCCGGTCATGCCCGCCGGAAGGCCCGATCCTGCTGGGCTGCGGGGAAGATCCGCTGCGCCACCTGGTACAGCTGCCCTTGGCGGCCAAGAGGCCGCGCAGCGGCCGGCAGCCGATTGAGTTCTACGGCGACAGACCGCTCGGTGCGCTCCCCGTGAGCTCCGACGCCCCGGACAAGGGCGACGGGGACCACCACAGCGGCGAGGTCACCGACGAGCCGATGTCATTCGCACCACTGGCGCGCCAGTACCGGCCTCGGCCGCTGTACCGGCGCGCCGTGCACCTGCCGGACGCCGCCTACAAAGGCTTCGGCGCCGGCTACCTGGAGACGCTCCAGAGCTACATCGACACCCACTTCGCGACGGCGGAAAGGAGCACCCGGTGACTGTATGGCCGGCCCCCATCGTGCCCTGCTCTCGCGAGGCCCGCCGAACTGAGCGGCAATGTGCAAGGCACCCGACTGCGCCAGCGCATGGTGCAGATGTTCCCCGACACGCTCGAAACGGTGTACGACTCCTGCTACACCCTCATCGACGCTGCCTGCTCCGCCAGGGCGCGGGCGTGAACGGGCTCGTGCTCCAGCTGGCCGGCCCGACGCAGTCCGAGGGCGAACGCTCGGCGTTCACCCCCGACGGGGACACCGCCCCGTCCCCCAGGCGCTCCGCGCTGCTCGGCGCGCTTGCCGCGGCGCAGGGCATCACCCGCCAGGACACAGACGCACTCGACCGGTACGCGACTCTGGAGTTCACCGTCCGGGTGGACCGGCCCGGCGGCCGGCGAAGCAGACGCGCTCACCGTGTACGACATGCCCCTCTACTTCGCCCTACACGGCCGCAATTACGGACGACGCCAGCTCTACCACACCGGGAAACGCTACTCCCTGCACCTGGTTACCGGCCCCACACCTCGCCCACGAAGCTGATCCACTACGCCATGAAGGAGGCCGCCGCATGAGCCCCGGCGCGGCCCTCGCCCGCATCCGCCTCAATCCCCACAGCCGCGCCGTCCAGCGCGACCTGCGCAACGCTACCGACATGCACCGCACCCTTATGCGTCTGGTACCCGACGGCCTGGGCGACAGTCCCCGGCAGGCGGCCGGGCTCCTGTACCGCCTCGACGTAACCGACACCTTCAGCACGCTCCTGGTCCAGGCCACCGCCCTCGACCCGACACGCCTGCCCGACGACTACGGCCACGCCGATGTCAAAGACCTCACCCCGGTGTTCAACGCCCTTCAGAAGGGCCTCGCCGTCCGCTACCGCATCGTCGTCAACCCGGTCAAAACCGAACGCCTGCCACTGGAGAACAAGGGCCGACGTGGCAAACGCATCGCGCTCACCGGACCGGACGCCGACCAGTGGTGGGCACGCCGCGCCCACGAGGCCGGACTGCACCTGACCACAGCGCTGCCCACCCTGGTCGCTGCCGTGCACGGCAGCGGCGACAGCGCCGCCGCCGTGCGGCATCACCTGGTGCGCTATGACGGCACCGCCACCGTCACCGACCCTGACGCCCTGGCCGAGGCCGTACTGGTCGGCATCGGACGGGCCAAGTCTTACGGCGCTGGCCTGCTCAGCCTTGCCCGCGCAGCCGCATGAGCCCACCTTCGACGGCGGCCAGGCCCATAAGCGCCTGGCTGTGACCGCCCTGGCCTTGCTTCCCCGGCGTCGCCGACTCCCTGTGCTTCTTGTACCTCGACGTCCTCCCCGCCGACGCCGGGGGCGACCCGTGGGAAAGAGATACCCCCACGTCGGTGAGGAGGACCCCACGGCGCGAACGCGTACGAGTGGGACGTCGGAACACCCCACGGCGGCGGGGAAGACATGGGCATTCGAACCGCAGTGCTGGAAGGGACCGGAACATCCCCGTGTCGGCGGGGAGGACGCACAGGCACACCGCGGCTCGGGGACCACCCACGGAGCACCCCCGCGTTGGCGGGAAGCACGACCTCACCGGGGCGTCCGGCCACTTCGGCGGCGAAACACCCCCGCGCCGGCGGGGGACACCCGGTAGTGGGCCATGACGATGCGCAGATCCGGAACACCCCCGCGTCGGCGGGGAGGACGTCAGTTCCGCGATCCTCGCCTGCGCCTGGCGCAGCCACACCGGCCGCCGCCTCCACCGCACCCAGCTACCGGTGCCCCGCTCCCTGGCAGGCCCCCCACAGACCCTGATGCAGCGCCTGATCGACTGCCCACCTCGAGGAAAGCGCATGAACGACCACCCGGTGATCGCACGCATCCGCCTCAACCCGCACAGCCGCGACGTGCAGCGGGACCTGCGCGACGCCACCCAGATGCACCGCACCGTCATGCGGATGGTCCCCGACAACCTCGGCGACGCCCCCCGACAGCAGGCTGGCCTGCTGTACCGCCTGGAGGAGACCGACACCTCCAGCACCCTCCTCCCGCTCTCCGGCGCCGACGCCGACCAGTGGTGGCTCCGCCGGGCCACCGAAGCCGGCCTTGACCTCCACGTCCTGACCCCCACCAGCATGGAGCCGGCCCGCCCCCGCGGCCAAGACGCCCCGCGCATGCGGCACAGCCTGATCCGTTACGACGGCACCGCCACCGTCACCGACCCCCATGCCCTCCAAAACGCCGTCCTCCACGGCATCGGACGCGGCAAACCCTACGGCGCGGGCCTGCTCAGCCTCGCCCCCGCGACCACCGCGTGAGCGCGCCACGGCGGGGCGGCCAGGCGCGCAGGCGCCTGGCCGCCCCCACCCTGGCCATGCTGCCCCGCGTCGCGGACTCCCTGTCCTTCCTCTATCTGGACATGGTCCGCGTGGTGCAGGACGACACCGGGGTGTGCGCGCAGGTCCAGACCGACGACCACCGCACCGACCTCGTCTACCTCCCCGCCGCCGCCCTGTCCTGCCTGCTTCTGGGCCCGGGCGTGTCCATCACCACCCCGGCCCTGACCACCCTCGCCCGCCACGGCACCAGCGTCGTCTGCGTCGGAGCAGGCGGCGTCCGCGCCTACGCCGGCATCCTCCCGGACTCCCTCACCACCCACTGGCTCGAACAACAGGTCGCCACGTGGGCCGACCCGGCACGCCGCCTTAAGGTCGCCGTCCGCATGTACCGGATGCGCTTCAAGGACGCCGACCTCCCCGACTCCGTCACCCTGGACCAGCTCCGCGGCATGGAAGGCCAGCGCATGAAGGCCTTCTACAAGATCCTCGCGCAGCAGCACGGCATCGGACGCTTCCGCCGCAACTACCGGCCCGACCAATGGGACACCCAGGACCCCGTCAACCTCGCCCTGTCCGCCGCCAACACCTGCCTGTACGGCATCGTCCACGCCGCCCTGCTCGCCCTCGGACTCTCCCCCGCCCTCGGCTACGTCCACGCCGGCACCCAGCACGCCTTCGTCTACGACATCGCCGACCTCTACAAAGCCGAGATCACACTCCCCCTCGCCTTCGCCCTCCACGACTCCGACCACCCCGAACAAGAAGCACGCCGCCGCTTCCGCGAAGACCTCCGACTCCTACGCCTCCTGCCCCGCATCGTCCAAAACGTCCAGGCCCTGCTCACCCCGCCCCACACGACCACAGCCGACGACGACACCGACGAGGAACACTCCGAACGGCGCGACGTACGCATGGTCCACCTCTGGGACCCCAAAGCCGGAGTCCTCCCCGCAGGCGTCAACTACGCCAAAGGAGAAGGCTGATGCCCTCCATGGTCGTCATCGCCACCACCGCGGTCCCCGACCACCTGCGCGGCGCCCTCAGCCGATGGACCAGCGAAGTAGTCCCCGGCATCTTCGTCGGCAGCGTCTCCACCCGCGTCCGCGACGAACTCTGGCACGCCGTCACCGAAGTCGTGGGTCTCGGCGCCGCCCTCCTCGTCCACCCCGCCGCCACGGAACAGGGCTACGCCATCCGCACCGCGGGAACCCGTCGCCGGGTCCCCGTCGATTTCGACGGCCTTACCCTGATCCGTATGACCGCCGCACCAAGAGTAAAGGAAACGCAAACCCCCTCTTAAGGTGCAGGTCAGGAAGTGTCCTCCCCGCCGACGCGGGGGTGTTCCGCCCCGACCGTCGTGCTCGTCGTCATCAGGCGGGTCCTCCCCGCCGACGCGGGGGTGTTCCGCTGTTCACCGACCGGGAGCGGCTGCTCGGCACGTCCTCCCCGCCGACGCGGGGGTGTTCCGGCGGACCATGCGGCCGCACGGCCACCGACGTCGTCCTCCCCGCCGACGCGGGGGTGTTCCGCCTGTCATCCCGTCCCGGATCATCCCGGCCGGGTCCTCCCCGCCGACGCGGGGTGTTCCGGTGCTTGCCCCGGGGGAACCGCCCCGGGTGCCGTCCTCCCCGCCGACGCGGGGGTGTTCCGCATCCATCCGGCGGCCGCGGCCGCCACGACGAGTCCTCCCCGCCGACGCGGGGGTGTTCCGTAGCCGTTCATCGACCGCGAGTGCCGGGCCCAGTCCTCCCCGCCGACGCGGGGGTGTTCCGCCGACGGCCTCGAGAAGTACCGGCTCGAACTCGTCCTCCCCGCCGACGCGGGGGTGTTCCGCTGTACGTCGGCGACGGCGCGACGTGGCGATGGTCCTCCCCGCCGACGCGGGGGTGTTCCGACATCCGCGCGGGCCTGAAAGGCGACGCCGCCGTCCTCCCCGCCGACGCGGGGGTGCTCCGGCCATGATGCGCAGCCAGGCGGCCAGGTAGTGGTCCTCCCCGCCGACGTGGGGTGTTCCGATCGGCCGGAATACCAGGTGTCGCCTGTCCGTGCCCTCCCCGCCGATGCGGGGGTGTTCCGACACGCGCGACGACGAACCACGGGTACGCCTCGTTCTCTCCGCCGATGCGGGGGTGTTCCGAACCCGCGGGGGCGGCCGATACCCGTCCGCTCGTCCTCCCCGCCGCCGCGGAACAGGGCTACGCCATCCGCACGGCGGGAACCTGTCGCCGGGTCCCCGTCGACTTCGACGGCCTTACCCTGATCCGTATGACCGCCGCACCAAGAGTAAAGGAAACGCAAAGTCCTTCTTAGGGTGCAGGTCAGAAAGTGTCCTCCCCGCCGATGCGGGGGTGTTCCGGTGGCCGACGACGCGAAGGACGCGGCGAAGAAGTCCTCCCCGCCGATGCGGGGGTGTTCCGTCGGCGGCGTCCGCGACCTGCCACGAGCACCAGTCCTCCCCGCCGATGCGGGGGTGTTCCGCCGCGATCGACGTGCTCGCCGCCCGCCTGTCGGTCCTCCCCGCCGATGCGGGGGTGTTCCGGTGCCGAACTGCGTCCAGGGCCCGTCCAGGGAGTCCTCCCCGCCGATGCGGGGGTGTTCCGACGGTCGGCGGCTGGGGCAAGTGGCTGTGGCAGTCTTCCCCGCCGACGCGGGGGTGTTCCAACGCGGGGGCGTGGGGGTCTTCCCCGCCGACGCGGGGGTGTTCCGGAGAAGTGATCATGTCCGTACCGAGCATTCCCGTCCTCCCCGCCGACGCGGGGGTGTTCTGCAGGCCGAGACCGAGGAGAAGCCCGCGCCGCGGTCCTCCCTGCTCCCCGCACCCGCGGGGATGGTCCCAACTACGGCATCTCCTTCGGCAAGGAGTCGGACTGCTCCCCGCATCCGCGAGGGTGTTGTGCAGTTGGCGGGCGCGCGTTGCGCAGTTGGTGGTCTTGCCGGGTGTGCGGCTGCGCAGGCGCTGCGCAATGGCCTGTGCAGTGCTGTGGCCTGCGGTGGTGGGGTCCGTGGTCGGGGTTCTGGTGTCCGTGGTCGAGGGCTGTGTGAGGCCTGGCCACGATCCTGGCCATGGCTCTGACGGTGGTGGTCAGGGGTGCCGGGTATGCATTTCGGTGCCGCCGGTGCGCAATGGGCTGGTGGCTGCGCAGCCCGCCGTCTTGGTGTGCGCGGTGTGCTGGTCTGCGTGGTTGGGTTCGTGGTCGGGGCGGGGCTGCTTCTACGGTGGGGCGGTGGCGTGTGACCTTCCCAGGTCTTGTCCGTCACCGCCTCGCCGTGTTCCCGCCGGCACCCGGACGTCTGCCAGCTCGTCCAGCCGCCCGTCCTGCCACCCCGCCTCGTGCTCCTCGTACCTGTGTGGGGCGGTGGCATGGTGCCCCACCGCCCACCGGGCTTCCCCTGCCGCGCGCTCGACGGCTGCGCAGTGTCTGCGCATGGCGTTGACCTGCTGTGGTGGGGGCCGTGGTCGGGGCCCTGGTGACTGCGGGCGGGTCTGCGCAGCGCCTGGTCAGATCTCGACCACGGCTCTGGCCATGGTGGTGGTTAGGGATGCCGGTTGTGCATCCAGTCGACCCGCTGACCGTGGTCGGGGCCGGGGATGGGGTGCCAGACGGGTGCGGCGGGGCCGTGCTGGAGCAGGCCGGCCAGTGGGGCCGCCAGGATAGGAACGTCGCGCAGGAAGCCGGCCAGCGCGATGTCGCGGGTGGCCGCCCGGAGGGCGTGGAGGCGGGTCTCGACGCCTGCCGGTCCGGTGCCGTCGAGGACGAACAGCAGCCGGGGGAAGAGCGGGTAGCGCTGGCGCCAGGTCTCCTGTGCTGGTTCGGGGAAGGGCTGTTGCCGCGGCCGGGCCGCGGGTGCGGGCGCGTACTGGTGGAGGCGGGCGTAGGTGCCGATCTTCGAGGCGAGGCGTTCGGGTCCCATGGCGGCGCGGTCGACTTCGATGAACGCCCGTAGCATCACCCCACCCTTGGTTCCCTCCGTATCGCCGGCGCCGTCCGCGCCGTCCGCGCCGTCCGCGCCGTCCGCGCCGTCCGCGCCGCCTGTGCCGCCTGTGCCGTCCGTGTCGCCTGCGTCGTCCGCGTCGTCCGTGCCGGTCGTACGGTCCGCACCGCTGGCGCCGTCTGCAGAGCGGCGTTGGTAGTAGAGCAGGGCGTCGGGGATGACGGCTTCACCGCCTCCGAGGGGGTGGTGGACCTCGGGGATCCAGTCCAGCGGCCGGCACACATCGCCGCGGCGGCGGGCGTCCTGCAGGAACGCCAGCACGGTCTCGGTCACCGTCAGCCGTGCCCGACTTTCAACCGCACCGCGGTCCGGTCCACAGCGAGTACTCGTGTTGGCCGCAGGCTCGACGTGGTGCCGTCGCTGTGGCTGAGGCGCGGTCGTCTGGTTCGGGTGGGCTTTGCGCGTCCCGTCCGGATTAGCAGAACGGTCGGAATTCTTTGAAGTCCGGTGTGGGGCGGGGGTCGGGCAGCCGGTAGGCGCCGGTCCGCGGCTTGCCGTGGGCCGGGTCGGTGGTCCCGTCGGCCGGGGCGCCCGGTAGCGGATGCCACCCCAGATTGGCCTCGAAGTACGCCGCGGCGGCGCCGACCGATGGCCACCAGACGTCGTCGAGCAGCACGATGCCGCCGGGCCGGACGATCTCGCCCAGGAAGTGGAGGTCGACGAATACGTTGTGGAAGTGGTGGCTGCCGTCGACGAACGCGGCGTCCGCGACGAAACCCGCGTCGGCCAGCCGGGGAAGGAAGCGCTGCGAGGGTTCGGTCACCAGCTCGGCGATGGCGTCCAGGCCGGCGCTGCACAGCAGCTCCCAGCCGACACCGTCGTATGCCGTGTACTGGAACGGGTCGATCACCACATGCCGGGGATGTCGGGAACCGGTGCGCAGCAGGGCCTCGCCGATCGCCAGCGCCGAGCCGGCATAGGCGAGCCCGATCTCGACGACCGTGCCGGCTCGCTCTTCCACCAGCAGGTCATGGATCTGATCGCCGTCGCGCTCCGGCAGCGTGACGGTGCCGAAGTCCGGGCCGCCCCGGGGGCTGCGCGGCGGCCCGTGCGCGGCGAGCGCGCGGCGTACGGCGGCCACTCGATCCGGCCACGCGCCTCCGGTTCCGTCCGGTTGCGGAATCGCGTTCACCGGGCGCACTCCTTCCGGCCGAGGACACGGGACGTGGCCAACTGTGACACGCAGAGCGGCCGCCCGAAGCGCTCAGTCACCACCGAAACGGTCCGGGGCCCGCTCGTGTATCCGCCGGCAGGGGCGACCGGCAGCATCACAGGTCGCTCCAGGGGCGGGGCGTGCCGCCGGTCAGGGGCGTCCACACGGCCTGGGCGGGGCCGTGCTGTTCGAGGTCCTCGAGCACGGCGGCGCCCAGCGGCACCTCGCGGGCGAACGCGGCGACGAGCGGGTGCTGGGCGGCCATCGCCTGCAGGTCGCCGATCCTGCCCTCCAGCCGGGTGCGGGAGGCGCCGGTGAGGACGAACAGCAGACGGGGGAAGACCGGGTACCAGCGCATCCAGCCGGGCTCCGCGGCGCCGCGCCGGCGCCGGCCGACCGGCCGGGCCTCGTACTGATGCAGCCGCGCGTACTCGATCAGCTTCACCGCCAGCCGCTCACCGCTCATGGTGGCGCGGTCCAC
>NZ_MSGP01000068.1:0-457 GCF_002078235.1 Streptomyces viridosporus
CTCGGCGAGGGCTCGGCGGTGATGCTGTCCGGCACCTACCAGGCGCCCAGCGAGATCGGCCGGCGTCTGCTGAGCGCCCTGCCCACCGTGCTGGTGCGCCCCGCCGGGGAGGGCAACGACCCGCTGGTCGGACTGCTCGCCGAGGAGGTGGCCCGGGACGAGCCGGGCCAGGAACTCGTCCTCGACCGCCTGCTGGACCTGCTCCTGGTCAACGTACTGCGCGGCTGGCTGGCCGATCCCGGCTCCGGGGCGCCGCCCTGGTACCGGGCCCAGAGCGACCCGGTCGTCGGGCCCGCGCTGCGGCTGCTGCACGAGGACCCCGCGCACGCGTGGACGGTGGAGTCGCTCGCCCGCAAGGTCGGCGTCTCCCGGGCCCAGCTCGCCCGCCGCTTCACCGCGGTCGTCGGGGAACCGCCCATGGCCTACCTCGCCGGCTGGCGGCTCGCCCTCGCCGCGG
>NZ_MSGP01000068.1:492-19683 GCF_002078235.1 Streptomyces viridosporus
CCGGCCGCACACCGGCACGGCCCCGCGCCCTCCCGGGCCCCGGGGCGTCTCCCCGGAGCACCGGACGGCGCGGGGCCGTGCGCCGGGACTCCGCCCGGGATCAGGCCGCCCGCCCCCGGGCGACCTCGGCGACGGCGGCCACCACGGCGTCGGGCGCCTCCAGCGGCAGCATGTGCCCGACGCCCGGGAGCTGCTCGAAGCGGGCCCGCGGCAGCGCCTCGGCCACCGCGCGGCCCAGCCGCGGCGCGACGACCCGGTCCTGCTCGCCGGCGAGCACCACGGCCGGCGCGGTCACCGACGCCAGGCCCGCGCGCAGGTCCATGCCCCGGGTGCAGGCGAACGCCGCCGCCCGCACCCGGGGCGGCGTCGCCGCGAACATCTGCCGGTTGACCTCCCGCAGGCGGGCGTCGGCCCGCCTGCCCGTCGTCTGGCCGAGCAGCCTGCGGCCGAGGGCCGGCCGGGACAGCGCCCACTGGAACAGGCCGCTGCCCATCATGCGCACCTCGCTGTCCGGGGTGTCCTGGTCGTGGGCCGCCGTCCCCAGCAGGACCAGGCCCTCCAGCAGCCCGGAGCGGCCGGCGTCCGCCGCGGCGTGGGCGAGGGCGGCGAAGCCACCGCCGGAGTGCCCCACGACCACCGCGTCGGGCGCCTCCACCCGCTCCAGCACCGCGCCGAGGTCCGCGCCCAGGCGCTCCACGCCGAACGGCTCGCGGCCCTCGGTGGAGGCGCCGTGACCCCGCTGGTCGTAGAGCACCACGCGGTGCCCGGCGCGGATCAGCCGGTCGGCGACCGTGCCCCACACCCGGCGGGTCGCGGCCCAGCCGTGCGCCAGGACCACCGTGCCGCCCGTCGGCTCCCCGAGGGCGGGCAGCACCGAGACGGCGAGCAGCGCGCCGTCGTCCGTGCGGACCTGCGTCTCGGTCGCCGTGCGGGCCGCCGTCGCCGTCATCGCGCGGCCTCCGGCGCCGGACGCCGCTCCAGGACCCGGCCGAGCCGCACGAACGCGTCGCTGGTGGACCTGGAGTGCTGCGCGCCGATGTCGGCGACCTTCGCCAGGACCTTCAGCCAGCCGGCGGGACGGCCCGCGAAGTGCATGCCGATCCGGGTACGGCGGCCCGCGTCGAGCGGATCGAGCAGGAAGTCGCTCGTCCCGCGGAAGACGCCGTCGACGTACTCGACCGACAGCCTCCGCGCCGGTTCCACGGCGGTGGTCCGCGCGGTGAAGCGCAGCTTCGGGCCGCCCTTGTCGGCTCCCCTGGTGTGCACCGTGACCCGCACCTCACCGCCCACCTCGTCCGGGGAGCCCGAGACGGGGGAGAAGGTGTTGTCCGGTGCCCACCAGGCGCGGGCGCCGCGGAACTCGGCGAGGAGCGCCTCCCAGACCGCCTCGGGCGGGGCGTCCACCACCGCCTCGTCGATCAAGTCGTAACCTGTCATGCCGCATCTCCTGTCGGATGTCCGTGCGCCGAGGGCTCCCGCCTCAGCCGAAGAAGCCCTGGCCGGGGGTGAGGATGTTCGCCGGGTCGTAGCACCGCTTCGCCTCGACGAGGCTCTTCCAGACGCGCCCGAAGTGGGCCCGCCAGTCCTGGGGGGTCATCCCGGGAATCGCACCGACCAGGTAGCGCTTGGCACCGAGGGAGACCGCGATGTCGTACAGGCGGCGGTTCTGCTCCAGCATCCGCTCGACGTCCGCGCCGGGCGCCGGGAAGCGGAGCAGGTCGAAGAGGTAGGCGACCTTCTCGTCCGGCTGCACCGCCATGGGCCGGGTGAGCCTCGCCGTCGGGTACGGGTAGAAGAGCAGGAAGCCGGCTCCCAGGTCGTCGGCGGTCAGCTCCTCCTCGACCACCCGGGCGAACTCCGCGGCCCTGGAGGCCGGCAGGAACAGGCTCAGCCAGGGCTTGGGCTGGTGCCAGTAGCCGTTCTCCCGCAGCCACGCCTCGGCGGCGTCGGTGCGGAAGACGCAGTCGCGGTAGGAGAACTCCTCCACGGTCAGCAGCGAGCGGTCGTCGCGCAGCCCGGCCAGCAGCCGGCCGGAGTCCGGGGCCGCGGTCCCGGACCAGTAGGCGACCCCCTCCAGCCGGTACCACCAGCCGGAGCCGTCCTGGGCGGGCATGATCTCGCCGACCTGTCCCTGGAACCGGCCCTCCGCCATGAGCTTCTCGGCGTCGGCCAGGTAGGTCTCCTCGTCGCGGTAGATGAGCCGGTACACCGTCGCCTTCTCCGGCGCGGGCACCAGGTCGACGGTGGCGCGCACGATGATGCCCACCTGGCCGCCGCCGGCCAGCGCCGCCTCGAACAGGTCGGGGCGCACCGACTTGCTGGCGGTGAGGAGCCGGCCGGTGCCGGTGACGATGTCGATCGACCTCACGGTGTCCACCTGCAGCCCGTAGGTCTGCACGGTGGCGCCGACGCCGCCGACGCTGAGCGTGCCGCCCACCGACAGGTGCAGGTAGTCGGTGAGCGCCGGCGGGGTGAGTCCCTTGGCCAGGGCCGCGTCGGTCAGCTGGGCCCAGGTCACGCCCGCCTCCACCACGGCGCTCCGCGCGTTCAGCTTGATGATCCTGGACAGGCCGCGGGCGTCGATGGAGATGCCGCCGTCGGTCAGCGCCTGCCCGTAGCACGAGTGCGACTCGAGGTCGGTGCCCGTCCCGCCGCGGCCGTTCATGGCGATCGTCAGCTTGTTGGCCCGGGCGTAGTTCACCATCTTGACGACGTCCTGCACCGAGCCGGGCCGCAGCACGGCCCACGAGGTGTGCGACACCATGCCGCCGAAGTCCCCGGCGAACTCGGCGGTCGCGGCCGGCGTGGTCTCCAGCGTGCCGTCGAGCCGCGGCAGCGGGGCGACGCCGGCGGCGGCCGGGTCCGAGGCGAGCGCCCAGGACTGGCTCGTCGCGCTCCAGCCGACGACGGTGGCGGCGATGCCGCCCAGGACGCTGCGACGCGTGGGCGTGCTGTTTCTCATGGGGTCTGCCTCCTGTTGTCTACGCGTCGCTCAGGGCGGGCAGGCCGGCGCCCACCGTGGTGGCGAGTCGGTACTCGGAAAGGTCGAAGCGGCGGGTCTGGCGGCGGAAGCGCCAGGTGTACGTGGGCCAGATGGACGGGTTGCGGCCGTGCTCGTCGAGGTACCAGCTCCGGCAGTTGCCGGCGTTCCACACCGTGCCCTCCAGGCGTGCCTGGAGCCGTTCGTTCCAGGCGTCCTGGGCCTCCTGGCGCACCTCCACCGAGGCCAGGCGGCGCTTGGTCATGAGCTTCAGCGCGTCCAGGACGTAACCGATCTGCGCCTCGATCATGACCACCTGGGAGGAGTGGCCCAGGGTGGTGTTGGGGCCGAGCAGCAGGAACAGGTTGGGGAAGCCGGCGACGGTGGTGCCGCGGTGGGCCGCCATGCCCCGGGCGCGCCACACGTCGCGCAGCACCCGGCCGTCGCGTCCGGTGATGCGCGCGGCGACGGGACGGTCGACGGCCTTGAAGCCGGTGCCGAGGACGATGGTGTCGACCTGGCGCTCGGTGCCGTCCGCGGTCACGATCGAGTGGGCCCGCACGTGGTCGATCGGGTCGGTGACCAGGTCCACGTTGGGCTGCTGGATCGCCGGGTACCAGGTGTTGGAGAACAGCAGGCGCTTGCACGCCATGACGTAGTCGGGGGTGAGCCTGCGGCGCAGCTCCTCGTCCGGCACGGACTTCTTCAGGTGGTCGCTGGCCATCTTCTGCATCTTCAGGGCGACGGCCGGCCGCTTCATCACGAACGCCAGGACCTCGCGGCCCCACATGTTGAAGTTGCGGCGGAAGTTCTGGTAGCCGGGCACCCGGTGCAGCAGCCAGGACTGCACGGCGGTGGTCGCCTTGTCGTTCTTGGGGCCGATCCACGGCGGGGTGCGCTGGTAGAGGTCCAGGCGCCCGACCACCGGCTGGATCTCGGGCACGAACTGGATGGCCGAGGCGCCGGTGCCGATGACGGCGACGTCGCGGCCGGTCAGGTCGTGGTCGTGCCGCCAGCGCGAGGAGTGGAAGACCGTGCCCTGGAAGTCGCCGAGGCCGGGGATGTCGGGGACCGACGGCTCGCTGAGGTAGCCGGTGCCGCTGACCAGGACCTGCGCGGTGTAGTCCCCCCGGGAGGTCTCGATGTGCCAGCGGCGGCCGGCATCGTCCCAGCGGGCGGCGAGCAGCTCGTGGCCGAAGCGGATGTAGGGGCGCACACCGAACCGGTCGGCGGTGTCGCGCAGGTAGTCGTACAGCTCCTGCTGCTTGCCGAAGGTGGACTTCCAGCCCGGGTTCCGGGCGAAGGAGAACGAGTACAGGTGCGACATCACGTCACAGGCGGCGCCCGGGTAGGAGTTGTCGCGCCAGGTGCCGCCCACCTCGTCGGCCCGCTCGAAGACGAGGAAGTCGTCGATGCCCTGCTGCAGCATCCGGACGGCCATGCCCAGGCCGGAGAAGCCGCTGCCGATCACGGCGACCCGCAGGTGCCGCCGCGACCCGCCCGACGCGTCCTGTGCCGCCCGCGACCGCGTCGTCCCGCCGCTGTGCGCCGGTTCGAGAATGCTCGTCACGTCCCTGCCTCCTAGCGGCGCGCGATGGTGACGCGGAAGTTGTTGAAGAACTTGTCCTCGAGCGTGTACGCGAAGATGTCGAGGTAGCGCTCGAAGCGGGCCACGACCTCCTCGCCCTCCAGCTCGACGGCCTCCTGGCGGCGCTCGGCCAGGAGTTCCAGCCAGGCGCGGCACGCCACGGCGAACGACTCGCGCTCGTTGACGATCTCGACGACGTCGAAGAGGCCCTCGGCCGCCTGGGCGAGCTCGTGCAGGTGCGGGATGTGGCAGTTCTCGAACTCGGAGCGCTGCAGGAACTTCAGGTCGTCCAGCAGCTGCCGGTTCATCGGCAGCGCCTCGGCGGTCATGGTGTGCAGCACGAACCGGGCGCCCGGCTTGAGGGCGGCCGCCACCTTGTTGAAGAAGACCCGGTACTTCCTGGTGCGCTCGCGCGGCGGCAGCGTGGAGGAGACGAAGTGCTCCAGCGCGTTGATGCAGAAGGCCGCGTCGTAGGGGTCGTCGGTGGTGTGGTCCTCCCAGCTCTCGACCCGCACGGCGATCCGCGGGTTGTCCAGGCCGGCGATGAACTCCTCCTGCGTGCGGCTCAGGGTGAGCCCGACGGCGTGCTCGACACCGTGCACGGTGGTGAGGCGGTTGAGCAGGGTGCCCCAGCCGCAGCCGATGTCCAGGACCCGCCGGGCGCCCGCGGCGCCGGCCAGCTCGACGAACCGGTCGAGCTTGCGCTCCTGGGCCTCGTCCAGGGCCTCGGTCAGGCCCTCGCCCTTCTCCCAGTACCCGCCGGAGTACATCATCGTCGGGCCCAGCAGGAGGCGGTAGAAGTCATTGCTCACTTCGTAGTGGTGCCTGATCGCGTCGACCTCGGGGACCGACCGTTCCTCGACCGTGGTCATCTTCGTCCTCAACTCCCGTCCGGATGGCTGTGCCTGCCGCCTGATGCCGGCGCAGACGAGACAACCCCCCGCTCGCAACACAGGTGCAACACGGGGCGGCCGGACGGTGTTGCGCGGGCCTTGCGCCGGGGCGGGTTGCATGCGTCTCGCACAGCGTCAAGCCCTCCGAGGAAGGACCCACCCCATGTCCCTGCCGACCATCGAAGACCTGGCGAGCCGGCTCGAGGCCGTGTCCGGAGCCCAGAAGGTCGACCCCGACCACCCGCTGCAGCACATCCCCGACGTGGACTCGCTGGACCTGATGGAGTGGCTGTACGCGTTCCAGAACGCCTACCCGGAGATCCCGGCCGACGAGTCGCTCTTCGCGGACATCGACGACACCACCACGCTGCGCACCGTCTACGAGCGCATCGTCGCGCTCGCGCCGGCGCAGAGCTGAACGGGCGAGGACGTGAACGGCTTCGTCATCACCGGGTGGGGCGTGTCCGTCCCGGAACGCGTCGTGACCAGCCAGGAGCTGGCCGACCGGTTCGGCGTGGACGAGCACTGGATCACCAGCCGGTGCGGGATCCGTGAGCGGCGTGCCGTGGGGCCGGGCCAGACGACCGCCTCCCTGGCCGTCGAGGCCGGCCGACGCGCGCTGGAGAAGGCGGGACTGGGCGGCGACGACATCGCGCACCTGATCGTCGCCACCGCCACTCCGGAGCAGCCCTCACCGGCGACGTCCGCGTTCGTCCACCACGAGCTGGGCATCGCCGGCAGCGCGCACGACGTCAACTCCGAGTGCGCGGGCTTCCTCTACGGGCTGGTCTCGGCCATGGCACTGGTCGCGATCGACCCGCGGCCGATCCTGCTGATCGGCTCGGACACGCACACGCTCACCGCCGACCCCGCCGACCGCAACCTGTCCATCCTGGTCGGGGACGGCGCCGGCGCGGTCGTCGTCGAACCCGCTCCCGAGAACCGGGTGCTCGCCTGGAACCTGGGGGCGGACGGCAGCTGCACCGGCAGCCTGAAGGTGCTCGCCGGCGGCAGCCGGATGCCGACCACCGAGGAGACCGTGCGCCAGGGCCTGCACTACGCGCAGATCAACGGCAACGAGATCTACCTCAACGCCGTGCGCTACACGGTGCGCACGGTGCGCGAGACGCTGGAGTCCGCCAAGGTCGAAGCGGCCGAGGTGGACCACGTCGTCCCGCACCAGGCGAACATCCGCATCATCAACTCCATCCTCAGTCACACCGGACTGCGGCCCGAGGCGCTCGTCGCCAACCTGGACCGGTACGGCAACACCGCGTCCGCGTCCATTCCGATCGCGCTGGCCGAGGCCCTGGACGAAGGACGCATCCGCGAGGGCGACCTGGTCCTGCTCGCGGGCTTCGGCGCCGGCATGACGTGGGGATCCATGCTGCTGAAGTGGGGCGGAGGCCGACAGTGAGCAACAGCGCCAAGGCGAGGGGGACCCGCCCGGACAGCCCGGTGGCCCTGGTCACCGGGGCGTCCGGAGGGCTCGGCCGGGCCCTCGCGATCGAGCTGGACGCGCTCGGCTGCCGGGTCGCGGTCCACTACAACCGCTCGGCGGACGCCGCCCGGGCCGTGCAGGACAAGCTGCGCAACGACTCGGTCCTGGTGACCGGGGACGTCGGCTCCTACGACGCCGTCACCGCGCTGTACGAGCAGATCGGCGAGCGGCTCGGCCCGGTCGACGTCCTGGTCAACAACGGCGCCGTCCGCAAGGACCAGGTCATGGTGATGCAGTCCCCCGAGGACTGGGCCCAGGTCGTGCAGACCAACCTGGTCGGCTCGTTCCACACCGCCCGGGCCTGCGTCCCGCACATGGTGCGGCAGCGGTGGGGGCGGGTGATCAACGTGGTGTCGCCCTCGGGCCTGATCGCGACACCGGGGCAGACGGCGTACTCGGCCTCCAAGGCGGGGCTGATCGGCTTCACCCGCACCCTCGCCGCCGAGTGCGGCCGGCGCGGAGTGACGGTCAACGCGCTCTCCCCCGGATTCATGATCACCGGGATGACCAAGGACCTGCCCGACCGGATCAAGGAGGGGATGGAGAGCAGGGCGCCCGTTCCGCGGCTCGTGACGGTCGAGGAGGTCGCCCGCAGCGTGAGCCTGTTCCTGGACCAGGACTGCATGACGGGACAGGTCGTCAGCATCGACAGCGGGGTGTCCGTCATGTGACGGACCGGCGAACGCCGGCGGAGGGGCCGAATTCCCCCCTCGGTCCCCTCCGCCGCATCCCGCGCGCCGAAAGGGAATTCCGTGGCCGACGGAATTCGGGCGCACCGCGCGAAGCGCCCGCGGAATACTCCGCGGGCGCTTCGCGTACGCCGTGCGATTCCCCGGGGGATTCCCCGTGCGTGCCGCGGACACCGCCCGCACGGACGGACGTGCCGCGAAGTCCTCGGGGCGCGCGGACGCGTTTTCCGCGGGCGCTTTCCCCTGAGGAGGGCGCCCGCTTCGTTCCCGGGAGCCGGGCGGCCCCGGCCGTTCAGCGGGACGGCGGCGGCAGCGCCTCGAACGCCCCGATCAGCAACGGGTCCACGTCGGGCGCGGCGGGGGCCGCGGCCGCCCGGCGCGCGGGCTGCGGGAACTGCCCGCGCAACAGCTCCAGGTGGGCCCGCTGGGTGCGCGACGCCGGCTCGATGCCCAGCTCCTCCGCCAGCATCTCGCGCAGCTCCTGGTACACCCGCAGCGCCTCGGCGCGGTTGCCCGCCGCGGCGTGCGCCGCCATCCGGCAGCGGTGCGCGCTCTCCCGGAACGGGGCCCGGCGCACCGCCTCCTCGGCGTAGCGCAGCGCGTGGTGCTCGTTGCCCAGCGCCGAGGCCGACAGGCTCGCCAGCTCCAGCGCGGTCAGGCGCAGCTCGCCGATGCGTTCGCGCGTGGTCTGCACCCACTCGCCGTCGTGCGCCGGCAAGAACGACCCCTGAAGGTTCGTCAGCGCGCCCGTGGCCAGCTGGTACGTCACGGCGTGCGCCCGCTCGGCGTGCGCCTGCCGCGCCTCCAGGACGGCCATCTCGGCGGCCTCCACGTCCGTGGCCGCGTCGTCGGGCAGCCGCAGCACGTAGCGGCCGCTCTGCGCGATCAGCGGGGTCTCCCCCGGCTTCTGGTGCGCGCTGGTGACGAAGGCGCGCACCCGGCTGATGATGCTGCGCAGCGCCGACGCCCAGGTGTCGGGCAGGCCCTGCGGCCACACGGTGTCCGCCAACTGGTCGCGGCTGGTGCCGGTGGTGCGCTCCAGGACCAGGCGGGCGAAGGCGACCTGGGCCTGCGCGCTCGACAGGTGCCGGGGCGGTTCGCCCTCGTGCTCGACGGCGACGAGCCCTGTCAGTCGGATCAGCACGGCGGACACTCCTTTCGACTTTCGACCGGACGGCCGGACCGTGGAGAAAGTTGAATCCTCATCTCTGTTTCGCTCGGACACTACCGGGGCGGATGGCCGGAATGTCAATCGGACGGAAAACATACCTGCCGGAATAGTGGGAAGCCTGAGTTCCCTTCATGGGCGCCTTTTCCAGGGGCCGCACACCCCTTGTCCGGGCCCGACCCCATTGCCTCGCGCCCGTGTTGCGGACGTCTTGCGGAGCGCGGCGTAGAAATCCACTCGTGAACGGGTCGAGGAAGAAACGAAACGGCCCGGTGGACCGCGTCAGACACTCTCGAGGAGACCACGTGAACGCGACCGGAGGCTGGGAACGGCTCGAACCGAAGCTGGCGACCACGTTGCAGCGCGTGAAGTCACTGGAGTGGGAGCCGGCCCGCCGCAACAGTTTCGTCGCCTACACGGTGGAACGGGACAGCGCCCACGCCGACCTGGACGGCCGCCGCCTGCTGATGATGTCCGGCTACAGCTACCTGGGTCTGGCGGGCGACGAGCGCGTCGTGGCCGCCGCCAAGGCCGCCGTCGACCTGTACGGCACCGGCAACCACGGGGTGCGCGCCCTGGCCGGCTCCATCCCGCTGCACGAGGAACTGGAGGCCGAGGTCGCCCGGTTCGCCGACCGCGAGGCCGCCATGGTCTTCGGCTCCGGCTACGCGGCCAACGTCGGCACCGTCGGCGGCCTGGTCGGCCCCGGCGACACCGTGTTCATCGACAAGTACGACCACGCCTCCATCGTCGACGGCTGCAAGCTGTCCGGGGCCACCGTCACCCGCTTCCGCCACAACGACGTCGACCACCTCGACCGCCGGCTGCGCGCGGCCGACCCGGGCGGCGTGCGCCTGGTCGTCGTCGACAGCGTCTACTCCATGGACGGCGACATCGCCCCGCTGCCCGAGCTGCGCAAGGTCTGCGACGAGCACGACGCGCTGCTCATGGTCGACGAGGCGCACGCGCTCGGCGTCATCGGCGCGCACGGACGCGGCATCGAGGAGCACTTCGGCCACACCGCCCGGGTCGACATCAAGCTCGGCACCCTCTCCAAGGCCATCCCCTCCATGGGCGGCTGGGTGGCGGGCCCCGCCGAGCTGATCGGCCACCTGCGCTACGCGGCCCGCCCGTTCCTGTTCTCCGCGGCCCTGGCGCCGGCGCAGGCCGCGGCGGCCCTGGAGTCGCTGCGCATCCTGCAGCGCGAACCCGAGCGGGTGACGCACATCCAGCGCGAGTCCGCCCGGCTGCGCTCCCTGCTCCACGCCGAGGGGCTGCGCACCCAGGACAGCGAGACGGCCGTCATCCCGCTGATCGCCGGCTCCGACGACGCGGCCTACGACCTCGCCACCACGTGCCGCGAGAACGGCGTCATCGGCCTGCCGGTGGTCACCCCGGCCGTCCCCAACGACCTGGCCCGGCTGCGGATCGCGGTGACCGCCCGGCACACCCCGCAGGACATCGACTTCGCCGCCGACGCCTTCGTCCGGTCCGCCCGCGCCTGCGGGATCCTGCCGGGCTGAGCGCCGGCCGTACTCACCGGGAGACGGATGATGACTGTTGGCTCCGCCAAGCCCCCGGTCGTGATCACCGGCATCGGCGTGGTCACCCCGGCCGGCTGCACGCCCGAGGACCTGTGGAGCGCGCTGCGCTCCGGGCGCTCGACCGCCGCCGAGCTCACCCACCTCGGCCTGGACCGGCACCGGGTGCGCATCGGCTGCCGGGTCGCGGGACTGGACCGGCTGGACCTGCTGCCCGCCAAGGACGCACGGCGCCTGGACCCGTTCGCCCTGTACGGCGCCACCGCGGCCCTCGCCGCGCACCGCGACGCCGGCGCCCCGGCGCCCGACCCGCACCGCACCGCCGTGGTCGTCGGCAACGCCGTCGGCGGACGCACCACCAGCGACCGGGAGTCCCTGAACTACGCCGCCGGCGGCCCGGCCCGGGTCAACCCGCTGATGCCGCTGCTCACCATGCCGAACGCGGCCGCCGCGCAGATCGCGATGCGGTTGGGCTGGACCGGCCCGGCACTGACCGTCGCCACCACCTGCGCCAGCGGGGTGGACGCGATCGGGCAGGCGACGGCGCTGCTCCAGGCGCACCGGGCCGACGTGGTGGTGGCCGGTGGCTGCGAGGCCACCCTCAGCCCCGTCACGCTCGCCGCGTTCGGCGGCCTCAACGCCGTGTCGGCCCGCAACGACGACCCCGCCCGGGCCTGCCGGCCCTTCGACCGCGACCGCGACGGCTTCGTCATGGGCGAGGGCGCGGGCTTCGTCGTCCTGGAACGGCTCGACGACGCCCGGGCCCGCGGCGCCGCTCCGTACGCGCGGATCGCCGGATACGCGGCCACGGCCGACGCCCACCACCTGTCGATGCCCCTGCCCGACGGCGCGGGCGCCGTCGCGTCGATGACCGGCGCCCTCGCCGACGCCGGGCTCGCCCCGGACGAGATCGTCCACGTCAACGCGCACGGCACCTCCACCCCGCACAACGACCGCTCCGAAGCGGCCGCCCTGCGCAAGGTCTTCGGGACCGGCGGACCGCCGGTCACCGCCTCCAAGGGGGTCCTCGGCCACCTCATCGGCGCCGCCGGGGCCGTCGAGGTCATCACCGCCGTCCAGGCCATGCGCGCCTGCGAGGTGCCGCCCACCGCCAACCACGAACACCTCGAAGAGGGAATGGAGATCGACGTGGTGCACACCCGACCACGATCCGTCGCCTCCGGGCCCGCCCTGTCGAACTCCTTCGGCTTCGGCGGACACAACGCCAGCATGGTGGTGACGCCGGTATGACCACCACGACGGACCGGAACCGCACCGCACCGGCCGCCCCGGCGCCGCGCCGCGCCGAACGCACCCCGGACCGGGAGGAGACGACCGCCTTCCGCGCCGCCGTGCGCGCCGCCCTGCCCGGCCCGGCCGCCACGGCCGACGCCTCCCCCGTGCACGCCTTCGTCCTCGCCCACACCCTCGCCGACGCGACCGTGCGCGCACTGGCGGCGGGCGAGCCGGAGCCCTGCTCCGTCGTGCACCTCGGACAGGACATCCGCACCGACCGCCCGGTGCGGCCCGGCGAGACGGTCACCGTCACCGTCGACGTCCTCGGCGCCCGCCGCGAGGCGCGCGGCACCCGCCTGGCCGTGCGCTCGACGCTCGCCGCCCCGGACGGGACGCCCTTCGCCGAACTGCTCACCGCGGCCCTGCTGGTCGGCGCCACCCGCATCGAGCCGTTCGGCGACATCCCGCCCGCCGCCGTCGCCCCCGCCGGCGACCCCGGGGAGCCGGCCGGCTCCCGCCACGAGCTCACCGCCGACTGGATCCGCGGCTACGCCCACGCCTCCGGCGACCTCAACCCCATCCACCTGGAGGAGCGGGCCGCCCGGGACGCGGGCTTCCCCACCGTCCTGGCCCACGGCATGGGCGTGATCGCCCTGGTCTGCGAGGAGATCGCCGACCGCTGGGCCGGCGGCGACATCACCCGCGTCCGCGCCGTCGGCGCCCGGTTCTCCGCGCCGGTGCTGCCCGGCGAACCGCTGGACGTCGCCTACCGGCCGGACGCGGCCGGCCGCGTCGTCCGCTTCACCTGCCGGGTCCCCGGCGGCACCGCCGTCAAGGGCGGCTGGGTCCTGCTGGAGCCCGCCGGACACACCCCGGGAGGCGGCGATGAGTGAGCACGGCGGACTGGTCGGCGGCTTCCTCACCCAGGTCCGCGAGCGCCCCGACGCACCGGCGCTCGTCCGGCACGGACGGGAGACCACCTACCGCGAGCTGTACGGACAGGCGCTGGAGGAACGCGAACGACTGGCGTCCCTCGGCCTGCGCCCGGGCGAGCCCGTCGGCGTCCTGGCCGCCAAGTCGCCCGCCGCCGTCGCCCTCGTCCTGGCCTGCCTGCTGGCCCGGCGCCCGTTCCTGCTGCCCTCGCCGCAGCTCGCCGAGGCCCAGCTCACCGCGCTGTTCGCGCAGGCCGGCTGCCGCCACGTCCTGGCGCCCCGGGGCGCCGGGCAACCACCGCGGGCGGTGCCGTCCGCGACGGCGGACCCGCTGCCCGAGGACACCACCTTCCTGCTGACGACGTCCGGCTCCACCGGACTGCCCAAGATCGTCCCGCTGGGGCGGGAAGCCGTGGACCGGTTCACCGACTGGGCGGCGTCCGCCTTCGGCATCGGCGCGGGCACCACCGTCCTCAACCACGCCCCGCTCAACTTCGACCTGTGCCTGCTCGACGTGTGGACCACCCTCGCGCACGGCGGCCGCGTCGTCCTGGTCGACCCCGACCGGGCCGTCGACGGCCGGCACCTGCTCGACCTGCTGACCCGCCACCAGGTGCAGGTCGTGCAGGCCGTCCCGATGTTCTACGGGCTGCTCCTGCAGGCGTGCCGGCGCACCCCGCTCACCCTGCCGTCCGTGCGGCACGCCGTCTTCACCGGCGACGCCATGCCCGAGCCCACCCTGGCGGAACTGCCCCGGCTGCTGCCCGCGGCCCGCCTCTACAACGTCTACGGCTGCACCGAGACCAACGACAGCTTCCTGCACGAGGTGGACCCCGCCGAGGCCGGACCCGTGCCCCTCGGCACCCCCCTGCCCGGCGTCAAGGCCCTCGTCGTCGACGCCCACGGCAGGGAGGTCACCGGACCGGGCACCGGAGAGCTCTACGTCAGGACGCCGTTCCAGTCGGCCGGCTACCTCGACGCCGAGCGGCGCCGGGAGAAGTTCACCGCCCACCCGCTGGGCGGGGACGACGACGTGTGGTTCCGCACCGGCGACCTGGTGCGGCGCGGCACCGACGGCCTGCTCCGCCTGACCGGCCGCAGCGACTTCCAGGTCAAGGTCCGCGGGGTCGCCGTCAACACCGCCGAGATCGAGCAGGTGCTGCTGCGCCACCCGGCCGTCCTGGAAGCGGGGGTCACCGCCCGCCCCGACCCGCTCACCGGCAGGCAGCTGGTCGCCGGCGTGCGGCGGACCCCGGGCAGCGGGCTCAACAGCCTGCTGCTGAAGGAGCACTGCGCCCGCAGCCTGCCCCGGGCCGCCGTGCCCGCCGTCCTGCGCGTCGTCGACGGCCCCCTGCCCAAGACCACCACCGGAAAGGTCGACCGCACCGCGCTCGACCGTCTCGCGAGCTGACCCGAGGAAAAGGAAGAACGCCATGAGCAACACGGCCACCATCAAGCAGTTCCTCATCGAGGAGTTCCTGCCGGATCTCACCCAGGACCAGCTGGCGGACGACCACGACCTGCTCTCGGACGGGGTCATCGACTCGCTGGGCGTGCTGAAGCTGATCGCCTGGGTGGAGGACCGCTTCGCCCTCGCGGTCGGCGACACCGACCTCGACCCGAACAACTTCCGCAGCGTGGCGGCGATCGACGCCTTCATCGAGGATTCGCGCCAGCGGGTGGGCGGCTGACCATGCACGAGGCGCTCACCGGCCTGCTGGCGCGGCGCACGGTGGCCGACCGGGCGACCTGGCGGTCGCTGTGGGACCGGCTCGGCGACGGCACGCTCCCCCGGGAGCAGGCCGTCGCCCTGCTGGCCTCCCTGGCCACCCGGCTGCCGGACCCCGCGACGCTGCACGCCCTGACCGGCTCGCTGCGCGAGCGGCACCCCGCCCCCGCCGGGGACACCTGGCCCGGCACGGTCAACGTGGTCGGCACCGGCGGCGGACCCGCCACCTTCAACATCTCCACCGCGGCCGCCTTCGTCGCGGCGGCGGCCGGCGTGCGCGTCGTCAAGACCGGCTCGCGCGCCTACACCTCCTCCCTGGGCTCGGTCGACCTGCTCGAACGGCTCGGGGTCCGGTCGACGTCCTCGCGCGGGGAGACCGAGGACGTGCTCGACGAGTACGGCATCGCCTTCGCCGGGCCGTTCGTCTACCCGGCGGAACTCGCCCGCCTGGCCCGCACGGTGGCCCCGGTGAGCATGAAGCCGTTCGGGCGCTTCCTGAACGCGGTGGGCCCCTTCCTCGGCGAACTGCCGGTCGCCGCCCAGGTCACCGGCGTGTCGCGGATCATGCCCCTGGACGACCTGCGCGCGCTGGCCGGCACCCTCACCGACCGCACCGTGTGGCTGTGCGCCAACGACGTGGGCGCCGACGAACTGCTCGGCTTCGCCGACAACGTCGTCCACGTCAACGACGGACGCCTGCTGCGGCTGGGCCCGGGCCGGGTGGTCGCGGCCGAGGGCGGCCTCGAGGACCTGCGGCCGGTGCCGCGCGAGCAGGCCGCCCAGCATTTCCTCGCCGTCCTGGGCGGCCGGGCCCACCCGGTCGCCACCCGCACCGTGTGCCTGAACGCGGCGGCCCTGTCCGTCGCCGCCGGACACCACACCACGTGGGAGACGGCACTGGCCGCCGCCGAGGCGGCCGTGGCCGACGGCGCCGCCGTCGACCTCGTCGGACGCCTGCGCGCCCGGCGTGCCGCCCCGCGCACCCCGCACCCCTCGGGAGCCCGCCGTGGCTGACTTCTTCTCCCGCTCCCGCGCGGCGGGCGAGACGGGACTCGCGCTGTTCCTCACCGCCGGCGACCCGCCGCCGGAGGAACTGGCGGAGGTGGTGGCGATGCTCGACGAGGAGGGCGTCGACTGCCTCGAACTGGCCGTCCCCTTCCCGGACTCGGTCACCGACGGCCCCGTCGTCCGCCGCTCCGCGCGGCGGGCCCTGGAGCGCGGCACCGGCCTGGACGACGTCCTGGCCTTCGTCGCCCGCACCAGGCCCGGTCTGCGCAGGCTGCGGATCGCCCTGCTCGCCGACTGGAGCCACTCGCTCAAACACCGCGACCTCGCCACCGCGGTCCGCGACATCACCGCCTCGGGCGCCGACGGCCTGCTGGTGCACGGGCTGCCGCCCCGGCTGCGCCCGCGCTACCTGGAGGCGACGGCCGACGCCGGGCTGCCGGTGGTCGGCACCTGCTACGCCGCCAGCGACGAGCACACCCGGCTGCGGGCCGCCCGTGACGCCACCGCCTACCTGTACCTGGTGGCCCACTACGGGCGCAGCGGCACGGCGCCCGCCGCCGGCCACGCCGCGCTGGCCGGCACGGTGGCCGGCCTGCGCGCCCGTACCACTGCCCCGATCGCCGTCGGCTTCGGGGTGAGGACCCGCAGGGACCTCGAGGGCGTCGCCGCCGCCGGGGCCGACGCGGCGATCGTCGGCTCGGCCGCCGTGGCCCGCGTCGAGCAGGCCCTGGACGACGGCGGCTCCGTCACCACCGCCCTGCGCTCGTTCGTCCGGTCGCTCCGACCGGAGCCGGCCGGCCCGTCCGGAAGGACCGCGGGAACCGCGGGAATCGCAGAAACCGCAGAAACCACAGGGATCACAGAGATCACAGGGATCACAGCACGGAACAGGAGACCAGCATGATCATCCGTGACTTGGAGAACGTCCCCACCGTCGACTGGGGCAACGGGCTCAGCCGCCGCTTCCTGGTGCAGAGCGACGGCATCGGCTACAGCGTCACCGACACCACCGTGCGCGCCGGCACCAAGTCCCGCCTGGAGTACCGCAACCACCTCGAGGCCTGCTACTGCATCGAGGGCTCCGGCGAGGTGATCGAGCTCGACGGCACGGTGCACCCCATCACGCCGGGCCGCCTGTACGCCCTCGACCAGCACGACGCCCACTACCTCGTCGCCAGCGAGCACGAGGACCTGCGCCTGGTGTGCGTCTTCAGCCCGGCGCTGCGCGGTGACGAGGTGCACAGCCTCGACGAGCACACCTCCTCCGCGTACTGACACCCACCCCGGAAGGAGGCGCGCCGGTGATCCGGTGGAACGCCGACCAGACCGCCCTCAGGGAAGGTCTGGCGCAATGGGGCGAGGCGCTCAGCGCCGACCACATCGCCCACGACGAGCAGGCCGAGTTCCCCTGGGACAAGTGGAAGCTGATCCGTCGGACCGGCATCCTCGCCCTGCCCTTCGCCGAGGAGCACGGCGGCCTCGGCCAGTCCCTGCTCACCACCATGTACGTCCTGGAAGGACTCGGCGAGCACTGCCGGGACGCGGGCCTGAGCTTCTCGGTGACCACCACCCTGGCCAGCACCGGGGTTCCCCTGGAGGCGTTCGGCACCGCCGAACAGAAAGCGAGGTACCTGCCCCTGATCGCCTCCGGCGAGGCGATCGGGGCGCACGCCATCACCGAGGCGGACGGCGGCTCCGACGCCATGGCCATGACCACCCGGGCGGTCCGCGACGGCGACGACTTCGTGCTGGACGGGAGCAAGACCTTCGTCAGCAACGGCCCCGTCGCCGACGTGTTCGTGGTCTACGCGCGCACCCGCCCCGACGGCGGGCCGCTGGGCGTCACCGCGTTCCTCGTCGACCGCGACACCCCCGGCCTGACCGTCGGCCGGCCGATCAAGAAGATGGGACTGCGCACCTCGCAGCTCAGCGAGCTGTACCTGGACGGGTGCCGCGTCCCGCGCGCCCGGGTCCTCGGCCGGGTCGGCGGCGGATTCATCGTGCTCGACCACGTGATGAAGCGGGAGATCCTGTTCTCCTTCATCGTCAACGCGGGAGAGATGCGGCACCGGCTCGACCGCTGCGTCGACTACGCGCGCACCCGCCGCTCCTTCGGCAAGCCGATCGGCTCCTACCAGGCGATCGCCAACAAGATCGTCGACGTCCGGATCGGCCTGGAGACGGCCCGCAAGTGGCTGTACGACACCGCCGAGCGGCTCGCCGCCGGCGAGAACGTCACCGAGGACCTGGCCATCGCCAAGCTGGTCACCAGCGAGGCCAACGTGAGCAGCTCGCTCACCGCGGTCCAGGTCTTCGGCGGCTACGGCTACATGACCGAGTACGGGCTCGAGCAGGACGTGCGCAACGCCGTGGGCGGCACGATCTACTCGGGCAGCAACGAGATCCAGTACAACCGCATCGCCGCCCAGCTCGGACTGGGCAGATGAGCGCGGCACCCGCGCCGTCGCTCAAGGTCTGCGGTGCCACCCGCGAGCAGGACGTCGACGTCCTGGCCCGCAACGGTGCCGACTTCGTCGGCCTGTGGCACCACGTGCCCCGCGGCCCCGCGGACCTGCCGGAGCACGAGGCGGCCGCCCTGGCGGCGGCCGCCCGTGCCACCGGGCGGCTCACCCCGGTCCTGGTCACCTTCCTCAACGACCCGGACGCCCTGTGCGGCGTACTGCGCCGCACGGGCATCCACACCGTCCAGCTCCACGCCTACCAGCCGCCCGCCACCGTACGGGCCCTGCGCGCCCGCCTGCCCGACGCGGTCGTCGTCAAGGTGCTCCACGTGACCGCGGACGGCGGCTGCGTGGAGCGCCCCCTGATCGGCGCCTACGAACGGGCGGGCACCGACCTGTTCCTGCTCGACGCGGCCACCGACGACGGCCGGATCGGCAGCACCGGCCACCGCCTGGACGAGGCCGCCGCGGTACGGCTGGCCGACCGCCTCACCGTGCCGTTCTGGCTCGCCGGCGGCCTCACCCCGGCGGCCCGCCCCGCCTACGACACCGTCGTGCGCCACCCCCTCTTCCACGGCATCGACGTGGACACCGCGGCCCGGGACGCCCACGGCCGCTTCGCGGACGCCGCCGTGGCCGGCCTGGCCCGCGCCTGGCGCACCGCACAGCACACCGCCGCACCACGCCCGTCACCGGGCGGACCGTGAGAAACGAAGGAGCCTTCATGACGTCGCGGTTCATCGAGTCGCTGCTGGCCGCCGAGCACCCCGTGGTGATGGAGGTCAAACGGCGCGACGCGCACGGCTTCGACCTCATCGCCGGGCACACCCCCGCCCAGATCGTCGCCGCCTACGAGGCCGCCGGCGCCCCGTGCATCTCGGTGGTCACCGGCCGTTGGTTCGGCGGCACCCGGGAACTGCTGCGCGACGTGGCGCGCATGACCGACCTGCCCCTGCTGCAGAAGGACTTCGTCACCCGCCGCGACCAGCTGGCCGCCGCCCGGGACCTGGGCGCCTCCGCGGTGCTGCTCACCGCGGCGCTGCTGCCGGCCTCCGTGCTCGCCAACCTCGTCACGGCCGCCCTCCGCCTCGGCCTGACCCCGTTCGTGGAGGTCACCGACGAGGCCGGGATCGCCGCGGTGCCGCACCCCGGCGACTGCGTGATCGCCGTCAACAACAAGGACATCACGGTCCGCGAACGCGACCCGGGCGACATCGGCCGCAGCCTCGACCTGCTGCCCGCCCTGCGGGCCAGCGGAACCCCCTGCCCGGTCAGCGCCAGCGCCATCGGCACACCGCAGGCGGCGGCCGAACTCCTGGACGCCGGCTACGCCGGCCTGCTCGTCGGCACCGCACTGCTGCGCAGCTCCTCCCCCCGGGCCTGGCTCACCGACCTGGAACACGCCCGCCGCACGGCACGGCCGGCCGCCCTACGCCCCGCCTGAGCGGTACCCGGGGCCCGGGC
>NZ_MSGP01000680.1 GCF_002078235.1 Streptomyces viridosporus
CCCACCCACACCTGCCAGCGACGGGCCCTGGGCAACCCCTTCGACCGCGCCACCCTCCAGGCCATGCGGCCCCGGGTCGCCGCCCTGGCCTCCGGGCTCCTGGACGACCTCGAGAACCGGCTGCGCGCCGACGGAGAGGCCGACTTCGTCCACACCGTCGCCGAGCAGCTCCCCATGCACACCGTCGGCGACTGGCTCGGCATCGCTCCGGAGCACTTCGCGCACATCCTGGACTTCACCCACCGTCAGGTCTACGCACAGGAACTGCTGCCCACCAAGAGCGAACTCGCCGTGTCGGCCCAGGCCACACTGGAGATGCGGGCCTTCTTCACCGAGCTGATCGGGCAGCGGCGGGCACGCCCCGGCAACGATGTCCTCACCGGCTGGATCCACCACTGGGACGCCCGGTACCCCGACGACCGGGCGGCCGCGGACCAGGTGATCTACGACCTGACGATGTTCATCACCATCGCCTCGCTGGAGACCACCGCGGTCCTGCTCGCCAACGCCGTGTGGTTCCTCACCCAGGAGCCCTCCCGCGTGGCCTGGCTGCGCCGGCACCCCGAGCACATCGACGACGCGATCGAGGAGACGCTGCGCTACGACCCGCCCGTGCACGTCAACTCCCGCATCGCCGCAGACGACACCGTCCTGGCGGGCGTGCCCATCGCGAAGGACACCACCGTCCACGTCCTGTACGGCTCGGCCGCCCACGACCCCCGCCGCAACGAGCAGCCCCACGTCTTCGACATCCGGCGCAACGGGAGCCACCTCACCTTCGGCGGTGGCGCCCACTACTGCCTGGGGGCGGCCCTCGCCCGGCTGGAGGCCCGTGAGCTGCTCGGCCAGGTGCTGGAACGATTCCCCACCCTGCGGCCCGTCGCACCCCCCGAGTACGACACCTCCCGTGTCGTCTTCCGCCGTATCGCCTCCCTGAAAGTCACGACATGAGCCCGCTCCTCGCCGAACTCCCCGTGGACCGAATACTCAAGACCCTGCGCACCCGCCGGCAGGGTCCCCTCCTCACCATCGAACTGAACGCCCCCGAACAGGGCAACGCCGTCAACGACGCCATGCTGGACGACCTCCTCACCGTCCTCGACGGGCAGGACCCCGCGGTACGGGTCGTCGTGCTGGCCGCCGCCGGCCGCGACTTCTGCCTCGGCGGCGACCGCGTCGAATTCTCCGAGCACCTCGCCCACGACCCCACCGGCAGCGGCATCCGAGCCTCCGGGGTCCGGGCCCAGCGCGTGTGCGACGCCCTCACCTCCAACCCCGCCGTCACCATCGCCCGCGTCCAGGGAAGGGCCATCGGCGCCGGCTTCGCCCTCGCCCTCGCCTGCGACCTGCGGGTGGGCGCCGACACCGCCACCTTCCGGCTGCCCGAGCTCGCGCTCGGCCTGCCCACGGCCTGGGGCGGACTCCTCCCCCGCCTCGTCAACGAGGTCGGTGCCGCCCGCGTACGCGAAATCGTCCTCACCGGGCGCCCCGTCCGCGCCCACGAGGCCCGCCACCTGTCGATCCTGCAGAACATCGTGGCCGAGGACGCTCTCGACGCCGCCGTCATGACCTGGGCCGAGCCCCTCCTGCGCCGGTCGGCGGCGGCCCTGCGCGTCACCAAGACGCTGCTGCACTCCCTCACCGCGTCCACCCGCCTCGCCGACGTCTCGGCACTGGATCCCGAGCTGATGGCGGCGGTCGTCGCCGAGGTGCATCACACCGGCCGGTCCCACCCGCCCGGCTGACCCGCGCCCGACCGGGGCGGCTCGGCCGTGGAGGCGGCCGTCCCCGGCCGGGAACCGGTGGACCGGCGCGGGTCGAGCCGCATCGGGCCCCGGGGGCCCGGTCGGTACCGAGGCGGTGCCGGCGCCGCGGAACCCGCGGCGCCGGCGTCCGGCCTCAGGCCAGCGCGCGCAGGTACCGCCTGCGGACGCAGCGCTGGGCCAGGAGAAGGAGGGGGAAGAGGAACCGCCACGGGGCCGCCGGAGCCGCCCGGGTCAGGGACCGCAGGGTCAGGTGGACCCGGCCGTCGTCGTCCCGGTGCACGACGAAGGCCTCCTCCCCGCTGACGGGGTGCCCCCGGCGGGTGCCGTAGGCGAAACCGCACCGGTTCCCGGTGTCCACCACGGCGACGACCTCCACCGGTTCCCGGACGACGAACCGGCCGAGGCCCGCGGTGACGAGGTACCGTCCGCCCGCACGCACTCCGGTGCCTCCCCCGTCGGCCGGGGCGACGGTGAACCCGCTGCGCCGCTTGACCTCCCAGCGGGTCACGGCGTCCCGGGCCGTGGCCCAGGCGCCCTCTCCCCGTCCGATCACCACGGTCCTCTCGAACCGGCGGAACCCCGGCGGGGCCTCCTGCCAGAGCGGGTCCTGCGGAAGGGTCGCCCCGGGGGTGCCGTAGGTCAGGCCGTCGAAGCGGCGGCCGGACGCCACGGGCGCCGCGTCCCCACCGCCTCCGTCGCCGCTCACTCCCGCCCCAGGAAGGCCGCCAGCCCTTCCAGGAGCCGTTCGACGTCCTCCGGGGCCGTGTAGGGGGCGAGGCCGACGCGGAGGCCGCCGGTGTCTCCCAGGCCGAGACGGCGGGAGGCCTCCAGCGCGTAGAAGCTGCCGGAGGGCGCGTGGACGCCGCGCCCCGCCAGGAACCGGTGGGCGTCCATGGTGTCGTGGCCCTCGAAGGTGAGCAGGAGGGTCGGGGTGCGCCGGGCCGCGCGGGAGTGGACGGTGACCTCCTCCAGGGCCACCAGTCCCTTCTCGAGCCGGTCCCGGAGCATGTCCTCGTGTTCCCCGATCGCCTCGAACGCCGAGTCGAGGCGCTCACGGCGGCTGCCGTCCCGCCGCACCGCCAGGCCGGCCAGGAAGTCGACGGCGGCGCGGGTGCCCGCCAGGAACTCGTAGGGCAGCGTGCCGAGTTCGAAGCGCTCGGGAACCTCGTCCGTGGAGGGCAGCAGCTTGTCCGGGCGCAGGGTCCCCAGGAGTTCGGGACGGGCGGCCAAGGCACCGTGGTGCGGTCCGAGGAACTTGTACGGGGAGCAGACGAAGAAGTCCGCGCCGAGCGCTCCGACGTCGACGCGGGCGTGCGCGGTGTGGTGGACGCCGTCGACGTAGAACAGCGCACCGGCCTCGTGCACGATCCGCGCGATCCCGGCGATCGGGGGGATCGTGCCGATCAGGTTCGAGGCCGCGGTGACCGCCACCAGCCGGGTGCGCTCGGAGAGCACGGCCCGGATGTCGTCGACGGTCAGCTCTCCGGTGACCGGGTCGAAGTCCGCCCACCGGACGGTGGCACCGGACCGCTCGGCCGCCTGCACCCAGGGGCGGATGTTGGCGTCGTGGTCCAGCCGCGTGACGACCACCTCGTCGCCGGGCGACCAGTCGCGGGCCAGGGTGCGGGAGAAGTCGTAGGTGAGCTGGGTGGCGCTGCGTCCGAAGACGATGCCGGCCGGGTCGGCGCCCAGGAGGTCCGCCACGGCCCGGCGGGCTCCGGCGACGATGTCCTCCGCGTTGCGTTCGCCGGGCAGGATCCCGCCGCGTATCGAGAGGGGGTGGGACAGCGCGGCGCTGATCGCCTCGATGACGGGCAGGGGCGTCTGGGTGCCGCCGGGGCCGTCGAAGTGCGCGGTGCCGGCGGCCAGCGCGGGAACCTGGGCGCGCAGGGCGGTGAGGTCGTACGTCACGGGAACTTCCTGTCGGGCCGGGGACGGGTGCGGAGTGCCGGCGGGGTGCCGGACGGGGGCGGGCCGCTACGACGGGACGCCGACACCGGTGTCGGGGACACCGGCCCCCGGGTCCTGCGGCGGGTCGCTGAGCTGTTCGCGCACATAGTTCCAGATCACCGCGATCAGCCCGGCGACCGGTACGGCGAGGAAGCTGCCGGCGATGCCGGCCAGGCTTCCGCCCAGCGTCACCGCCAGCAGGACGACCGCCGCGTGCAGGCCGAGCCCCCTGCTCTGGATGATCGGTTGGAACACGTTGCCCTCGAGCTGCTGCACCACGATGATGACGGCCAGCACCAGCAGGGCGTTCGTCAGGCCGTTCGACACGAGCGCGATGAGCACCGCGACGAAGCCGGCGAACAGGGCGCCCACGATGGGCACGAACGCGGCCAGGAAGGTCAGCACCGCGAGCGGGAGCACCAGGGGGACGTCCAGGAGCCACAGGCCCAGTCCGACGCCCACGGCGTCCAGCAGACCGACGAGCGCCTGGGACCGTACGAACGCGCCGAGACTGTCCCAGCACCGCGCGGCCACGGCCGGGATGTCGGTGGCGAGCCGGCCGGGCAGCTGCCGGCCGAGCCACGGCAGGAAGCGCGGGCCGTCCTTGAGGAAGAAGAACATCAGGAAGAGCGCCAGCACCGCCGTGACCACACCGCTGAAGACGGTGCTCACCCCCGTGACGGCGGTGTTGGCGATGGATCCGGCGCTGTCCTGGATGCGGGCGGTGGCGGCGTCGAAGGCATGGGCGATCTGGTCGTCGTCGATGTTCAGCGGCGGTCCGGCGGCCCATTCGCGCAGCCTCCGGATCCCTTCGACCACACCGTCGGCCAGTTCGCCGGACTGCGACGCCACCGGCACCGCGATCAGCGCCACGGTGCCCGCCGCCACCAGCAGGAACAGCACGGTCACGACGGACGCGGCGAGCGCCGGGGCCACCCCGCGCCGACGCAGGAAGCGGGCCAGGGGCCAGGTGAGCGTGGTGAGGAGGAGCGCGACCACGAGCGGCCAGACCACCGGCCACATCCAGCCCACCAGCCACAGGACCACCGCGGCCATCACCAGGACCAGCAGCAGTTCGCCGGAGAGGCGCGCCGAGGCCCGGAGCGCGGCGCGGGTCCTCCTCGAATTCAACGTCGCAGACATGGGGGCACTTTATGGCGCCCGACCGTCGGGAGGGTTCCTGACCCCGTGTGCGTTCGGGCGGGTGCCGGGGAGCACGTCGGCGCGGCACGCCGTTTCCGCGAAGTTACCCGTGCGTTCCGCACATCGGAGTCATGACAGCGGTGACTGTCCGCGGTGCCGCGCCGCGTGACAGCGTCTTCCCGTCACCCACCAGTGGGAGGGAGAAGGCGTGAACAAGGGCTATGCCGTGTACTGCGACGCGGACCCGTACTTCTACGACGCTCCGCACCGCACGGCTCCCCGCACCGGTGCGGGG
>NZ_MSGP01000681.1 GCF_002078235.1 Streptomyces viridosporus
ACCGCGAGGTCGCCGTCAAGGAGCCCCGCCTCCCGGACCACCTTCCTGAACGTGAACGGTCCAACGCCTTCGAGCGGATGCGCCGCGAGGCCCGTGCCGCCGCCCGGCTCGACCACCCGGCGGTGGTCAACGTGCACGACGTCGCGGTCGTGGACGGTAGGCCGTGGATCGTGATGGAACTGGTCCAGGGCCGTTCGCTGGGTGCCGTCCTGCAGGAGGAGGGCACCCTCTCCGCGCGCGAGGCCGCCCGGGTCGGCCTCGAGGTGCTCGGCGCACTGGAGGCCGCGCACGCGGCGGGCGTCCTGCACCGCGACGTGAAGCCGGACAACGTGCTGCTCGGCCGGTACGACCGGGTCGTCCTCACCGACTTCGGCATCGCCCAGATCGAGGGCGAGACCAACCTGACCGACACCGGCGGCTTCGTCGGTTCCCCCGAGTACATCGCGCCCGAGCGGGTGCTGGGCCAGCGCCCCGGCCCCGCCTCCGACCTGTGGTCGCTCGGAGTGGTGCTGTACGCGGCCACGGAGGGCGTCTCGCCGTTCCGCCGCAGCAACACCCCCGCCACGCTCCAGTCGGTCCTCAACGCCACGCCCGCGCCGCCCGCCTCCGCGCAGGGGCCGCTGGCCGAGGTCATCAACGGCCTGCTGCAGAAGGACCCGGCGCACCGTCCGAACGCCGCCCGGGTCCGTGCCCTGCTGGAGGCGGCCGCGAACCCGCCCGAGCCGCGGCCCACGCAGGTCGTCCGGGCCGCCGCCCCCGGCGGCAAGGGCGTCCGGATCGGCCGCGGAACGCTGATCGGGCTCGGCGCGGCGGTCGTGGCCGGCGCGGTGGCCGCGTACCTGGTGGTCGCCGACCCCTTCGCGGGCCCGCTGCCGGAGGGCTGGAAGACCCACAAGGAGAAGGACGTCGCGGCGACCGTCGCGGTGCCGCAGGACTACCAGCGGTCCGTGCCCGACCGGGAGTCCGACCGGGGGCACTGGGTCCGCTACACCGACTGGAGCGGCAGCATCTGGATCGGCCTGACGCTCGAGAAGAAGGGCGAGGACACCGGCAACAACATCGCGGGTTCCGCCGACGCCGAGATGTACGACGACGACGCCGAGTTCAAGGAGAGGGGCAACTACACCCTCGACATGCCGGCGGACCCGAAGACCGAGCCGAGACCGAACCTGACCTACAAGGGGGAGAAGGCCGCCGAGAACACCGTCGTCTACACCACCGACGACAGCCAGAACCCGCGCCCCCGCGAGATGCGGATCTTCTACTACAAGACCGGTGAGGGCGACATGTACAAACTCACCGTCAGCTACCCGGGCAAGGGCGACTTCACGGAGCGCGGACGCGAGGTGGCCAGGACGGTGATCGGGAACCTGGACGTCGACAAGCTCTGAACCGGCCGGCCCGGACGCACCCGTCGGAGCGGACGGGTCTGCGACTCCCCGGTGGGAGCGGCAGCGGCTCGCCGTCGCGTGCGTGATGCTCGCCGACCCGGGTGGTCGTCGCCGACGAGACGAC
>NZ_MSGP01000682.1:0-170 GCF_002078235.1 Streptomyces viridosporus
TGGCCCGCGCGGACGCCTTCGTCGTCCTCACCCCGGAGTACAACCACTCCTTCCCGGCGGGCCTGAAGAACCTCGTCGACTGGCACTCCACCGAGTGGCGCGCCAAGCCCGTCGCCCTGGTCACCTACGGCGGACTCGCCGGCGGCCTGCGCGCCGCCGAGCACCTGCGC
>NZ_MSGP01000682.1:232-794 GCF_002078235.1 Streptomyces viridosporus
GCGGCCGGACGCGGCGGCGAAGACGATGCTGGACCAACTGGTGTGGTGGGCGACGGCGTTGCGGCAGGCGCGGGAGAGGAGTCCGTACGCGGGCTGAGCCGGTCCGCCGCCCCGGGCCCTCACCCCCGCCAGTTCCCGCTCCTGATCGGCGTCCCCCGGGCCCGCAGCCGGGCGGCGACGGCGGGTGCGGCGACGTACACCCAGGCCCGGACCGCCGTACCGTCGGCGGTCCGGACCACCTCCCGCGCCACGCGCTCGTACAGGCTGCGCGGGTCGCCCGGCACGTACTCCTCCAGCCGGTCCAGCTCGGCGAGCAGCCCCGGGTAGGCCTCCGGCAGCGCGGTGACCAGTTCCCCGTCGACCACCCCGCCCGGCTCCTCCACGGCGTACGGGTAACCGGGCCCCTCGTACAGCACCGCGCCCGGGAGCCGGCCGGGCTCCTCCCGGAGCGTGCGGCCGCGCAGGAAGAGGGCGTGGTTGACCTCGCCGGGGCGGAGCGTGCCGTAGACGAAGAAGGGGAGGGTCACTCGGTCACCTGCGGACGGTCGACGGAGCTCCGCCG
>NZ_MSGP01000682.1:875-1121 GCF_002078235.1 Streptomyces viridosporus
CGTCCGCGGACCCCGGGGGCCGGGTCACGGACGCACCGCCTCCACCCGCACCGCGCACGCCTTGAACTCCGGCATCCCCGACGTCGGGTCCAGGGCGGGGTTGGTGAGGGTGTTCGCCCGGCCCTCGCCCGCCCAGTGGAAGGGCATGAAGACCGTGTCGGCGCGGATCGCGGTCGTGATCCGGGCCGGCGCCACCGCCCGGCCCCGCCGGGACACCACGGCCACCGGGTCGCCCTCGGCCGCGCC
>NZ_MSGP01000683.1 GCF_002078235.1 Streptomyces viridosporus
CTGACCCAGCCGACGCCGAGGGCCTCGGCGTCGGCTGGGTCAGCTTCTTCGACGAGCGCGAGATGGTCCGCGTCCTCGGCCTGCCCGAGCACCTGGAGGTCGTCGCCTACCTGTGCGTGGGCTACGTCGACGAGTTCCCGGACGAGCCCGAGCTGATGCAGGCCGGCTGGTCCAAGCGCCGTCCGCTGTCCTGGGTCGTGCACGAGGAGACGTACGGCCGCCGCGCCCTGCCCGGAGAGGAACCCCACGACCTGCTCGCCGAGACCGTCGCACAGATCCGCCCGCTGGACGCCAAAGCGCTCGGCGAGGCGTGGGAGCGGCAGAAGCGCATGACCAAGCCGGCCGGGGCGCTCGGCATGCTGGAGATCATCTCCGCCCAGCTGTCCGGCCTGTCCCGCCAGTGCCCGCCGCCCATCCCGGAGCCCGCGTCCGTCGCGGTCTTCGCCGGCGACCACGGTGTGCACGCCCAGGGCGTCACCCCCTGGCCGCAGGAGGTCACCGCCCAGATGGTGGCCAACTTCCTCGGCGGGGGAGCGGTCTGCAACGCCTTCGCGGCCCAGGTGGGCGCCGAGGTCTGCGTCGTCGACGTGGGCGTCTGCGCCGACCTGCCGGCCACCCCCGGCCTGCTGCCGCGCAAGGTCCGGGCCGGCACGTCCGACATGACCACCGGCCCCGCGATGACCCGCGAGGAGGCCAAGAAGGCCATCGAGGTGGGCATCGAGACCGCCCGCGACCTGGTCGCGGCCGGCAACAAGGCCCTGCTCACCGGTGAGATGGGCATCGCGAACACCACCGCGTCCGCCGCCCTCATCTCCGTCTACACGGGCGCGGACCCGGCGGAGGTCACCGGCCGCGGCACCGGCATCAGCGACGAGACGCTCGCCCGCAAGACCGAGGTCGTGCGCCGCGCCCTCGAACTGCACCGGCCGGACCCGGCCGACCCGATCGGCGTCCTGTCCGCGGTCGGCGGCTTCGAGCACGCGGCCATGGTCGGCCTGCTGCTCGGCGGCGCCTCCCTGCGGACGCCGGTGATCCTGGACGGTGTCAGCGCCGGCGCCGCCGCCCTGGTGGCCCGGGCCATCGCCCCCGAGGTCCTGGCCGCTTGCATCGCGGGGCACCGCAGCGCCGAGCCCGGCCACGTGGCCGCCCTCAACAAGCTGGGCCTGCGCCCCCTGGTCGACCTCGACCTGCGCCTCGGTGAGGGCACCGGCGCGCTGCTCGCCCTGCCGCTGGTGCAGAGCACGGCGCGGGCGATGCACGAGGTGGCGACGTTCGACTCGGCGGGAGTCACCGAGAAGTAGCCGGGAAGAGCGCCGGCCGGGGTGGGCGCGGACGGGACGAGCACCGTCGCCGCCGGGCCCACCCCACCGTACGCTGAACCCCCACCTCTAGAATCCGCACGTCAGGGCCGCTCCAGTGCCGTAGCGCCCCCGCACGCCGCCCGTACGAGGAGCCGCACCCGCATGGCCGAACACCCCGCCTACCCCGTGGGCCTCCGCCTCACCGGCCGCCGAGTGGTCGTGCTCGGCGGCGGCCAGGTCGCCCAGCGCCGCCTCCCCGCCCTCATCGCGGCCGGCGCCGATCTCCTCCTGATATCGCCCGAGGCGACTCCTTCCGTCGAGGCGATGGCCGACGCGGGCGAGATCACCTGGGAGCGGCGCGGGTACACCGAGGGCGACCTCGCGGACGCCTGGTACGCCCTGATCGCCACCAGCGACCCCGACGCCAACGAGCGCGCCTCCGCCGAGGCCGAGCGGAACCGTGTCTGGTGCGTCCGCTCCGACGACGCCGACCGGGCCACCGCCTGGACCCCGGCGACCGGACACAGCGAGGGCGTCACGGTGGCCGTCCTCACCACCGACGCCAAGGGCCGCGACCCCCGCCACACCGCCGCCGTCCGCGACGCCGTGGTCGAGGGCCTGCGCGACGGCACCCTCGTCGCCCCGCACCACCGCACCCGCACCCCCGGCGTCGCCCTGGTCGGCGGCGGCCCCGGCGACCCGGACCTGATCACCGTGCGCGGCCGCCGCCTGCTCGCCGAGGCCGACGTCGTCATCGCCGACCGGCTCGGCCCGCGCGACCTGCTCGCCGAACTGCCGCCGCACGTCGAGGTGATCGACGCGGCGAAGATCCCCTACGGCCGTTTCATGGCGCAGGAGGCCATCAACAACGCGCTGATCGAACACGCCCGGCAGGGCAAGTCGGTGGTCCGGCTCAAGGGCGGCGACCCGTACGTCTTCGGCCGCGGCATGGAGGAACTCCAGGCGCTCGCCGAGGCGGGCGTCCCGTGCACCGTCGTCCCCGGCATCTCCAGCTCCATCTCGGTCCCGGGCGCGGCCGGCATCCCGGTCACCCACCGGGGCGTGGCCCACGAGTTCACCGTGGTCAGCGGCCATGTCGCCCCCGACGACGAGCGTTCCCTGGTCGACTGGCCGTCGCTGGCGAAGCTGACCGGCACGCTGGTCGTCCTGATGGGCGTCGACAAGATCGGCCGGATCGCCGAGACCCTGGTGGCGCACGGCAGGTCCCCGGACACCCCCGTCGCCCTGGTCCAGGAGGGCACCACGGCCGCACAGCGCCGGGTCGACGCCACCCTGGCCACGGTCGCCGAAACGGTCGTCGCGCGGGAGGTCAGGCCGCCGGCCGTCATCGTGATCGGCGAGGTCGTCGGCGTCGGCCTCCCGGCCTCGAAGTAACCTCGGGCAGCACCGACCGAGCCCAGCCGTCGCACCCCACTCAGGACAAGGCAATATCACCCCCGTGGCCGATCTCATCACCATCTCGGACCCCGACGACCCGCGCCTGCACGACTACACGGGCCTGACCGACGTGGAACTGCGCCGCAGGCGCGAACCCGCCGAGGGACTGTTCATCGCCGAGGGCGAGAAGGTCATCAGACGGGCCAGGGACGCGGGCTACACGATGCGGTCCATGCTGCTCTCGGCCAAGTGGGTCGACGCCCTGCGCGACGTCATCGACGAACTCCCCGCCCCGGTCTACACGGTCACCCCGGAACTCGCCGAACGGGTCACCGGCTACCACGTGCACCGCGGCGCGCTCGCCTCCATGCAGCGCAAGCCGCTGCCCGCGACGGCCGACCTGCTCCGCACCGCCCGCCGGGTCGCGATCATGGAGTCGGTCAACGACCACACCAACATCGGCGCGATCTTCCGCTCGGCGGCCGCCCTCGGGATGGACGCGGTCCTGCTCTCCCCGGACTGCGCCGACCCGCTCTACCGCCGCAGCGTCAAGGTCTCCATGGGCGCGGTCTTCTCCGTGCCGTACGCCCGTCTGGACACCTGGCCCAAGGGGCTGGAGGCGGTCCGCGAGGCGGGTTTCACCCTCCTCGCCCTCACCCCCGACGAGAAGGCCCGCTCCCTCGACGAGGCGGCGCCCCACCGGATGGACCGCGTGGCCCTGATGCTGGGCGCGGAAGGGGAGGGGCTGTCCACCCGGGCCCTGGTCGCCGCCGACGAGTGGGTCCGCATCCCGATGTCCCACGGCGTCGACTCACTCAACGTGGGCGCCGCGGCGGCGGTCGCCTTCTACGCGGTGACCACGGGGCGCCCCCGGGCCTAGAGCCGGTCCGGCGTGCCCCGGAACCGGAGTCCCTCAGCCGTCCCGCCCCGGCGCCGAGACGTACCGCTCGCGCGGGGGACCGTCCTGAGCCGGCGGTTCGTGGGCGCCGTGCACCTGTTCCCGCTGCCCCGGTACGCCGCCCCCGTCGCCGCCGAGTCCCCGGGACGGCCCCTGGCAGCCCTGCACCAGGGCGATGCCGAGCGCGACCAGCAGCGTCACCACGACGAACACGAACAACCGCTGCCTGAGCAGCCGAGGATTGGCCGGGCGCAGACCGGTGCCCGTCGACCGGGGGCCCTGGCGGCGGGGGCCGGTGCCGGACCGGCCGGAGCTGCGGGGCGCGGGGG
>NZ_MSGP01000684.1 GCF_002078235.1 Streptomyces viridosporus
GGGTGCGGACGGTGTAGCTGCCGTCGCCGCGTCCCCGCCACTCCACGACGGGGGCGTCGGGGGTGCGGGCGGAGCGGCTCAGGAGGTGGATCTCGTCCGCGACCAGGAAGCAGGAGAGCAGGCCGATGCCGAACTGGCCTATGAAGTCGCCGCGTTGCTCGGCGATGTTCCCCCAGCCCCGGACGGGCTCGGCCGGGGGGACCGCCAGGGCGCGTTTGCTGCTGCGGCCGATCGTGGCGAGGAAGGTGTGCACGTCGGCCTCGGTGAGGCCGACGCCGTCGTCCTCGACGCGTACCACCGAACCGTCGGCGTACAGGCGGATGCCGAAGGCGTCGGCGGGTGCGGCCGGTTCGAGGCCGCGCCGGGCGGTGAGCGCGTCCACCGCGTTCTGCATCAGTTCGCGCAGGTAGACGCGGGGGCTGGAGTAGAGGTGGTGGGAGAGGAGGTCGACGAGGCCGCGCAGGTCCACCTGGAAGGTGCGGTCGGCGCCGGCCGGGTTCACGGCGTTGTCGGGCAGAGTCATCGGGCAGTCCGGGAGTGGGAGGGGCGGCGGGCGTTGGGCGGGACCGGGGTGCGCTCAGGCGCGGCGGTGGTGGCGGGCGAACTGCTTCTCGGGCTCCGCGAAGTAGGTCCAGGGCCAGCGGGTGTAGGCGCCGTCGAGCGTCTGGAAGACGCGCCGGACCGTGTGGCGTTCACCGGCCAGCGACAGGGCCATGGCGAACATGTTGAAGTCGTGCTGCCAGCCCGGGCGGTACGGGTAGGCGGGGTGGAGGATGCTGTGGTCGGCCGCGTCCCGCAACTCGGCCCGGATCTCGGGGGTTTCGAGGCAGTCCCCACGGTCGGACTCGACCCATTCCTCGATGTGCGCCATGGCGATCACGCAGCCGAGGCGGTGTCCCTGCGGGGCGCGGGCGAGCGCGTCGCGGGCGAACGCCAGGGCCTGGCCGGGCTCGCCGCCCCAGCGGGGCTGCAGCTGCGACACCCACTCGACGTGGGTCTCCAGGTCCAGCGGGTCGCGGCGCAGGGCGGCGTCGAGCCGGGTCTCGTTGACGGCGGGGCCCAGTGACATGCCGCGGCCGGAGGTGAGCAGGCGGCGCCACGGTGTGATCCATTCCGGTCGCAGCTCGGCGGCCTCGAGCAGCTGCTCCTCGGCGATGTGGAGCCGTTCGTGGAAGATCCGCCACTGCTCCTGCGTGACGTCCACGGCACGCGCGGAGGTGCGCGCCTCCCAGCCCCAGCCGACGTGGCGCGCCCCGGATATCAGCAGGGCTGTCGCCCGGTGCTCCTTGTCCTCCTCGACGGCCCGGCCGATCCAGTCCTGCACACCGTCCAGGTCGGCCAGCTCACCGAGGACCCGGTGGTCGCTGCCGAGATCGAAGGGGGCCAGTGCCGTCTTGACCGCCGCCCAGTCGCCCGCGTCGGCCGCCTCCACCAGCGCGAGCACCCGCGTGTCCCCGAGCGCGCGCAGCGCGTACATCCCGTTCTTCTGTCTGCGCGGGACGGGAAGGGCGTGCGGAGTCGCCGCCGGTCCCTCCCCGCCCCTGCCGAACAGCTTGCCGAACATGCCGCGCCCTCCCCTGGTCCCGCGTGATCATCCGGTGCAGCATAAACGGCCCCACCGACATTGATTCCACGGAGTTTTCACCGGTGCTTCACGGGCCCGATCCCGGTTCCGTCCCCTCACCCCCACCGGTCCCCGCCGGCGGATGTGACGTCCCCGCACGGGTGGGAGCCGCCTCGTCCCCCGCCGGGCGCCAGGTTGCGCCGGGCCGCGCCGGAACAGGCCGGGTCTCCGCACCAGCGCGGTGCGCCGTCCTGCCGATCGAGGAGGCCGACCGGTGAGAACGACCGGAGCCGGCCCGTTCCGTACCCTGGCGGCATGCGCATGCGCCCCACTCTGAACTGGGCCCCCACCGAGGACCTGCCGCCGGGCACCACCGATCCGGAGCCGATCGCCCATGCGCTGAGCACCGGCGGTGTGCTGGTGCTCAGTGGGGCGGGCATCTCCACCGAGTCGGGCATCCCCGACTACCGGGGCGAGGGCGGGAGTCTGAGCCGGCACACCCCGATGACCTACCAGGACTTCACCGGCGGCGCCCAGGCCCGGCGCCGCTACTGGGCGCGCAGCCACCTCGGCTGGCGCACCTTCGGCCACGCCCGCCCCAACGCCGGGCACCGGGCCGTGGCCGCGTTCGCGCGGCACGGCCTGCTCTCGGGTCTGATCACCCAGAACGTCGACGGCCTGCACCAGGCCGCCGGCAGCGAGGACGTCGTGGAGCTCCACGGAAGCCTGGACCGGGTCGTCTGTCTCTCCTGCGGCACCCTCAGCCCGCGCCGCGAACTCGCCCGGCGGCTGGAGGAGGCCAATGCGGGCTTCGAGCCGGTGGCCGCCGGAATCAACCCGGACGGTGACGCCGACCTCACCGACGAACAGGTCGGGGACTTCCGCGTGGTGCCCTGCACGGTCTGCGGCGGCATCCTCAAACCGGACGTGGTGTTCTTCGGCGAAGCCGTTCCGCCGGGGCGGGTCGAACACTGCCGCACGCTGGTCCGTGAGGCGTCCTCGCTGCTGGTCCTGGGATCCTCGCTGACGGTGATGTCCGGGCTCCGGTTCGTCCGCCAGGCGGCCCAGGCCGGGAAGCCGGTGTTGATCGTCAACCGGGACCCGACCCGGGGCGACCGGCACGCCGTCACCCGGGTCGCGCTCCCGCTGGGAACGACCCTCACCGCCGTGGCCGACCGGCTGGGCATCCCCGTCGACGGCCGGCCGACGGCCTGAGCGGAGTCGTGACGGCGGGGCGTTCACCGCCAGCCACCGCGCCGGCCTTTTGTATCCGCCGATCCCTGTTCCGGCTGCCGGCGCAGGACCCGTGAGCACGGCAGCGGCGGCTGCCCACCGGGGCAAGTGGTTCCCGGCACGGGCGCGGGAACGGCGGGGCCCGACCGCGTACTCCGTCAGCATGTGCGCCTCAGCGCTGTCGGTGCGGCGGGGCGACCGGGACGCACCGTGCCCCAGAAGCTTCGTGTGCCTGTCCGTCCGCCGGCAGATCGACCTGTCCGCCGCGCCCGCACCACCCCTCGCCCGTCAACGGGCCCCGCATCGGTCGTGAGGGCCGGATGCGGCCGACAGCGCACCTCCCCCGGGTGCGGGCCGCCTGGCGTCCGTGGCCCTGGGCGGCGCCCTGCCGCCGATCGACCGGATCCTCGACGAGCCGGCGTCGGTCGACGTCCGTCAGCCGGGACCAGTCGCATCCCTCCCCAGCGACTTTGCTTTCTCTTTACAACCCGTACTGCCGCCGTCCCGTCTCTCCGCACGGTCCATGACACAGCCCGCCCGGTGACCGGGCGGGCTGTGTCATGG
>NZ_MSGP01000685.1 GCF_002078235.1 Streptomyces viridosporus
GGGCGCCGATCTCGCGGGCGAAGTCCTTCAGGCGGCCGGCGTCGGCGGGCGAGCGCACGTCGACCAGGGCGACCACGACGTAGCGGCGCCGCGGGTGGCGGGCGTGCAGGTCGCGGATGGTGTTCAGCACCGTGTTCCCGGTGGAGAACTCGTCGTCGACCAGGACCAGCGGGCCGTCCCCGGCCAGCAGCTCCGGGTCCTCCGGGAGCAGCAGGTGGGAGGTCGCGTGGGAGTGGGACTCCTCGAAGCCGCCGGCGGTGGCGACCCCGGGGACCGGGCGGCGGGTGGAGTGCAGGCAGGGGGCGAGGCCCAGGCCGTCGGCGACCGAGTGGCCGAGGCCGGTCGCGGTCTCCGCGTACCCGAGGACGACCGCCCGGCCCGCCTCGTCGCCCAGCAGCTCGCGCACCCGGCGGCCGAGCGCGAAGCCGTGGCCGTACACCACGGACGGCGACTGGGGGACGTGCTTGCCGAGGACGTGGGACACCAGCAGGTGCGCCCGCTTCGGGTTGCGGCGCAGCGCCAGTCCCAGCAGCTCGGTGAGCCGGTCGTCCCCGACCAGCTCGACACCGAGCCGCTGGGCGACCCAGTTCCCGGACCAGACGTCGCCGCCGGTCCGCGGCGCCCCGTCGGGCACCGTTCGCCGCTCCCCCTCGTTCACTGCGTTCTCCATGGATTCCCTGCGCTCGGTTCGGCCGGCGTGGTCGTCGCGGCCGGTCGGGTCTGTGCGGCCCTCGGGGCCGGTGCGGTGCGCGCGGTCACTCCTCCAGGCACGCCGCGAGCAGCTCCACGAAGCCGATGTCCTCGTTCGCCACGCCGAAGGCCTCGGCGCGCAGCAGGACCCGCTCGGCCCAGGCGCGGTGCGGCTTCACCTCGTTCATCTTGTTCGTGTAGGCCGACCTCAGTACACCCCCACCGCCGCGTTCCGGCCGCAGGATGTCCTGGGCGTCGCTGAACTCCTCGTGACTGACCACGGACAGCGCGTGCACCGGCAGCACGTGCGAGGGGTGGATGCAGGTCTTGCCCAGCAGGCCGTTGGCCCGGTCGAGGGAGATCTCGCGCAGCAGGCCGTCCATGGCGTGCTCGATCAGCGTCTGGCGCAGCGCCGCGGCCTGCACCTCCAGGAAGGGGCTCTGCCGCAGCTGCGGCTTGAACATGCGCTCCTGGTTCCGGAAGTACTCCCAGACCGGCCCGGTCACGGTGAACCCGGTGCCGTCGGCCCGGCCCAGCATGTTCACCACGTCGGCGATCACGGAGGCGACGACCTGGATGTCGTACGCCGTCATGTCGGGGCCCCGGCGCAGCCCGTAGGAGGAGCAGAAGTCGGTCACGCCGAGCCGCAGTGCGAGGACCCGGTCGCGGTGCTTGTCGACCGCGCGGTAGATGCCCTCCAGGGTCGCCACGCGCGACTCCCGGTAGAGCAGCTCGGGCGACTCCAGCACCGGCATGGCGAAGAGCCGGTGGCCGTGGCCGGCCTCGGCGGCGGTCACCGCCTCCAGGAAGGGCAGGCCGCGCTCCGCGGTGAACTTCGGCAGGACGAATCCGGACAGCAGCCGGACGGCGGGGCCGAGGCGCCGGACCAGGTCGGGGATCTGCTCGGGGAAGCGGACCCGGATGAACAGCAGCGGCAGATCCGCTCCGGGCCGTCCGGCCAGGTCCGTGAACTGGCGCACGAGGTTCTCCTCGGCGGCGCTCACGTCCGCGTCGGCGATGGAGTCCTCCAGGCACAGCACCATCGAGACCACCCCGCGTCCGCCCTGCTTGACGACGTCGTCGGCGAGCCGGGGCCGGGTCGCCGGGCTGTAGAGGGTGGCGCCGAGCGCCGCGGAGAGCAGTCGGGTCGGGGAGTCCTGCGTGAACACGCTCGGCTCCCGGTAGAAGAGACGTTTCCGCACCGCAGGGGCGATGTGCCCGAAATGACGCATTGAACTCCCCCGTGGCTTCTGGGCGGTCTGTGCAAGGTAGGAAGGTGGCCGGTAATAGTACGTAGAGATCGATGTCGGAGGTTCCCGCCCGCCGTGAACATCAGGTAACCCCGCCGTATCGCCCCACGCACCCCGCATTGTCGTGACCAGGACGGAGAAGGCAGGATGACCGCATGACGCACGCGATGCTGAAGGGGTCCAACATCCCTCTGGAAGCCACCACGGTACGCGCCGTGCTGCGCTGGTCGCCCGGGCAGGGGGTGCCGGACGTCGACGCCTCCGCGCTGCTCCTCGGCCCCGACGACCGCGTGCGCTCCGACGAGGACTTCGTCTTCTACAACCAGCCCCGGCACCCCTCCGGGACGGTCTGGCGACTCGGCAAGAAGCGGGTCACCGAGAGCCTGACCGATACGATCCAGACAGATCTCGCCGGTGTCGAGTCCGACGTGGGCCGGATTCTCCTCGTCGCGTCGGCGGACGGGGTCACGTTCGACCACGTACGGGCGCTGCGCATTCTGCTGTACGACGCACAGGCGGCCGACGGGGACGCGCTGGCGTACTTCGACATCAAGCCGGAGACGGGCCAGGAGACCGCGCTGATCTGCGGCGAGCTGTACCGGCGGGGGGACGGCTGGAAGTTCCGGGCGCTCGGCGAGGGCTATTCGAACGGGCTGAAGGGCCTGGCGACCGACTTCGGCATCTCGGTGGACGAGTCGGAGGCCGCGCAGGAGCCGGAGGCCGCCGACACCGTCCAGCAGGCGCCCGCGACGGCGCAGACGCAGGTCCCGGCCCCGGACCGGACCCCTCCGGAGGCGCCGACCCAGCCGCACGCCCCGGTGGTGCCGCCGGTCCCCGAGGTGTCCCGGCCGCTGCCGCCCGAGCAGCCGGCGGGGGTGCCCGCGCAGCCCTCGTACGGCTATCCGCCGCAGCAGCCCCCCGCGGCGGCCCAGCCCGCCTACGGCTACCCGCATCCGACCGCTCAGCCCGCCTACGGCTATCCGCAGGCGCCGGCCGCCACGGGGGCGCCGGCCGGCCACGCCTTCCCGCCGCCGGTCCCCTCCGCCCCGGACCCCGACTTCCGGCTCCCGCCCCAGGGTCCGCAG
>NZ_MSGP01000686.1 GCF_002078235.1 Streptomyces viridosporus
CAACTGAAGGGATCCGCAAGGGCCTTGCGGATCCCTTCAGTTGTCTGGATCCGGCACCTTCCGCCCGGTTCCCTGTGGGGACTTTGCGAAGGGTTCTAGTAATTTTAGAGTACTGCGATGCCTGTGAGGCGGGGGGAAAGTCGGGGTTGCGGCCACCAATGCGGCCATCACCCTCTACTCTCGTACGTTTGTGTGAGCAACGCGGAGGGAGACACGGGCGTGACCCGATCGGGGCGGGGGGGACGTGATCAGGGTGGCGACGAGGTGCCTCTTGAGCCGGATGCCACCATGCAGTTGCAGGTTCCGCCGCCACCCGTGGCGGCGGACGAGACCATGCAACTGCGCGTACCCGAGGGGGGGATACCCGACGGGGGAATACCCGACGGGTCCGGCATGTCCGCCGCCCCGGCGGAACCGGCGGCGTCCGACACCCCGTCCGCCGCATCCGGCGCCCCCTCACGCCGCCGCCGCAAGGCGCCTCGCCCTTCCCCGGCCGCCCGCCTCGCCGCGGCCTTCCGCTCCCGGCTGGCCCCCGTCCTCGGCCCCGTCGTCGCCTGGCTCGGCCCCCACACCCGCCGGCTGCGCCCGCACTACCCCCGGCCGGGCCGCACCGGATGGCGCCGCTGGATCCCCTCCTGGCGGCAGACGCTCGGCGGTTTCCTCGCCTCCTTCGGCCTGAGCACGCTCTTCCTGGTGGTCGCCTACGCCGCCACGGACATCCCGGACAACCTCAACACCTACGCCACCCAGCAGGACAACGTGTACTTCTGGGCCGACGGCACCCCGATGGCCCGCACCGGCTGGGTGCAGCGGCAGGCGATGCCGCTCGAGGACATCCCCGAACACGTCCGCTCGGCCGTGCTCGCCGCCGAGAACGCGAGCTTCTACAGCGACCCCGGCATCTCCTTCGAGGGCCTCACCCGCGCCCTGTTCCGCACCCTCGGCCGGGGCGAGACCCAGGGCGGCTCGACCATCACCCAGCAGTACGTCAAGAACGTCTACCTCAACCAGGACCAGACGCTCAGCCGCAAGTTCGAGGAGGCGATGATCGCCCTCAAGCTCGACAACGAGATGAGCAAGGACGAGATCCTGGAGGGCTACCTCAACACCAGCTGGTACGGCCGCGGCACCTACGGGATCCAGCGTGCCGCGCAGGCCTACTACGGCAAGGACGTCAGCAAGCTCAACGCCAGCGAATCCGCCTTCCTGGCCTCCCTGCTGAAGGGCGCCGGCCTGTTCGACCCCACGCTCGGCGCGGCCAACCGCGAGCGGGCCGTGGAGCGCTGGTCGTGGACCCTCGACCGCATGGTGGAGATCGGCGAGCTGTCCCCGCAGGAACGCGCCAAGTACCGGACCTTCCCCGAGCCGCTGAAGAGCAACCCGCTGTACGACACCGGTGAGCAGAGCGACTACCTGGTGGAACTCGCCGCCCAGTACGCCAAGAAGAACGCGAAGATCTCCGACCGGGAGTTCGACCTCGGCGGCTACGAGATCCACACGACGTTCGACAAGAAGCGCGAGAACCTGCTCACCGACGCCGTCACCAAGGCCCGCAAGAAGGCGCAGAAGGACCACCCGAAGGCCGCCAAGACCGCCCACTACGGCGCCGCCTCCATCGCCGCCGACGGCCGGATCCTCGCCGTCTACGGCGGCCCCGACCACCGCAAGCAGGGTTACAACGAGTCCAACGCGACCACCGTGCCCGCGGGTTCGGCGTTCATGCCGTTCGTGTACGCGGCCGGACTGGAGCACGGCGTGCGCAAGACGCGCGACGGCGAACGCACCCCGGTGACCGGGGAGACCGTCTACAACGGCGACGACGAGGTGCCCGTCACCACGCCCGAAGGCCCGTACTGGGACCGCGGCGGCCGCAAGGTCTCCGCACGCAACGACGGCGGCAAGTCCTACGGGCAGATCTCCCTGCGCCGAGCGCTCGCCCTGTCCGTCAACACCCCGTTCATGCAGCTCGGCATGGACACCGGGCTGGACAAGGTGCGCGCCACCGCCGTGGCCGCCGGACTGCTGCCCTCCAGCATCGGCGCCCGGGTGCCCGCCCTGTCCACCGGCAGTTCCACGCCCAGCGCCATCCGCATGGCCGGCGGCTACGCCACCTTCGCCGCCGACGGGCTGCACACCGAGCCCTACTCGGTGCGGCGGATCACCCACAACGGCCACAAGGTCGCCCTCACCAAGCCGCGCACCCGTCGCGCGATGGGCGCCGACACCGCCCGCGAGGTCCAGGCCGCCCTCGCCGACGCCTTCCGCGAGGCCCACCCGGAGGACGCGCCCGCCACCGCGGAGGTCGCCGGGAAGGCCGGCACGACCGAGGACTCCGTCGCCGCCTGGTACGTCGGCACGGCGAAGAAGGTGTCCACCGCGGTCGTCGTCTACCGCATCGACCTGGGCAAGAGCCTCGAACCCCTGCCGCTGGAAGGGCTGGACGGCACGGCCGCCGACAGCGTCCCGTACGGCATCTGGTCACGTGCCATGAGTCCGCTCGGCTGATCACCGACGTCACCGGCACCGCCCGATCCCCTGTCCCCGAGAGATTGAGCCGCAGATGAAACAGCCGTCGGGCCGCCGCCGCAAGGCCCGCGAACCCCGCCGTCCCACCACCCGTCTGGGGTTCCTCACCCTGGCGGCGTTCCTCGTCGTCAGCTCCCTCGTCACCGGTTACCTGGTGATCTCCCGCACCGACAGCACCGCCGCGACCACGACCGCGAAGGACGGGGCGCGGCGGCCGGTCTCGCGCGCGAGCGAGGAGCCGGAGTGGGACGGGAAGACCAAGGTGCTCGGTGACGGCTCGACCTCCTACACCGGCCCCCAGAAGAACCAGTTGGAGCCGAAGCCGCTCAAACCCGGTGAGAAGCCGCCCCAGTTCGTGGTCTTCTCCTGGGACGGCGCCCTCCAGGGCGACGACAACCTCTTCGCCCACTACCGGGAGATGGCCAAGACGTACGACGCCCACATGACCTTCTTCCTGACGGGCATCTACCTGGTGCCCAAGGGCAAGAAGGAGCTCTACTCCCCGCCGCAGCACCCCCAGGGCAGCGCGGCGATCAGCTTCCCCACCGACGAGCACATCCGCACCACCCTGGAGCAGCTCGCCGGCGCCTGGAAGGACGGCCACGAGATCGGCACCCACTTCAACGGCCACTTCTGCGGTGAGAAGGGCGGCGGCGACTGGAGCGTCGAGGAGTGGAAGAGCGAGATCGACCAGTTCTACGGGTTCGTGGAGAAGTGGAAGACCCACACCGGTTACACCGACCTCGACCCGCTGCCCTTCGACATCAGGAAGGAGGTCACCGGCGGCCGCGCCCCCTGCCTGGAGGGACAGGCCAACCTGCTGAAGGCGGCCAAGGACTACGGCTGGCGCTACGACGCCAGCTCCTCCGGCGACTTCCAGATCTGGCCGAAGAAGAAGGACGGCATCTGGGACTTCCCGCTCCAGATGCTCCCGTACGAGGGCGGCAAGTACCAGGGCCTGTCCATGGACTTCAACTTCCTCTACAACCAGTCCGACGGCGAGACCGACGGCGACCCGGCCATGTACCCCCAGTGGCAGCAGCAGACCGTGAACACCTACATGAACGGCTTCAACCGCGTCTACTACGGCAGCCGCGCCCCGCTGTTCATCGGCAACCACTTCGAGCAGTGGAACGGCGGCATCTACATGAAGGCCGTCGACGAGGTCATCAAGAGCGTGTGCCCCCGGAAGGACGTCCAGTGCGTCTCCTTCAGGGAGCTCGCCGACTGGATGGACGCCCAGAAGCCGGCCACGCTGGAGCGGCTGCGCATCCTGGACCCCGCGCAGTCCCCGGACTGGTCCACGGTCGTGAAGTGACCGCCCCGGCGCGGCGGGGTGATGACGGTCCTGTAACTCCCGCCCGGCCGGAAGCGCAACCCCCTTCACAGCAGCCACACATGGCATGCGAGACTCCGCTTACCTCGGCATCCAGCCGCTGAGGAAAGAGGGGAAACTTCAGTGAAATCAAGGAAATTGAGCCGTAAGCGGCGTCGCGCGACGATACTCACGGCGGCTTCCGCTTCGGTCGTCGCGGGTGTGGCGCTGCTGCCCAACTGGAGCGCGGGCGCGTCCACCACGGCGACGCCCGAGGTGGACGCCAAGACCAAGGCCACGTTCCAACGGTTGGCCGACGCGGTCTTCACCGACCGCACCAACGCGCTGGTCGACAAGGGGCGCAAGGGGAAGCAGCCGCTGACCGACGGTTTCTCCGGCAGGGTCGCGCTCTCCTCCGACAGCGCCCGCACCGAGGGCAAGGCCCTGGACCGGCTCGGTGACCGCAGGGACCGGCTCGCGAAGCACGGCGAGAAGTACAGCGCGGCCGACACCACCGTCACCCTGAACCGCACCCGCGTCAACGGCCGCAAGGCCGTCGTCGCGGTCACCGAGACCACGACGCTGACGTACAAGAAGGTCCGCGGCGACGAGCCGAAGACGACCGGGTTCCAGGCCAACCACGAGCTGACCTTCCGGGCCGACCAGCGCGGCAACTGGCGCCTGACCGGCATCCGCGAGACCGGCGACGACCAGCTCGCGGTGCGGGGAGAGGCGGGTGAACAGCAGGGCCCGGTCGAAGATCGGATAGTGGGTGGCGACCACGACGTCCCGGGCGGTCACCGTGGCCCCGCCCTCGGTGGACAGGCGGCAGGGCTCGCCCTCGTCCAGGCCGAGGACGGTGGTGTCCTCGTGGATGCGTCCGC
>NZ_MSGP01000687.1 GCF_002078235.1 Streptomyces viridosporus
GCCCACGGCATCCTCGTCCCCACCCCGCGGACCCGCCCCGAGGAGACGGCCGCCGCCGCACACGTGGCACCGGACCTCGCGACCGCCGTGCGAGCGGTGCTGGACGGGCTCCCGCGGCACCGGACGGCCACCGCCCGGCCCCCCGGCGCGGGGGACGGGGAAGCCGCGGACGCGGGAGACGGGGAAGCCGCGGACGTGACGGGGAGGCGCGCGTGAAGGCCCTCGTCACCCGCCTCGACAACTTCGGCGACGTCCTGCTCGCCGGGCCCGCCGTGCGCGCCGTCGCCGCCCGGGCCGAGACCGTCACGCTGCTGTGCGGACCGCAGGGAGCCCCCGCCGCCCGGCTGCTGCCCGGCGTGGACGAGGTCCTCGTCTGGGACGCCCCCTGGGCCGGGTTCCAGCCGCCCGAGGTGCGCCGCGAGGAGATCGACGCACTCGTGGCCGCCGTGGCCGCCGTGGAGGCCGACACCGCGCTGATCCTCACCTCCTTCCACCAGTCCCCGCTGCCCACCGCCCTGCTGCTGCGTCTGGCCGGGGTCCGCTTCCTCGCCGCCGACAGCGAGGACTACCCGGGCTCCCTCCTCGACGTGCGCCACCACCGCGCCCCGCACGCCCACGAGGTGGAGGCCGCGCTCGACCTCGCCGAGGCCGCCGGTTTCCCCCGGACCGACGACGGACGGCTGCGGGTGCTCCCACCGCCCCCGGCCGACGGACTGACCGGCCCGCCCGGGTACGTCGTCGTCCACCCGGGCGCCAGCGTGCCCGCCCGTGCCTGGAGCCCCGAGCGGTGCGCGCAGGCGGTGCGCGGTCTCGCCGCCGCCGGACACCGGGTGGTGGTCACCGGCGGCGCGGGGGAGCGGGAGCTGACCGCGTACGTCGCCGGCGACCGGGGCCTCGACCTCGGCGGCCGGACCGGCGCCGCCGAACTCGCCGGAGTGCTCGCCGGGGCCGCCTGCGCCGTCACCGGCAACACCGGCCCCGCGCATCTCGCCGCCGCCGTCGGCACCCCGGTGGTGTCCCTGTTCGCGCCGGTCGTCCCGGCCGAGCGGTGGCGGCCGTACGGCGTGCCGTACGTGCTGCTCGGCGACCAGCGGGCGCCGTGCGCCGGCACCAGGGCCCGGCAGTGCCCCGTGCCCGGCCACCCGTGTCTGGACGACGTGACCGCGCTCGACGTCGTCGCCGCCGTCGGCAAGCTCGTGGAGGTGGCATGAGGATCCTGCTCTGGCATGTGCACGGCTCGTGGACCACGGCCTTCGTGCGGGGCCCGCACACCTGCGTCGTCCCCGTCACCCCGGACCGCGGACCCGACGGGCTGGGTCGCGCCCGCACCTTCGACTGGCCCGACTCGGTCGTCGAGGTGCCCCCGGAGCGCCTGCGCGACGAGGACATCGACGTCGTGGTGCTGCAACGGCCGCACGAACTCGCCCTGGTCGACCGGTGGCTGGGCCGCCGCCCGCCCCTGGTCTACCTGGAGCACAACGCCCCGCACGGGAACGTGCCCGACACCCGCCACCCGGCCGCGGACATCCCCGGCACCACCCTCGTCCACGTCACCCACTTCAACCGCCTGATGTGGGACGCCGGTCCGGCCCCGGCCACCGTCATCGAGCACGGCATCGTCGACCCCGGCCCCCTGTGGACCGGCGAGCTGCCGCGCGCCGCCGTCGTCGTCAACGAACCGGTGCGGCGCGGCCGTACCACCGGCACCGACCTGCTGCCGGTCTTCGCCGGGGCGGCGCCCCTCGACGTCTTCGGCATGGGCACCGAGGGCCTCGCCGGCCACCTCGGCCTGCCCGCCGGCCGCTGCCGCTCCTACGAACTGACGCAGGACCGGCTGCACGCGGAGATGGCCCGCCGACGGGTCTACGTCCACCCCGTGCGCTGGACCTCCCTCGGCCTGTCCCTGATCGAGGCGATGCACCTGGGCATGCCCGTGGTCGCGCTCGCCACCACCGAGGTCGCCGAGGCGGTGCCGCCCGGTGCCGGGGTGGTCTCCAACCGGATCGACGTCCTCGCCGAAGCCGTGCGGGACTTCGTCGCCGACCCGCCGCGCGCCCGCCTCGTCGGCGAGGGCGCGCGGGCGGCGGCGCTGGCCCGCTACGGGCTGGCCCGCTTCCTGGACGACTGGGAGCGGTTGCTGAAGGAGGTGACCCGATGAGGAGCGCCGCGGTGCCCGGGCACGCGGGTCCGCTCGCCGCGCTCGGCGGCGCCGACGCCGGTGGCCGGAACGCGTACGCGGCGCGGCCCGGCGCGGCCACCGCGCCACGGCGCACACCCACCGTGACGCGGCGCGCGCCTGCGCCGTGCGCGGCGTCCGACGCGGCGCCGGAGAACGGGAGGGGGCGGAGCGCGGACACGGGACCCACGGGCGGCCGGAGCACCGGGAGGTGACATGAACGGCAAGGCACCCCTCGTCGTGGTCGGCGACGCGATGACCGGACCGCGCCACGACCACCGCGCCGCCCCGCGGTCCGGCCACGAAGACCCCGCGACCGGCGGACCGGACGCCCTGCGGCGGGCAGGGGCCGCGACGGGCGGGACCGCCCCGCGGCCCCGCCTCCTGGTCCTGCGGGCCCTCGGCCTCGGCGACCTGCTCGCCGGCGTCCCCGCGCTGCGGGCGCGGCCAGCACCAGCTCGTGCCCGGGGAACCCCCGCCGCAGCGCCCGCAGCGC
>NZ_MSGP01000688.1 GCF_002078235.1 Streptomyces viridosporus
TCCGGCGGGCCCTCGTTCAGCGCACCCGGTCGGTGGACCGGCGGCTCACTTGCCGTGGTACGCGTTGTAGATCGAGAGCGTCGACGTGTTGCCCTTCTTGTCGGCGATCTTGGCGCGGAAGGAGATCGCCTTCCCCTTCGCCGGGTTCTTGACGGTGATCTTCCCCTTCGTGACGGTGGTCTTCTTCCAGGTCTTGCCGGAGTCGTAGGAGACGTACACCGAGAGCGACTTGAGGTTCTTGCCCTTGGCCGCGCCCTCGACGGTGACCGGGAAGGTCGCCTTCTTGCCGGCCGGGACCTTGCTGTCCAGCCCGGTGACCGCCTGGAAGCGGACCGTGGAGGCGGGCAGCTGCGTGAAGCCGGTGGTCTTCTTGGAGCGGAAGGTCCAGCTCGCGTCGATGCGGGTGGAGGCGGCGGCGACCCGGGCGCTGCGCTTGACCGAGGTGGTCAGCTTGTAGGAGGCGTCACCGGCCGGGACCGTGAACTCGTCCCCGCCGAGCAGTGGATCGCTGTGGGAGCCGATCTTCTTGCCGTTGCGGTAGAGGCTGGTGGTGGCCGAGGTGAAGTCCGAGGAGCCGGCGTGGCCCTTGCCGTCGGCGAACAGCGGCAGGAGGCCGACGATGGTGTTCCCGTCCCGGAAGAGACCGTAGTCCGCGCTCAGCCGCGGGCCGAAGACCGCCGTGTTGAACCTCTTGGTGTACTTCTTGCCGGCCTTGAAGGTCTGCGGCTCGCCCAGCGTGTAGAAGGCGTCGACCAGGGGATGGCCGGCCGCGTCCTTGCCCGCGCGCTGCTCGAGGTCGAACGACCACCGGATCTTCTCCGCCGTCGACAGGTACAGGGTGCGCGAGCCGGGCAGCTTCTGCTCGGCCGGGGCGCCGAACACGAAGTCGTCGGGCAGCATGCCGAAGGTGTAGACACCGCCGGTCTTGCCGGTGGCCGCGGCGCCCAGTTCGAGCTTCGCCGTGGCGAGTTCGCCCGCCTTGAAGTGCCGGACCTTCTTGCCCTGGATCTTCTTCACCTTGGCGCTGGTGGCCACGTCGTACTCGGTGCTCGCCCCCTTGGTCCACTGGCCGTTCCAGGTCTGCCGGATCCCGCCGGGGGCCTCCGGACCGAGGTGGGCCATCCGCACGTCGGCGAAGGACTCCATGGAGGCGCCGATGCCGATCCCCGCCGTGTCGTAGGTGTAGCCGATGGTCGCGGAGAGCGGCTTGGCCTTGGGGTCCGGCACGGTGATGTCCGCCGCCTTGGTGGTGCGTGCGTCGAGTGTCAGCGTGGTGTCCTTGGTGACGCTCAGCTTCGGCTGGACCAGCCAGTCGATGCCGCCCTTGAGCGTCCCGAAGTCCTTGGCGATCCAGGAGTCCACCAGGTAGGTGCCCTTGGGCAGGCGCAGGGTGGCGGTGTCGGTGGCCGGGGCGCCGTAACCGCGGCCGGAGCCCAGGCCCGCGTAGCCGATCAGGTCGGTGAGGTGTTCGGTCGTGGGCTTGCCGTCCCGGCCGATGTGCCGGACGGTCACGTCGTACGACTCGACCTCGCGCTGCACCGCGGCGGCCGTGCGGACCGTCTGCCCGCCGCCCGTGGCGACCACGTACGCCGAGTACGCGCCGTCCACCGTGCCGCCGAGCCGGGTGTCGGCGGTCATGTCGACGGAGGCGCTGCCGCCCGCCGGGACGGTCACCGTGGTGGCGCCCAGCGTGAAGAAGCCCGCCGGGGCCGCCTTGCCCTTGGGGTCGGTGGCGGTCGACGTCAGCTTCAGCGTGACGTCCTGGGTGCCGAGGTTGCGGTAGGTCAGCTGCTTGGTGACCGGCTCGTCGTCGGTGTGCGGCCACTGCTGGACGCCGAAGCTCACCGAGACCGGGTCGGCGATCACGGTCTGCTGGAGCGCCTTGTCGGCCTGGATCCGGCCCGAACCCTGCTCGAACGGGGTGTACTTGCCGCCCTTGGTGGAGCCGGTGAGCGCGCCCTTCAGTTCGGCGGAGGTCCAGTCGGGGTGCTGCTGCTTCAGGAGGGCCGCCGCGCCCGCGACGTGCGGGGTCGCCATCGACGTGCCGGAGATGGTCATGTAGCCGGCCGGTCCCTCACCGACCTCCTGGCCGATGTCGTTGCCCTCCGCCGAGGCGGCCGTGATGTCCACGCCGGGAGCGGTGACGTCCGGCTTGATGGCGCCGTCGCCGAGGCGGGGGCCGGTGGAGGAGAAGTCGGCGAGCTTGTCCTTGTCGTCGACGGCGCCGACGGTGAGGGCGGCGTCCGCGCTGCCGGGCGAACCGATCGACTCCGGGCCCTCGTTGCCGGCCGCGATGGCGAACAGGACGCCCTTCTCGGCGGACAGCTTGTCGACCGCCGCCTCCAGCGGGTCGGTCTCCGGTGTGTCCATGCCGCCCAGGCTCATGTTGACGACGTCGGCGCCCTGCGCGGCCGCCCACTCCATGCCGGCGAGGATGCCGGAGTCGTCGCCGAAACCGGAGTCGTCGAGGACCTTGCCGTTGAGGATCGCGGCGCCGGGTGCGACGCCCTTGTACTTGCCCTTGGACTGGGCGCCCGTGCCCGCCGCGATCGAGGCGACGTGGGTGCCGTGGCCCACCTTGTCGCCGGCGCCGGGCGCGGCGGTGAAGTTCTTGGACGCGGTCACCCGGCCCTTCAGGTCCGGATGGCTCGTGTCGACACCGGTGTCCAGGACGGCGATCTTCACGCCCTTGCCGTCGTAGCCGGCGGACCACGCCTTGGGGGCGCCGATCTGCCCGACGGACGTGTCGAGGGCGGCCCTGCGGACCCCGTCCAGCCAGACGTGGGCGATGCCGGAGGCGGTCCGGTCGCCGTTGGTGACGGCGTCCCACAGCTCGGACGCGTCCTCGTGCGGGGTCCGCACCGCGTCCGCGTTCAGGGACGTCAGGGTCCGGCGGAGTTCGCCCGCTTCGCGGACCTCGGCCTTGGCGGCCCGTGCGGCGCCCTGGTAGCCGACGATGACCTTCAGTCCCTGTTTCTGGGAGTTGCGGGTCGCGGCCTTGCCGAGTTCGGTGATGTCGAAGAGCCGCCGGTCGAGCTTGCCGCTCGCGACCAGCCGGGCGGCGTCCGCCGGCAGCACGAGGGTGTGGCCGTCGACCTTGCGGATCTGGACGGGTATGTGTTCCCGCCCCTCGGCCCTCTCGAGGCCGACGACGCGGCCCGTGGCGTCCACGGCGACCCGGTCGCCGGTGATCAGTGTGATGTGCTGCGTGGCCTTGAGCGAGGACGTCTTCGCCGACGCCTTCGCCGACGGCTGTCCGGCGGCGGCCGTGTGCTCCCCGCTCGCCGCCGCCGGTCCGGTCATGCCGGCCGCGAGGGCCACGGCGGCGGCCGTGGCGACCGTGGCCGCGCATGCTCTTTTCACTTGTCTGCGCAAGGTTCCCCCTAGCGGAGTTGCCGGGTGAACTCCCCGTCACCCGGTCGGGGGTGGTCTCGTACGCATGCGCGCACCCCCCGGAGCACGCAGTATGCCGAGGGGTGATCAAGCGCCTCAAGGGCTGTGGAAAAGGTGGGCAAGTCGCCGGGCGACTGTAACGTCACCGCCGGAACTCCGTTACAGAACCGCGTGGTGGGACCTCGCCGGCTCAGGCCCCGGTGTTCTCCCGCACGGTGATCCGTCCCTCGCGGATCGTCGCCAGGCGCGGGGCCTTCCGCGCGATCGCCGAGTCGTGGGTGACCATGACGAAGGTGAGCCCGAGCTCCTTCCACCTGCGGATGAGCACGTCCATGATCTCGTCGCGCATCGACTCGTCGAGGTTCCCGGTCGGTTCGTCGGCGAGCAGCACCTTCGGCTCCTTCACCAGGGCCCGCGCGATGGCCACCCGCTGCTGCTGACCGCCGGACATCTCGCCGGGCAGATGCCCGAGCCGCTCGCCGAGCCCCACCGAGGCGAGCGCCTCGGCGGCCTTCTCCCGGCGCTCCTTCGCCCTCACCCCGAGCGGTACGAGCGCGGTCTCGACGTTCTCCTGCGCGGTGAGCGTGGGAATCAGGTTGAAGGACTGGAAGACGAAGCCGATGTTCTCGCTGCGCACCCGGGTGAGCCGGGCCTCGGGCAGCTCGGCCAGGTCGGTCCCGTCGAGGAGGATCTCGCCGGAGCTGGGCCGGTCGAGCCCGCCGAGCATCTGCAGCAGCGTGGACTTGCCGCCGCCCGTGGGCCCCTGGATGACGAGCCGGTCCCCGTCGGCGATGGTCAGGTCGATGCCGTCGAGGGCCTGGACGGTCTCCTTGCCGCGCGGGTAGCGCCGGGTGACGCCTCTGAGTTCGTACATGGGTCAACTCCTGGATCACGTAAGGGAGGTGGGGGCCCGACCGCTGCCGTGCGGCCCCGGGTGCGGTGCCGGGCGGGCGTCACTCCACGCGGCGCAGCGCGTCGGCCGGCCGCAGCCGCGAGGCGCGCAGGCCGCCGAAGGCGCCGGCGACGAGGCCGCCGGCCAGCGCGAGGCCGACCGCGAGGGCGAGGGTGGTGAGGTCGACGGGCGCGCCGAGCGTGACGTCGAGGGTCTGGGCGGCCTGCCGCCCGGGGCCGCCGGGACCACCGCCGCCGGGCCCGCCCGTGCCGCCGCCGAGTCGGGCCTGCAGGGTGGGACCGGCCGAGGTGACGGCGTACGCGCCCGCCAGGCCGAGCGCGATGCCGAGGGCGCCGCCGATCAGGCCGGTGACCACGGCCTCGCCGGCCACCTGCCGGGTCACCCGGCCCGAGGACCAGCCCAGTGCCTTGAGCGTGCCGAACTCGCGCACCCGGCGGGAGACCGCCGAGGAGGTGAGCAGACCGGCGACGAGGAACGCGGCCACGAGCACCGTGACGGACAGCCACGTGCCGACGCCGGTGGCGAGCGAGGAGGCGGTGGACAGGGAACCGGAGACGGTGTCCGCGAGGTCGGCGGAGGTGGTGACGGTCGTGCCCGGGATGTTCTTCCGGATCGCGGACTTGACGCCGTCGATCCGCTGGGAGTCGGTCGCCTTGACGTAGACGGTGGTGACCTCGTCCTCGGCGTCGGCGAGCGTCTGGGCCTGCTTCAGCGGGATGTAGAGGTTGGCCGCGGCGTTCCCGCTGGTGGCGGTCGCGATGCCGATGACCTTGTACCCGGTGCCCTTGACGGTGACGGTGTCACCGGCCTTGAGTTCCTTCTCCTTGGCGTAGGCGGAGTCGACGACGGCCACCTCCGCATCGGTCTCGGTCGCCTCGAAGGTGCGGCCGGTGGTGATCTCGGAGGACGTCAGCGGTCCGAGGGCGGGCTCGGTGACGTCGGTGCCGTAGACGGTGTAGCTGTTGACGTCGAACTCGGCGCCGCCGCCCCGGACCCGTCCCTGCGGGGAGGAATCGCCGCCGCCCGGACCACCGTCCGGGCGGCGGCGATTCCT
>NZ_MSGP01000689.1 GCF_002078235.1 Streptomyces viridosporus
GGCGCGCCCCTCCTTCCGTGTTTTCGTCCTTCCGTTCTCCGCGGTGCGGCCTCGGCTCAGGACTCCGCGCGCTTCGGCAGGCGCCAGCCGGGGCGCACGAAGTGGCAGGTGTAGCCGTCCGGGTAGCGCTGCAGGTAGTCCTGGTGCTCCGGCTCGGCCTCCCAGAACGGGCCGGCCGGGGCCACCTCGGTCACCACGGGCCCCGGCCACAGCCCGGACGCGTCGACGTCGGCGATCGTCTCCTCGGCGACGCGCTTCTGCTCGTCGTCGAGGTAGAAGATGGCGGAGCGGTAGCTCAGGCCGATGTCGTTGCCCTGGCGGTTCTTCGTGGTCGGGTCGTGGATCTGGAAGAAGTACTCCAGGATCGTGCGGTAGTCGGTGACCTCGGGGTCGTACGTGATCTCGATCGACTCCGCGTGAGTGCCGTGGTTGCGGTAGGTCGCGTTGGGCACGTCGCCGCCGCTGTATCCCACCCGTGTGGTCAGCACGCCCGGGAACGTGCGGATCAGTTCCTGCATGCCCCAGAAGCAGCCGCCCGCGAGCAGTGCCTTCTCCTCGGTCCTCGTCATCTCGTCTCGCCCTTCTCCCACGTCTCCGGCCGGTTCACCCGGCTCGCGCCGTACGCGCCGTCGGCCGTCGCCGGTCACCGCCGGTCCTGTCCAGCAACGACAACCCCGCCGCCCACACGATTGTTCCGGTCCGCCCGCCCCGGACTCCGTGCGGGCGGGCGGACCGATAGTCTCCCGCGCATGACGACGAGCGAGGGGGCGGGGGGCGTCGGCACCGGCCTCGACGACCGGGGCTGGGACGCCACGCGTGCCTGGGTGGAGAAGGGGCTTCTCGAGGGCGAACGCATCGAGGGGGTGGTGCGGTTGCGCGGCGGCTGGACGTCCCGGATGCGCCGTCTGGACGTCCGGGGGCCGAAGGGCCCGCGCTCCCTGGTCCTGCGGTCCTTCGTCAGACCCTTCTTCGTCCGGCACGCGGAGGGTCTGCTCGGCCGCGAGGCGGCCGTCCTGTCCCTGCTCGGCGACACGGACGTGCCCGCGGCCACGCTCGCGGCGGTGGACGCGACCGCACGGTACTGCGACCACCCCTCCCTGCTCATGTCCCTGCTGCCCGGGACCGTACGGCTGGACGACGAGGGCGCCGACGCGCGTGCCGTACTGCTGGCGCGCCAGCTGCTGCGCATCCACCGGGTGCCGGTGACCGCGGAGACACGGCCCCGGCCCTATCAGGCGTGGACCTCCCCCGAGCGGGTCGGTCCGCCCGGGGACACCCGGCGGCCGGAGCTGTGGCGGCGGGCCGTCGACGTCATCCGCCGTGAGCCGCCGGACCACCGCGGCTGCTTCCTGCACCGGGACTACCACCCCGGCAACGTCCTCTTCTCGGGCGACGGCCCCGCCCTGCGGATCGGCGGTGTCGTCGACTGGGTGGAGACCTCCTGGGGGCCGGCCGACCTGGACGTCGCCCACTGCTCGACCGCCCTGGCCCTGCTGCACGGTGTTCCCGCCGGGATGCGTTTCGCCGACCACTACGTCGCCGCGGGCGGGACCCTGGACGAGGACCGCGGCGCCCATCTCCACTGGCGGCTGCTGGACGCCCTGGCCTTCGCGCCCGACGCGGAGAAGGTCGCCGTGCCGTGGCGGGAGCTGGGCCGCGCCGACCTGACGCCCGAGGTACTGAGCCGGAGGCTGGAGGAGTACATACAGGCCCTCTTCGACCGGTACGGCTGAACCGCGCCGCCGCCCCGGGCGGCGCACCCGGCCCGTCGCGCCGCGCACCGGTCGGGCGGGGGACGGGGGCGGTCCCGGTTCTCGCCGCTATCCGACCGCCGGGGCGTCGAGGAGGGCGATCCGTGCCGTGACGCGTTTGCCGGCCGGCTCCTGCTGCACGTCCAGCCACTGGGCGACGGCCATCACGATCTCCAGTCCGTGCTGGCCGACCCGGCCCGGATCCGCGGCCCGGGGCACCGGCAGCACGGGGTTGCCGTCCCGGACGACCACCTCCAGGGCGTCGTCGAGGACGCGCAGGTCCAGCCGGACGGGGCCGGGTGCGTACTTGCGGGCGTTGGTGACCAGCTCGCTGACCACGAGCTGGGTGACCTCCACCGCGCGGGTCGACACCGGCAGGTCGTCCTCCACGCACGCCCGCGTCAGGAACTCCGCGGCGAGACGGCGGGCCTGCGCTATCCACGCACCGCCGCCGTCCAGGGCGTAGGAAGCCTTCAGCCGCGGTGCGCCCGGCGCAGCGCCCCCCTCGTCGACAGGAACTGGTTCCATCCGGTCCGCCTTTACTCACCGATCACACCCGCGCGACTACCCGCACCGCTCCCCCGCACGCCCCCCGCAGTGTGACAGGTACCTGTGACACCGCCCCGCGCGGCCGTCGTCCCGGACGGATTCCGGACACGTCCCGCGACCGGCCGGATCCCCGCGAGCTGCGCCAACGTCCGGCCGGCCGCCTCGGTGGCCCTGCCGCCGGGCCCTCTCACGGCCCCCGGTCCAACAGGTGGCGTTCCATCCAGTCGGCCGCGGTCCGACGGAACAGGCGGCGGTTGTCGGCACGGCGGAAGTCATGGCCCTCATGGCGCAGAAGAAGCAGTTCCGCTTCCACTCCGCGCTCCCTGACGGCCCGGACGAACTGCTCGGACTCGCCCGGGGGCACATTGGTGTCGTGCTCGCCGTGGACGGCCAGCACCGGGGCGCGCAGCGCCTCGATGCGGCTCATCGGGGACAGCGCGCGCAGCAGGTCGCGGTCGCGGTCCGGGTGCCCGTACTTGTGGGCGGCGGACTGGGCGATCCAGGGCTCGGTCCCGGCGAAGAAGGTGGCGAAGTCCGACATGCCGCAGACCGCGACCCCCGTGCGGAACAGGTCCGGATGCCACACCAGGGACGCCATCACCAGGTAGCCGCCGTACGAACGGCCCATCACCGCCAGCCGCCGGGGATCGGCCAGGCCCTCCACGACCACGTGCGCCGCGCAGTCCTCGACGTCGTTGATCGCGTCGAAGCGCCCCGCGCCCAGGTCCGCGTCGACGAAGGAGCGGCCGTACCCGGAGGAGCCCCTGACGTCGGGGGCGAAGACGTCCAGTCCCCTGCCGAGCAGCTCGAGGTAGAGCGGATCGAGCACCGGGCGTTCCTGTTCCTCCGGCCCGCCGTGCAGGTGCAGGACGCACGGCGCCGGTTCCCCCGGTGAGCGGCCCGGCGCACGGTAGTACCAGCCGCCGAGGGTGAGTCCGTCGCGGGCCACGGGGCTCATGGGCATCGGCCGCACGGGCGTGCGGCCCGCCGGGGCCGCGTGCTCGTCGTCCGCGTCGCGCGAGGACCACGGCGTGCGCAGCGGCAGTCCGTGGGGCAGCCACCACACGCCGGGGTACCGCCGGGATCCGGACAGCGCCACGACGGGGGCGTCGGGGTCGGCGGTGGGCGCGATGCCCACGACCACCTCGTGGGGCAGCGTGACGGTCCGCGCGGCCCCGGCCGAGGCGGGGGCGGTCCCGGACAGGTCGACCATCTCCAGCTCGCTCACCCCGCGCACGTTCCACGCCAGCACCGCGTGGCGCGCGTCGCGCTCCAGCGCGAGCAGTTCGAGTCCGCAGTCCGGGCGCTGGGCCACCACCGTCGTCCCGAGCGGGTGTCCCCGCGCGTCCAGGCGGGCGGCGACGAGGGCGGCGTACTCCCGGTCGCCGTCGCTGCGCAGCCACAGCGTGCCCGCGTCCGGGGAGAAGCCGCCGATCCACGGGTCGCCGTCGGCGACCGGGAAGGAGCAGGCCACCGTCCGGTCACGGGTGCGGACGACGAGGGCCTGCCGGCGTCCGCGCGGCCCCCGGTAGAGGAGGGCGAGCCGGCCGTCCCGGCTGAGGTCGCACACGCGCAGGGTGGACGCGCCGCGTTCGCTGGCGATCAGCACGGGCGCGTCGACTCCCTCGGGGTCGACGAGGTACGCGGAGAGGGTCCTCGGTTGCGGTTCCTGGACGGTCGCGATGCCGCCCGCGGAGCCCCGTCCGGACGGGGCGTCCAGCAGGACGGCACGGCCGTCGCGGCGGGCACCACCGGGTGGGCCCGGCGGCTCCGGCGCCGCCGGGCCGGCGTGCGCGGAGCGCGGCGGGACGGGATCGGTGACCGTCACCGCGAGCGCCGATCCGTCGTGCTGCCAGCAGCCCAGGAGCGCGGACGTACCGGGTTCGCCGCCGGCCAGCAGATGCCGTCCGGTGCCGTCCGGGCGCACGCACAGGACGCGGGTGAGTTCGCCGCCGCCCGGGGCCGTGGTGTAGGCGATCCAGCGGCCGTCCGGGGACCAGGACACCTCGATGACCGGATCGGGGTCGGCGTCGAGCAGGTGCACCTCCTCGCCGTCCACGGGGCCGGTCCACAGCTGCGGCACCCCGGCCCGGTCGCAGATGAAGGCGACGTACCGGCCGCCGGGGTCCACCGAGGGGTACCAGCAGCCGTGCACGGTCCCGGAGGGCGGCGCGCCGTCCGGCACCGAGGTGTCCGCGAGGAGCAGGGACTCCGGTGCGGGGCGGGCGGCCGGGACGCCGTCGGCCACCGGCCACGGGGCGTGCGAGGTGCCGTCTTCGTCCGGGGCGGCGGATGCGGCGGCCGCCGCGGCCCGCCCCGCGTCCGTCAGTGAATTTCGTGCGTCTGCAGCCATATCTCCAGCAACGCAATCTGCCACAGCGCGTTCGCCCCTCGCCTGGTGCGGTGCTCGTCGGGCGCGGTGAGCAGCTCGGTGACGTACTCCTCCCGGAAGACGCCGCGGGCCCTGGCCTCGGGGGCGGTGAGGGCCTCGCGGACCCGCTGGAGGACGGGCCCGGCCATGTGCTTGATCGCCGGGACCGGGAAGTAGCCCTTCGGCCGGTCGACCACCCGGCGCGGGAGGACCCTGCGGCCGGCGGCCTTCAGGACGCCCTTGCCCCCGTCGGCGAGTTTCAGCTCCGGCGGACAGGCGGCGGCCAGTTCGACCAGTTCGTGGTCGAGGAACGGCACCCGGGCCTCCAGGCCCCAGTCCATCGTCATGTTGTCGACCCGTTTGACCGGGTCGTCGACCATCATCACGTGCGTGTCGAGGCGGAGGTCCGCGTCGAGCGCCGTCTCGGCGCCGTCGGCCGCCATGTGCGCACGGACGAACTCGGCGGAGGCGTCGCGGCCGGGCAGCAGGTCGGGGGCGAGCACCCGGGCGAGGTCGGCGTGCGAGCGGTCGAAGTAGATGTCGATGTACGCCTCGGCGGCCCGCTCGCGCGGCACGCCCGCCATCGCCGGGTACCAGTGGTAGCCGGCGAACACCTCGTCGGCGCCCTGGCCGCTCTGGACGACCTTGACCTCCTTGGCCACCTGCTCGGACAGCAGGTGGAAGGCCACCACGTCGTGGCTCATCATGGGTTCGCTCATGGCCCGGACCGCCCCGTCCAGGGCTCCGGCGACCCGGTCGGAGGGGACCATGAGCTGGTGGTGGCGGGTGTCGAAGTGGCGGGCCACGAGGTCGGAGTAGTGGAATTCGTCGCCCTCCTCGTCGCCCTCGGACTCGAAGCCGACGCTGAAGGTGGCGAGGTCGTGCTGCCCCTCGTCGGCCAGGAGCGCCACGATGAGGCTGGAGTCCAGGCCGCCGGAGAGCAGCACGCCGACGGGCACGTCGGCGACCATGCGGCGGCGCACGGCGGTGCGCAGGGCGTCCAGCACCGCGTCCGTCCAGTCGTCGGCGCTCAGGCCGGCGTGCTCGGGGCGGCGGGTGTAGGCGGGCTGCCAGTAGCGGTGGTCGTGGTGGCTGCCGTCGGGTTCGACGACCCGCACGGTGGCCGGGGGCAGCTTGCGCACGCCGTTGAGGACCGTGTGGGGCGCGGCGACGGTGGCGTGCCAGCTGAGGTACTGGTGCAGGGCGACCGGATCCAGCGAGGTGTCGACGCCGCCGGCCGCGAGCAGGGCGGGCAGGGAGGAGGCGAACCTCAGACGCCCGGCCGTCTCGGACAGGTACAGCGGCTTGATGCCGAGCCGGTCGCGGGCCAGCACGACGCGCCCGGTGTCCTGCTCGACGATCACGAAGGCGAACATGCCGTGGAAGTGCTCGACGCACTCGGTGCCCCACTGCTGGTAGGCCTTGAGCACCACCTCGGTGTCGGACTCCGAGAAGAAGCGGTGGCCGAGCGCGTGCAGTTCGTCGCGCAGCTCGCGGTAGTTGTAGACGCAGCCGTTGAAGACCCCGGCGATCCGGCCGCGCGGGTCGGCCATGGGCTGGGCGCCGCTGTCCGACAGGTCGATGATCTTCAGCCGGCGGTGTCCGAGGGCGACCGGGCCCTGGGCCCACAGGCCGCGTCCGTCGGGGCCGCGCGGTGCGAGCCGGTCGGTCATGCGTTCCACCGCCGCGATGTCCGGCCGGCCGCCGTCGAAGCGCAGCTCTCCGCTGATCCCGCACATCAGAGGCTCCTCCTTCCCCCGGGACCCGCACTTCGGCGGGGCGGCAGCACACAACCGGTGAGCCGGCGCCCGTCTGCCGGGGCGGGCATCCGCCCGGTGGACGGGCAGGGGCCGTCCCCGGCCGGAAGCGGGTCCTGGACCTGCTCTGAGGATGTGGGTGTACAGGGCATGACGGTGTGACACTCTCCTTGGTCGGGCGTGCGTACGGACGCCCGACCAAGGAGAGTGT
>NZ_MSGP01000069.1 GCF_002078235.1 Streptomyces viridosporus
CCCCCGGTGCACCCGCCGCGGCCGAGCCCGGCCCCTACGGCCCGTCAGCCCCACACGCTGGTGTAGTTGTACTGACGGTCGTAGCGAGGCGTCCACAGACTCGGGTACGGCTCGGCGATGTTCCCGCACGCGCCCAGCCGGATCGCCTCCCGACGGCCCCCGTCCACCAGGCACTTGCCGCTGGCGGCCTCCACGATCTCCCAGTGGTCGTTGCCGCGGTCGACCCAGCGGAAGTGCTGGCCCGGCCCCTGGCAGTGACCGATCACCATCGGGGTGCCGTCGGCGACCGAGGCGTTCTGCGCGCCGACGCAGTACTTCCCGTACACACCGATCATGAACAGGCCCGGGGTGCCGGAGGGCTGGAAGTAGAAGCGCTGGTGCAGCCTGCCCTTGCAGTCGAAGCGCTGGACGACGGCGCCCGGGTTCTGCGACTCCCCCCGCACGTCCATGCACTGCCACGAGTACGAGGCCCGCATCTCGTATATCGAGGCGTTGGTGATCCAGCCGGTGTAGCGGATGGGCGGGTCGGCCGCGGTGGCCGTACCGGGGACGAGCAGAACGAGCAGCGCCGCCAAGAACGCGGCGATCCCTCCCCCGCGCACACTTCGAGCCACTTCTCCTCCTTCTTTGCCTGGATACCGACCGGCGCCACGACCTGACGTGATGATCTGATGGCTCGTCGTGACCGGCGCCGGGACGCCCCGAAGATAGCGGGCCGCCGGCGCCCGGCTGCACCGCCGTTTCAGGGGGGTTGCGTGGGCGCGGGAGACATGCCGTGAGCCTGGGGTCGGGTATGCAGCGGGCCCGGTCGTTCATGATCCTGGCGACCGGTCTGTACCGGGTCAGCCACTTGGGGGTCGGTGTCCTCGCCGTGGTCCAGCACCAGCGGGACAGCGTCCTGTCGTGGCTCGGGCTGACGGTCGCGCTCGGGTCGAGCCTGTTCGTCTTCGGCACCGCGCGCTCACGACGCCGGTTCGGCACCCGGCCGCCCCTCGTGGACCTGGTGCTCGTCGGCTGTGCGCTGCCGTTCGCGGTGTACGCGGGCGGGGCGGACCGGCCGTCGGACCTCGCCTGGTCGATGCTGCTCGGCGGATCCGCGAGCGCGGTCTGCGCGGTGGCCTTCGGCCGGGGTGCGGCCGTGGCCGGTGCGGTGGCGGCGCTGACGGCCACCCACACGGCCGGGTACGGGATGGCCGGCGCGGAGATCGCCGTGATCGCCGCGCACCTCAATGCCCTGGTCTCGTCCGCCGTACTGGCCCGCGTCTTCTGGTGGTACCTGCGCCGGCAGGGCCGTCTGCTCGACGCGGCCACCGAGCGGGCCATCGTCTCCGAGGCCGCACGGGCCCGGTACGCCGAGCGCATGGCGCACCACCGGGCGCTGCACGACACGGTGCTGGCCACGCTCACCGCCATCGCGAACGGGCGGGCGGACGCCGACTCCCGGGCCGTGCGCGAGCGGTGCGGCCGGGAGGCCGCGTACCTGCGGCGGCTCGTGCAGCAGCACGCGGAGGAGGACGCCGCGCCGGGCACGGCGGCGGCCGTGGAGCACGCGGTGCGTTCGGCGGAGAGCCTGGGGCTGCGCGTGACCGCCCAGTACGGGGGCCTGGCGGAGATACCTCCCCACGCGGCGGCCGCGCTGGGCAGCGCGGTGACGGAGGCACTGAACAACGTGCTGCGGCACGCCGGTACGGGCCGCGCGTACGTGACGGTCACGGGTGACGGCGACGGGGTCGTGGTGACCGTGGTCGACCGCGGGACCGGCTTCGACCCGCGGGCCGTGGACGAGGGGCTCGGTCTGCGTTCGTCGATCGGCGCGCGGATGCGCGAGGCGGGCGGTGCGGCGGAGGTGGACAGCGCGCCCGGCGAGGGCACGCGGGTGGCCCTGCGGTGGCCCGCGTGATCACGGTGGCCGTGGTCGACGACGACCGGATGCTGCTCGACGGGTTGCGGGTCTGGCTGGACGGCGTGCCGGAGGTGTTCCTGGCGGCGACGGCGCGCACGGTGGACGGTCTGCTGGGCCCTGCGGGCGCGGACGGGCCGGACGCCGGGTCCGTGCCGTACGACGTCGTCCTGCTGGACCTGGTGCTCGGCGACGGGTCGCGGCCCCCGGACAACATCCGGCGGCTGCGCGCCGCCGGCGCGCGCGTGCTCGTGATCAGCACGGTGGCCGACCGCCGCCGGATCGTCGCCGCGATCGCGGCCGGCGCGGACGGCTATCTGACCAAGGACCACGACCTTCCGACGCTGGTGAAGGCGGTCGAGGAGGTGGCCGGGGGCGGGACGGCCCACTCGGCGGAACTGGCCTTCGCCTGGGCGCACGACGACGGCCCCGCACGGCCGAGGCTGTCGCCGAAGGAGCGCCAGGTGCTGCTGGAGTACGCCTCCGGACTCACGCTCAAGGCCACGGCGCGGCGCGCCGGGGTCAGTCCGCACACGGCCAAGTACTACCTGGACCGCGTCAAGGAGAAGTACCAGCAGGCGGGCCGGCCCGCCTACACGAAGATCGACCTGGCGTCCCGTGTCCGCGAGGACGGCTGGGCGGAGGACTGACCCGGCCCGCGAAAGCCCCGCGTCCCCGCGAGGCCGGATCGGCGGTCCGGGAGGGACCGGCCCCCGGCGGGCGGCGGCGGAGGGAGGAACGTCAGTGGCGTGCGTCACAGTGGAACGAGTGGACGCCGACCCGCGACGTCCGCGACACCGCGAAGCCACCAGGGGGATCCCATGACGTACGCGATCCGGGCGGAGGGCCCGGCCAAGCGCTTCAGGGAGACCGGGGCCCCGGCGGGGGTGGATCCGGCGGCCCGCACCGGCTCGGGTGTTCGGTCCGCCGGCGACGCGGGCCTGCCGGGCGGAGGTCCGACCCCCACCGCCGCGCCGGCGGTGGGCCCGACGTATCCCGCCGGGCCCGTGCGTCGTTGGCCGGTCGGAACCTGTGCACCCCACCCTCTCCGAGGAGCCCTCGTGGCCAGTCCGACCCCGCTGTCCGTCACCGGCGTCCCGCCCCGGCACCGGCCGTCCGGCCGCCGCCGGGACCCGCGGGGCCGGCAGCGCGCGGGGTCCGCCGCCCGGGCCCGGACGTGAGGAGCCGGCCGGTGGTGGTGCTGCGCGTCACGGCGGTCCACAAGGGCTTCGGATCCCGGCAGGTCCTGCGCGGGGTCAGCTTCGAGGCGCGGGCGGGGCAGCTGGTGGGCATCGTCGGGGAGAACGGCGCCGGGAAGACCACCCTGCTGCGCATCCTCAGCGGCGACCTGCGCCCCGACGACGGACACGTCGACCTGGTGGGCGCACGGGGCTACTGCCCCCAGTACCCGGTCCTGGACGAGGAGCTGACCGTGCGCCAGCACCTGCGTCTCTTCCAGGTCGCCTACCGCCTCCCGAGTCCCGACCGCGCGCTCCGGCTGATCGGGACCCTCTCCGCGGCCGGTTACCTGGACGCACCCGTGAAGGTCCTCAGCGGCGGCACCCGGCAGAAGCTGAACCTGGTCCTGGCCTTGATGCACGACCCGGACGTCGTGCTGCTCGACGAGCCGTACCAGGGCTTCGACTGGGAGACCTACCTGCGGTTCTGGGACCTCGCCCGAGAACTGAAAGACCGTGGCCGCACCGTGATCATCGTCTCCCACCTCGCCCATGACACCGAGCGCCTGGACGTCCTGCACCATCTGCGCGACGGCACCCTCGCGCCCCCGCCCGCGGCGGGCACCGCATGAGCGCCTACCTGGTCGCCTGCCGCTACGCCCTGCTGGCCGTGGCGAAGAACCGGCTGGCCGCCGTGCTCCTGGTCGTCTTCATCCCGCTGTGGATCACCGTGGCGAAGACCCTCACCACACCGAAGACGTTTCCCTTCCGGCTGCGCGCCACCGGGACCTGGCTGCGCGCCGGCGGGGACGAGATCACAATGATCAGCGGCTCCCTGAACGCGGTGTCCCTGTTGGTGGGCTTCCTGATGTTCAGCGCCGCCCGCCGCACCAGGGCCTTCGACCGCCGCCTCACCGCGGCCGGCTACTCCCGGACCGCCCTCGTCGGCTCCAAGCTCACCACCCTTCTGGCCGCGTCAGTGCTGGTCAGCGCCTACGCCACCGCCTGGATGCTGCTGTTCTGGTCCCCCCTCCAGCCCTTCCTCCTCGGCCTCGCGGTCCTGGCGGACTGCCTGGTCTACGGGGCCATGGGCATGTGTCTGGCCCTCTTCCTGCCCGGCGAGGTCGAGGGACTGGTCACCATCATCATGGTCAGCATCATCGATCTCGCACCGCAGAATCCCGTCGCCAGCACCACCGCCGACAAAGCCCTGGTCGAGCTGCTGCCCAGCTACGGCTCCCTCCAGACCAGCCTCGCCGCGGGCTTCACCCGGCAGATCACCCTGAGTCCTCTGCTGACCCACAGCGTGGTCTGGCTGGCCGTCATGACCGTCACCGTGCTCGCCGCCTTCGTCCTGCGCACCCGCACCCACCAGCCGTCCGGACGCCCGCACGACGGCACGTAGGGGCGGGGGCGGCAGCCCCCTGGTGCGGGCGCCGTCAGAACTTCGGCGTCGGTGTCCGCTCCTGCACCAGCTCCGCCGCCTCCTCCTCGGTCTGCACCGAGGGCGGCGACCCCTCGAGCGGCTGCCGTGCCGTCTCCTTCATGCAGGCCACCGCGACGACACCGACCAGGGCCGCGGCCATCGAGTAGTACGCGGGCATCATGTCCGAGCCGGTCGCGTCGATCAGGGCGGTGACGACCAGCGGCGTGGTGCCGCCGAACAGCGACGCCGACAGGTTGTAGCCGACCGACAGGGAGCCGTAGCGCACCGATGTGGGGAACATGGCCGGCAGCGCCGCCGACATGGTGCCGAGCAGGCAGACCAGCGACAGGCCGAGCATCAGCATGCCGGCCGAGACCGCGAGCAGACCGCCCTGCTGCACCAGCAGGAACGCCGGGGAGGACAGGAGGAAGAAGCCCAGCATGCCGGTCATCAGCAGGGGCTTGCGGCCGAACCGGTCGGACAGCCGGCCCACCTGGTTGATGACCAGCATCAGCACCACCATGGTGGCCACCAGGATCAGCAGCCCGTGGGTCTCGGTGTAGTGCAGCTCGTCGGAGAGGTACGTCGGCATGTACGACAGCAGCATGTAGTCGGTGATGTTGTACGCGCCGACCAGCGCGATGCACAGCACCAGCGTCCGCCAGTGCTTCCGGAAGATCTTGGCGAGGTCGCCCCGGGCGGTGGTCTCCACCGGGTCCGCGGCCTCGGCGGCGTGGACGTTGCCCTTCTCCAGCTTCAGGTACGCCGGCGTGTCGTCCAGCTTCAGCCGCAGGTAGATGCCGATGAGGCCCAGCGGTCCGGCGACCAGGAAGGGGATGCGCCAGCCCCAGGCGTCCATCGTGTCGGTGCCCAGCCAGGCGGTGAGCGCCGTCACCAGGCCCGCCGCGCCGGTGTACCCGGCCAGCGTCCCCAGTTCCAGGAAGCTGCCGAAGAAGCCGCGCCGCTTGTCCGGGGCGTACTCCGCGATGAAGGTGGAGGCGCCGCCGTACTCGCCGCCGGTGGAGAACCCCTGGAGCAGCCGGAAGACGATCAGCAGCAACGGCGACCAGAAGCCGACGGCCGCGTACGTCGGGAGCATGCCGATCGCGGCGGTGCCGATCGCCATCAGGATCATCGTCAGCGCGAGGACCTTCTTGCGGCCGACCTTGTCGCCCATCGGCCCGAAGACCAGGCCGCCCAGCGGACGCACCAGGAAGGCGACGGCGAAGGTGGCGAAGGACGACAGCAACTGCGCGGTCTCGTTCCCGGAGGGGAAGAAGACCCGGCCGATGGTGCCGGCCAAGTAGGCGTAGACACCGAAGTCGAACCACTCCATGGCATTGCCGAGCGAGGCCGCCTTCACCGCGCGCTTGACCGCCTGCTCGTCCGTCACCGTGACGTCCGACCGGCGCAGCCGCGGGTTCTGCCGGCGTCTGGCGGCACGGAACAGGGCGGGGTGACGCCTGACCGCTGCGGCATCGGGCACGGGCGCGTTGTCGGTGGGGGACGTGACTGCGTTCCTTTCCGGGGACATACCGCTCCGGACGGAACATATCAGCGCCCCCGGGAGGAGACCGGAAGCACGCGGCCGACACGGGGCGTCCGACCGACGACGTACCGGTCGCGGTCCAGGAGGCGACGGTCCCGCCGTCCGCTCCGACGGCGCAGGGCCGGGTTCCGCGGGGGAACCCGGCCCTGCCTCCCGGCTGTCGTGCCCGTACGCCGCCGTGGCGCGGCGCTTCCGGCCGCCGGGACGGACGCTACGGCTCCACGCAGCCGATCGTTCCCGTCGGGAAGTCGTTGCCCGACGAGGTGGCCGTGAAGCCGAACGTCACGCTCCCGTCGGGGTTGATGACACGGTTGTGATCGGCGTTCCTCACCGTCACCGCTCCGTCGGAGCCGGTGGACAGGGATCCGTTCCACACGCTGCTGATCCGGGTCCCGGAACCGGGCTGCCACCGCACGGCCCAGCCACTGAGCGGCGACGTCCCGTGGTTCATCACCTCGACGGAGCCCTGGAAGCCACCGTTCCAGGAGTTCACCACGTTGTAGACGGCCATGCAGGAACCGGTGTGCGGCGGTGTGGTGGGCGGCGTCGGGGTCGGGGTCGGGGTCGGCGTACCGCCCGGGTTCCGGATGCCGGTCACCTCGCCGTTGCCGCCGTCGAAGACGATGTCGGAGCAGGAGAAGAAGTTCTCCTGGCTGTCCGAACGGACCCACTGCATGAAGATCAGCGCGTCGCCGGAACGTCCGGAGGGCAGCTTCAGGTCCCAGTAGTAGTGGCCGCCGTTGGTGCCCGGCGAACCCTGCTGGGGCGGGTTGGTGACGGTCTGGACGAGCTCCAGGTCGCCCCAGCCCAGCGGGGAGGTGGGCGACCAGCCGGGCTTGGTGAGGTAGACCCGGAAGTCGCCGGGGTGGGCGGCCCAGTTGCTGTACTGCACCTTGACCGTCGCTCCGGACGTCAGATGCGTCCGGGGCCAGTCGGCGCGGGCCGCGTTGTAGGCGGAGAAGTCGTACGGGGACCGGTCACCGGCGCTGCAGAGCGTGCCGTCCGGCACGTAGCCGGGGCCCCGCCCGGCGGCCCGGGAGTCGAGGACGGCGAACCAGTTGTACAGCGCCGACGAGCCGCTCTTGTTCAGCGCGTCCCGGCACGCCGGGTTGGTCGGGTTCAGTGCGCCGGTGCCGGTGATGGCGTCCAGCTGGCAGAGGTAGGTGCGCGAGCCGGGCACCATCGCCACACCGTGCGCCTGCGCGTTGTTCTGCCAGAGGAAGCTCAGGCCGAGCCCTCCGAGCAGGGTGGCCAGTACCGCCGCCAAGGAGACGAATCTGCTGCGTAAGGTCATGGGATCTCCCGTCCCGACAGTGAACCGATCATGACTTGGAGAAGGGGTTGGAACCCTCGCCCGCCCGGGGTGGGCATCGACCGGGCGGGGCGAGGGGACCGGGCTCTTATACACATCT
>NZ_MSGP01000690.1 GCF_002078235.1 Streptomyces viridosporus
TCCCCGGCCGATCTCGTCATCACCGGATGCGCCGTCCTCACGCACGACGACCAGGAGCGGATCGGGTTCGCCCACGACGCGGCGATCGTCGTACGCGACGGGGTCGTGGAGTCGGTGACGAGCGCCGGGGCGGCCGAGGGCCGGGCGGCCCGGGAACGGATCGACGCCCGGGGGCAGGTCGCGCTGCCCGGTCTGATCAACTGCCACACCCACGCGCCGATGGTCGCCCTGCGGGGACTCGCCGAGGACCTGCCGACCGAGGAGTGGTTCAACGACGTCGTCTGGCCGGTGGAGTCCAACCTCACCGAGCGGGACGTCGAGCTGGGGGCCCGGCTCGCCTGCGCCGAGATGATCCGGGGCGGCGTCACCTGCTTCGCCGACCACTACTTCGCCATGGACGCGGTCGCCGCCGTCGTCGCCGAGTGCGGCATGCGGGCGCTGCTGGGGGAGGCGTACTTCTCCTCCCAGGGGCCGCAGGGACGGGAGGGGTCACTGGAGTTCGCGCTGCGGCACCGCGGCTCGGCCGGCGGCCGCATCACCACCGCCCTCGCCCCGCACGCCCCCTACACCGTCGACGACGCCGACCTCGCCGCCACCGCGGAGCTGGCCCGCGCGCACGGGCTGCCCGTCCATCTGCACGCCGCCGAGAACCGAGACCAGACCGACACCAGCCTCGCCCGGCACGGCGTCACCCCGATCCAGGTCCTGGAGCGCACCGGGATCCTGGACACCGACGTGCTCATCGCCCACGGCACCGGCATCCTCGACAGCGACCTGCCGCTGCTGGAGCGTGCGGGCGGCCGTACGGCCGTGGCCACCGCACCCCGCGGCTACCTCAAGTTCGCCTGGCCCACCACCACACCCGTCCGCGCCCTGCGCGACCTCGGGATCCCCGTCGGACTCGCCACGGACGGCGCCGCCTCCAACAACTCCCTCGACGTGTGGGAGGCGATGGCGCTCACCTCGCTGATCCAGAAGTCGACGGAGGGCGACCCCCGGTGGCTGACCTCCCGGCAGGCGCTGCACCACGCCACGCTGCAGAGCGCCCGGGCGGTCGGCCTCGGCGAGGACATCGGCGGCATCGCCCCCGGCCGGCGCGCCGATCTCGTCCTCGTCGACCTCACGGGCCCGCACACCCGGCCGGTGCACGACCTCGCCGCGACGCTGGTGCACAGTGCCCGCGCGGCCGACGTCCGCACGACGATCGTCGACGGCCGGATCCTGATGCGCGACCGGCGGCTGCTCACCCTCGACGTCCCGGCGGTGGTGCGCGAGCTGGAGGAGCGGCTGCCCGCCCTCGTCGACCGCGGCCACGGCCGGCGCGTCCAGGAGTACGACACCTGAGGCCGAGGGGGAGGCGAAAGGAAGGCCGGAGGAAGACCGGGAGGAAGGCCGGGGGAAGACCGGGAGGAAGCCGGAAGGGATCCGGCGGGCGAACGATGAGTTCCGCCTCCCCGCGCGGTCACCTTCCGCAACGGGACCGTCGCACAGGAGGAACCATGTCGCTTCCGGAGATCGTCTCGCGCGCCCGGTGGCGCGCGGCGCGCGAGGAACTGCTGGTCAAGGAGAAGGTCGTCACCCGCGCGCGGGACGCCCTCAACGCCGAGCGGCGCCGCCTGCCCATGGTGGGGATCGACCGGGAGTACGTGTTCGAGGGCGGCGACGGCGAGGTCACGCTGCTCGACCTGTTCGAGGGGCGGCGGCAGCTCGTCGTCCACCACTTCGCGTTCGCCCCCGAGTGGGACGCCGGGTGCCGCTGCTGCTCGGCCTTCCTGGACCAGGTCGGGCATCTCGCCCACCTGCACGCGCGCGGCACCACGTTCGCGGCCGTCTCCCGGGCGCCGTACCGGAGGATCCTGCCGTTCAAGGCCCGGATGGGCTGGACCCTGCCGTGGTACTCCTCGCACCACGACGACTTCGGCGAGGACTTCGAGGCGTCCCCCGTGCGCGGGGGCGAACGCGTCGAGCGGCCCGGCCTCAGCTGCTTCCTGCGGAACGGCGACCGGGTCTTCCACACCTACTCGACGTACGGACGCGGCCTCGACGGGCTCGGTTCGACCACCAGCCTGCTGGACCTCACCGCGCTCGGCCGGCAGGAGGAGTGGGAGGAACCCGTGGGACGCGCGTCGGCTCTCGGGACGCCTGCGGGAAGCGAGTACATCCGCTACCACGACGAGTACGACGACTGATACGGACGGTGACGGGTTGCTCCGAAAAGATGAGAGCCCGCTCACATTGTGCGGTGAACGGGTGTCAACTACGTCTCAGTACCGTCACCGGACGAGGCGTCCGCCCCATGGTTGGCGTTTAACTCTACGAGTACAGCGCTACATGGAGGTGGCAGGGTGAACGGGCGAACGGTGCTCGAACGCTTTCCCGCAGGTGGGCCGCGTGGGTCCTGGCCGGCGGAGGAGTTCGCGCAGGCGCGGCGTCTGGAGGGCCTGCCCGCCGAGGTTGTCATGGACCTAGCTACCGACATGTTCCTGGTGATCGTACGGAGCGGCGACGGCGTTGACGCGACGGCGTGAGCGGTGCCGCCCGAGCGGCCGGACCGGACGGCTCAGCCCGCCTTCGGCGACGGCACCCTCCCGGGCGGGGGCGACGAGGGCGGTGCGGTGAACTGTTCCGCCTGGAGTGCGTACAGCTCGGCGTAGAGACCCCCCGCGGCCAGCAGCTCGTCCGGTGATCCGGACTCCACCAGCTTGCCCTGGTCGAGCACGTGCACCAGGTCCGCGTGGCGCACGGACGCCAGCCGGTGGGTGATCAGCACCACCGTCTGGCCGCTGTCCGCCAGGGCCCGGATCCGGTCGAAGACCTCCAGCTCGGCCCGGGCGTCCAGGGCGGCCGTCGGCTCGTCCACGATCAGGATGCGCCCGCGCCGGTACGCGGCCCGGGCGATGCCCAGCCGCTGCCACTGTCCCCCGGACAGCTCGTGGCCCCCGCTGAAGTGCCGGGCCAGCAGGGTGTCCAGGCCGCGCGGCAGGTCCGCGACCACCGCCTCGGCCCCGGCCTCGGCGATCGAGGCGGCCAGCCGTTCCTCGCTCACCGGTGCCGACGGCCGCCCCAGGACGACGTTCACCCGCGCCGTGAACGGCCACCGCTTGAAGTCCTGCGCCACCATCGCGATGCGCTCGGCCAGCCGGTGCCGGTCCACGGCCGCCGCGTCCACGTCGTCCCACAGGATCCGTCCCCGCTCGGGTGTGTACAGCCCGGCGAGCAGTTTGACCAGGGTGGTCTTGCCGGAGCCGTTCTCGCCGACCAACGCCACGATCCGGCCCAGCGGGAGGGCGAGCGAGACGTCGTCCAGGGCGGGGCGGGCGGCGTCGCCCGGGTAGCGGAAGGTGACGTTCTCGAAGCGGATCTCCCGGGGGTCGTCCGGCAGCGGGAGACCGCCGACGGGGATCGCGCGCTCGGCCGCCTCGACGTACAGCCGCTGCAGATCGCCCACGAACAGGGCCTCCTCGTGCAGCTGGTTCACCTCCAGGACCAGGGTCTCCAGGCTCGCCGAGCCGGTGCGGATCGCGATCACCGCCGTCCCCGCGACCGACAGCGCCATCGCCCCGGCCAGCAGCAGCCCGCCGAGCGTGGCGTACGTCGCCACCGTCGCCAGCCCCGTCCACGTCGCCGCGATCAGACCCGTGCGGGCCGCCAGCCGGGCCAGCCGGGCCTGCTCGGCCTCCGCGGTCTCCGACATCGCCCGGAAGTGGCGCAGCAGGAACGGGCCGACGCCGTGCACCCGGATCTCCGGTGCCGCCTCCGGTTCGGTGAGCAGGCGGCTGATCAACTGGCCGGCGCGGGCGTGCTGCACCCAGGTGTGGAACGAGGCGTAGCGGCGGCGCGCGTTCGTCAACGCGCTCCAGGCGCTCGGCAGGGTCATCGTCGCCAGCAGCGGGAGCAGCGCCGGATGCAGCACGGTGAGCACACCGGCCGCCGCGACCAGCGAGATCATCGCGTTGATCACCCGTGCGCCGTACATGATCATGCGGCGGGCCGAGGAGGCGCCGTACTGGGCGGTGTCCAGCAGCTTGTGGAAGGCGTGGTCCTCGATCGCGGCCAGCTCCACGGCCGCGGCGCGCTCCAGGTACAGCTCGGTCGCCACCCGCTCGACCTTGGGTTCGAGGCGCCCGGTGGCGTAGGTGCTCGCCGCCCGCAGCAGCGCCGCGACCAGCATGACGGCGGCCACCGCGACGAGGGCGGGCACGGCGTCGCGCAACCGCTCCTCGATCGGGCCGCCGCCCAGCAGCCGGCCCAGGACGCTGTTGACCGCGAGCAGGCTCACCGCCTGGGCCAGGCCCCGGCCCACCTCGGCGGCCAGCACGGTCCGCGCGGCCCGCCGGTCGGCTTGCAGGGCGAGCCGGAGGCTGGAGGCCAGCAGGGCGGGCAACCGGGTGATCATGGCGCGGAAGCCCAGCTCCAGGAAGGCGTCGCTGTGCTGGTTCCAGCCCATGTCGTAGCGCAGCGGACCCCCGAAGAGCAGGCGCTCGGACTCGGAGAGGGGCGGGGCGCCGGATGCGGGGCGTTTCCCGCGGCGGGCGGAGCGCCGGGGTTCCTTCCGCCCGCCGGGACGGTCCGGCCCCGGTGGGCCGTCCGGTCCCGGTGCGCGGTCCGTTCCCGGCCCGCTCGTGTTCCGTGACCCGTTCCGCGGCTTGCTCCGTGACCGTGCCCCCCGGTCGCCGGATCCCTGTGTGTCTCCCACCGCTGACCTCCCCCGATCGCCGATCCCGACGGACGGTCACTATGGCGGGGCGCGATCCACCGGGGGCAGGGCGCGGG
>NZ_MSGP01000691.1 GCF_002078235.1 Streptomyces viridosporus
CCCTGCTCTTCGCGGTGGGCAGGGGCGGCGCGGGGTGCGTGTGGGGAGCGGGTGACATCCCCGACACGTGGGGGCCGCCCGCGGGCACCGGCGGCAGCACCGCCGTCGACCCCGGACCGTTCCCGGGCCCGCCCGGCCCCCGGGCCGGACCCTCCTGCCCGCGCGTCTCTCCGAGGCTCACCAGAGCGGCGAACAGGCCGATCAGCGCGAGCAGTTGGGCCACGTGCCCGTACGCTCCGGTGCCGGCGCCCACCGGCTCCCCGGCCCCGAGCGCCGCCGCGACGCCCGCTCCCGCGAGGGCCGCGAACGCGACCGGCACCAGCAGGGTGTGCCGCCGCCGCGCCAGCAGCGCCAGCGCCGGGACCAGCAGCGCCCACCAGCCCGCGATCACCACGGCGACCAGCGTCAGCGCCACCGCGCCGAGCCACGGGCCGGGCGGTGCGGGAGCGGGCTGCGGCTCGTCGGGGTTCTCGGCGTCGCGACGCCACAGCGCCAGCCCGATCAGCACCGCGATCCCGATGCCGCTGCCGATCAGCCCGGCGTCGTAGGTCGCGGCCGGCTCGTAGGACAGCTTCACCGTGCCGCCCGCGCCCGCCGGGATCCGCCAGCCCTGCTGCCAGCCGTCCAGCCGCAGCGGCGTGAGCTCCTCGCCGTTCAGGGTGGCCTTCCAGCCGTCGTTGTGGTTCTCGTACGTCGTCAGGTACGAGGCCGCGCCCGAGCCGACGGTGACCTCGCGGTGGTCGCCGAGCCAGTCCTGGACCTTCAACTGGCGTCCGGAGCCGGCGACCTGGGGCACGGTCCCGCGGGTCAGGGTCACCTCGGTCAGCGCCAGCGGACCCGCGTCACCGGCCTCGACCCGGTGGTCGCCCGCGGGAAGCTCCAGCCCCCGGTCGTCACCGCCGTCCCGGCAGAGGGTCACCTCCATCGGGCGCCGCTCCACCAGGTCCCGTACCGTCCCCCGCACGCTCGTCTCGTACAGCTCGTCGTCCACCGCCAGCACCGGTCCCTTCCCGCAGGCCAGCGAGACCTCCCGGGTGCCGGACGGCTGCGGGGTGCGGTACTGGTCGAGGGCCGGGACGTACGCCTCCGTCAGGCCCACCGGAAGCTGCAGGTCCTCGCCGACGACCGGGTTGTGCAGGGTGAGCGGGGCGGTCCGGGTGACCGTGATGTCGAGCCGGTCGGTGGTGATCGGCGGGAAGCGGACCCAGCCGTTCTCGTCCACCTCGGCGACCGCCGCGCCGTCCGGGGAGCTGATGTGCACCTCGGCGGCCCGGGCGGACAGGCCCCCGGCGGGAGCCAGCACCAGCTCGCCGACCGGCTGCTCGCCCTCCCAGCTCAGGTGGAAGGTCGGCCGCTCGCCCGCGACCCACGCCGTGGTCAGGTCGCCGTCGGTGAGGTTGCGCGCCGACAGGCCGGCGCCGAGGCGGGCGGTGGAGTCGGCGGTGGCGACGATCCGGCCCCGCTGCTCGGGCGCCACCTCGTACAGCAGCCGGTCCAGCGCCTCGCCCGGCACCGCCACCGCGCGCGCCGACACCTCGTACGTCCCCGCCGCGCCGGTGCTGAACCGGCGGTGCAGTCCCGCCTCGGTGCCCACGGCGGACAACCCCGTGGGGTCGGCGGCGCGGTGCAGGGAGACCACCTCGGCGGTGGCGGTGGACTTCTCCGCGTCGGTGGGCAGCCGCAGCAGCCGGGTCACCTGCACGTCGGGCAGGTCGATCTCGGAGAAGCCCGCGCCGGTCAGACCGGCGCGCTCGGCCGTCGAGTCGACGATCGTCAGCTTCATCCAGCCCGTCGCGCCCGCGGGCGCCTCGATCTCCTGCCGGGTGCCGTTGGCCCGGAGGAAGCTGGTCGTCGACCCCTTCTCCGTCTCCACCCGCACCCGGGTCGCCGCCGCCCGCACACCGTCCTGCGGCAGCGGGGTGACGCCGAGGGAGTCCGGCATGTCGTAGGTGCCGTCGAAGGCGATGCGCAGCCACTGCCCGTCCGGCGAGTCGGCCGAACCCTCCGCCCACGCGGTGTCGGGGTTGCCGTCGAAGGCGTTCACCGGGTCGAACTGCGGCAGGTGGAACAGCCAGTTGCCGTAGGAGGAGGCCGTCACCGAGCGGGCACCGCGCAGCTCGGCCACCGTCTGGTGGCCCGGTCCCTCGACCGGCAGGATCTGGTGCGGCGGCTCGCCCGCGTTCTGCTCGGCGTCCGGCGCGTTGCGCTCGTCGCGCGTGTACGTGTACGACGTGTTGGCGTTGACCAGGCCGAACCGGGTGTCCGCGCGCCGCAGCCCGTCGCCGACCACCTGCACCGGCGGGGTGCCGAGCCCGGGGTGCCCGTCGCCGGTCAGCACGGCCGGCCGGCCGCGCAGCCCGTCCGCGAGCGGCAGCAGCGCCTCGGGGCCGCCGGAGACCACGGCGGTGTCGGCGATCGGCAGCAGTCCGGCCTGCCCGGGCCGCGGGACGTCCGCGCCGGCCGGGCGGTAGATCTCCACCGCCCGCTGCCGCGGGTACAGGCCCTCGACCTGGAGCGGGGTGCCGTCCGCGATCACGCCGCCGGTCATGACCGGGCCGAGGCCGGTGACCCGCTCGTACCCGGACTGCTCCAGGGTGCGCCTGACCGTCGCGGTGGGCACGTAGCCGATCTGGTCCGGGTCGAGGTCGCCCCGGACGACGACGTAGAAGACGCCGGCCCGGCTCAGGTAGTCGGCCAGTCCCGGCACCGCCGCGCCGGTCAGCAGGGCCTGCTCGACCGCGTCCATCGCGCGCCGGTTGCCGGGGGTGCCGAAGGGCACGTAGTCGCGCTGCGCCCAGCGGGATCCGGCGACCACGTCCAGCGGCTGGTCGATGGTCGACCCCCAGGTGTGGATGCCGTGCGCGGTGGCCGGGACCACCAGGGCGCGTGCGTCGGGGGAGTACTTCTCCAGCCAGTCGGCCGTGGCCCGCCAGTACTTGGGGATCTCCTGGAACGAACCCGGCGCGAGGATCGAGCCGTTGAGGTACGGCCACAGCAGCCCCGGCAGCACCAGGACCGCGGCGACCAGCGGGGCGAACCGCCGCCCGCGCACCCGGCGGGTCCCGCGCGACTCGGCGGCCGTGCCCACCAGGTGCGCCAGGCCCAGCACGAGCGCCAGCGCCAGCCCCGTCTGGAACTTGTAGATGTTGCGGAACGGCGCCGCCCAGCCGTCCAGCCAGTCCTGCACCACCGAGTGGAAGGGGGCGCCGAACGCGCCGCCGTACCCGGCGAGCAGCACCAGCGCCGTCACCAGCACGGTCAGCACCAGCCAGCGCCGCTCCGGCACGTCCCGCCGGGCGATCCCGGCGAGGCCCAGCCCCGCCGCGAGCGCCGAGCAGACGACCACGAGCGCCGAGGAGGCCACGGTCCAGCCGGCCGGCAGCCACGCCTCACCGAAGTGGAGGTAGGCCACCCAGTTCCCGGCGCCGCGCAGCGCCTCCGTAGCCGCCATGGTGTCGGTCGTGGTCCGCGCGGTCTCGATGTAGGGGAGGAAGTTCTCGCCGTGGATCCCGAGCAGCAGCAGCGGGATCCACCACCAGGCGGTCGCCACGGCCACCGCGGGCGCCCACCAGGCGATCAGTCTTCGCTGCCGCGGCCCCGGCGGGCGGGAGAGCAGGTACAGGCCGACGGGCAGCAGGGAGGCCAGCGTCGAGGCCGCGTTGACCCCGCCCATGAACGGCACGAGCAGCGCCGAGCGCAGCGCCGCGACCCGGGCCGTGTACCGCTCGTTCGTCAGCGGCAGCAGCACCCAGGGCAGGAACGCGCCCGGCAGCGCGGCGGCCGACGTGGAACCGACGACCGCGGTGAACACCGGCCACAGCGCGTACGCCGCCGCCGCGAGCAGCCGGGACGCCCCGCCGCCCACGCGCAGCCGCTCCGCCAGGCGCAGCGCGCCCCAGAACGCGACCGACACGATCAGCGACATCCACAGCCGCTCCGCCAGCCACACGGGAAGGTGCAGGAGGTCGCACACCCAGTAGTACGGCAGCATCGGCCAGAGATAGCCGACGTACTGGTCGGAGATCCCGCCGAACGACCCCCGGTCGTGCCACAGCTGGCCCAGGTCGGCGAGGAACTGCCCGGGGTCGACGGTGACGCCGAGCTTGGTGTCGAAGGTCTGCCGGCCGGGCTGCACCGCGAGGAACAGCACGAACACCACGGCCCAGAAGCCCAGCAGCCAACGCCGCGACCGCGGGCCCGGGGAGGGGCC
>NZ_MSGP01000692.1 GCF_002078235.1 Streptomyces viridosporus
CGACCTCAGCGCCTTCCGGGGACGCCACCCGGTCGAGCTCTTCGGCGGGGTGCGCTTCCCGGCCATCGGCGAACTGCCGTACCTGCTGACCCTCGGGGGCCACGGCTTCTACTGGTTCCGGCTGCGCAAGGACGCCGCGTAGAACACCCCGGGGCGGGGCGGTTTCTCCCGCTCCGCCCGGGGCACGCATCAGTAACACCCCGCCCACCCGCGTGAGCCGGAAGGGCGCCGCCGGTGTCGAGAGGCCGCGCACGCGCGGGTGCTCGACCGGGGGGTGCTCCACAGGCGCGCCGAACCTGGGGAAAGGACGCGACGCCATGTCGGAAGCCGTCACACGCACCGTCACGACCCCGCCCGGCCTTCTTGCGTCACTGGATCCACTGCTGAGGGAATGGCTGCCGCGGCAGCGCTGGTTCGCGGGCAAGGGGCGTCCGGTCACCGGATTCAGCCCGGTCGCGGTCACCGAGCTGCTGCCGTCCACGGCCAAACTGGGCCTGTACCACCTGCTGGTGCGCGCGCACCAGCCGCTCCTGCCGGGCCATGACGGACCGGAGCAGCCCGGCGACTGCTACCAGTTGCTGATAGGCGTGCGCGAGGCGCTGCCGCCCCGGCTCGCGCCCGCGCTGATCGGTCATGTGACGCAGGGCCCCCTGGCCGGACGGACGGTCTACGAGGCCCTGCACGACACCCGGCCCGCCGATCTGCTCCTGGAGGCCCTGCGCACCCGGGCCCGGATCGGCGGGCTTCGTTTCGAGCGGGACCCGCACCGGGAGATCCGGTCCGGTCTGGTGCCGCGCCTGGTGACCGCCGAGCAGTCGAACTCGTCGGTCGTCTACGGGGACGCGTTCATCCTGAAACTGCTGCGCCGGGTCGTGCCCGGGACCAACCCCGATCTGGAGCTGCCGCTGGCCCTGGCCCGTGCGGGCTGCCTCCGGGTGCCCCCGCCCCTGGCCTGGCTGGTCGCGGACCCCGAGCGGCCCTCCGGTGCGCCGCAGCCCGCCGAGCCGTACGTCCTGGGGGTGCTCCAGCCGTTCGTGCAGGGGGCGGCGGACGGCTGGGACCTGGCCCTGCGGGCGCTGGCCAAGGGCGAGGACTTCGTCGCCGAGGCGCGGGCCCTGGGGCACGCCACCGCCGAGGTGCACACCGTGCTGGCCCGCGCGCTGCCGACGGTCACCCTGGGCCACCCCCAGCTGCGGCTGATGGTCGACGGCATGGCCGAACGGCTGGAGGCGGCCGTGCACGCGGTCCCCGCCCTGCGGCCGCACGCGTCCGGCCTGCGCTCGGCGTTCACGGCGCTGGACGATCTGGCCGCCGAGGGGCGCACCTGGACCGCCCAGCGGGTGCACGGCGACCTGCACCTCGGGCAGTGCCTGCGGTCCCCGGTCGGGGGCCCCTCCCACGCCTTCGGCGGTGGGGGAGGGTGGTCGCTGATCGACTTCGAGGGCGAGCCGGCCCGGCCGCTGGCCGAACGGCGGATGCCCCAGCCCCCGGTGCGGGACGTGGCCGGCATGCTGCGGTCCTTCGACTACGCGGCGCGTTCGGCGGACCCGCCGCAGCCGGAGTGGGCCGAGCGGTGCCGGGCGGCGTACTGCTCCGGGTACGCGGAGGCCGCGGGCCGGGATCCGCGCACCGATCCGGTGCTGCTGCGCGCGTACGAGATCGACAAGGCGGTCTACGAGGTGCTCTACGAGGCCCGGCACCGGCCCGAGTGGCTCCCCGTACCGATGACCGCGGTGCGTCGGCTGGCCTCGTCCGGCCTCACCTGATCCGATCCGATCCACCCGATCCTCGCCCAGGAGGCCCAGCCCGTGACCCCCCGCCCCGAGTCCAGCGATCCGCATCCGGAGCAGCCGGCCGAGCAGCGGCGCGCCGAGCAGCCGACGACCCCGCGGAAGAAGACCGCCGCGAAGAAGACCGCCGTGAAGAAGGCGGCCGCGAAGAAGACCGCCACGACGTCGGCGGCGAAGGCCGCGGCGACGCCGAGGACGGCGGCCCCCGGGAAGAGGACGGCGGCCGGTGAGGCGGCGACGAAGAAGGCGGCCGTGAAGAAGGCGGCGGCGAAGAAGACGGCGAAGGCACCCGCCGCGGAGAAGACCGCCGTGAAGAAGGCAGCTGTGAAGAAGGCGGCGGCCCGGAAGGCCGCCGGGCGGGAGACCGCGGTGCCGGACGCCGCCCTCCGGCAGGCGCCGCCGCCCGGGCCCGCCGCCGCGCAGTCCGTCCCGCCCGAGGTGGAGATCGCCGTCTCCCCCGCCGTGGACGCCGCCGACCGGGAGCGGCTGCTGAGCGGCACGCATCACGCCCCGCACTCCGTGCTCGGCGCCCATCCGGTACCCGGCGGGGTCGTCTTCCGGGTGTTCAAGCCGTACGCCCTGGCGGTGACCGTGGTCTCCGGGGGCCTCACCGTCGAGCTGCACGACGACGGCGACGGATTCTTCTCGGGCCTGCTGCCGCTGCGCGAGGTACCGGCGTACCACCTGCTCGTGACGTACGAGGGGACGGTGCAGGAGACCGAGGACGCCTACCGTTTCCTGCCCGCGCTCGGCGAGTTCGACCTGCACCTGATCGGCGAGGGCCGGCACGAGGAGCTGTGGACGGTGCTCGGCGCGCACCCGATGACGCACCAGGGCGTGACCGGCACCCGTTTCACGGTGTGGGCGCCGAACGCGCGGGGCGTGCGGGTGGCCGGCAGCTTCAACTTCTGGGACGGCACCGGTTTCCCCCTGCGGTCGCTGGGCTCCTCCGGGGTGTGGGAGCTGTTCGTGCCGGGGATCGGCGAGGGCGAGCTGTACAAGTTCGAGATCACCCGCCCCGACGGCTCGAGGACGCTGCGCGCCGACCCGATGGCCCGCCGCACGGAGGAGCCGCCGGCCACCTCGTCGATCGTCACCTCCTCGCACCACGAGTGGGGCGACGCGCAGTGGCTGGAGCGCCGGGCCGAGGTGCCCGCGCACCGGGCGCCGTTCTCGGTGTACGAGGTGCACCTGCCGTCCTGGCGCCCGGGGCTGTCGTACCGCCAACTCGCCGAACAGCTCCCGGCGTACGTCAAGGACCTGGGCTTCACGCACGTGGAGCTGATGCCGGTCGCCGAGCACCCCTTCGGTCCGTCCTGGGGCTACCAGGTCACCGGCTTCTACGCGCCGACCGCCCGCCTCGGCACCCCCGACGACTTCCGGTACCTGGTCGACGCGCTGCACCGGGCCGGCATCGGCGTGATCATGGACTGGGTGCCGGCGCACTTCCCGAAGGACGACTGGGCGCTGGCCGAGTTCGACGGCCGGCCGCTGTACGAGCACGCGGATCCGCTGCGGGCCGCGCACCCCGACTGGGGCACCCTGGAGTTCGACTTCGGGCGGCGCGAGGTGCGCAACTTCCTGGTGGCCAACGCCCTGTACTGGTGCCAGGAGTTCCACATCGACGGCCTGCGCGTGGACGCGGTCGCCTCCATGCTCTACCTCGACTACTCGCGCGAGCCGGGCCAGTGGACCCCCAACGAGCACGGCGGCCGGGAGAACCTGGACGCGGTGGCGTTCCTGCAGGAGATGAACGCTACCGTCTACCGGCGCTGCCCCGGCGTGGTGACCATCGCGGAGGAGTCCACGGCCTGGGACGGCGTCACCCGGGCCACCCACCACGAGGGCCCGAGCGGGTTCGGCGGCCTCGGGTTCGGCCTGAAGTGGAACATGGGCTGGATGCACGACTCGCTGGAGTACATGAGCCACGAGCCGGTCCACCGCAAGTACCACCACCACGAGATGACGTTCTCGATGGTGTACGCCTACAGCGAGAACTACGTGCTGCCCATCTCGCACGACGAGGTGGTGCACGGCAAGCGGTCCCTGGTGTCCAAGATGCCCGGCGACTGGTGGCAGCAGCGCGCCAACCTGCGCGCCTACCTCGGCTTCATGTGGTCCCATCCGGGCAAGCAACTGCTGTTCATGGGGCAGGAGTTCGCCCAGGGGGCCGAGTGGTCCGAGGCGCGCGGCCCGGACTGGTGGCTGCTGGACCCGGACTACGGCGCGCAGGCCGACCACCGCGGGGTGCGCGATCTGGTGCGCGACCTCAACACCGTCTACCGGCACACCCCGGCGCTGTGGCGCCGCGACACCGAGCCGGACGGTTTCCGGTGGGTCGCCGGTGACGCGGCCGAGGACGACGTGCTCGCCTTCCTGCGGTACGACGGCGACGGCTCGCCGCTGCTCGCCGTGTGCCACTTCGCCCCGGTGGTCCGGCACGAGTACCGGATCGGCGTCCCGGACGACGTGCCCGCCTGGCACGAGGTCCTGAACACCGACGACGGCCGGTACGGCGGCAGCGGCGTCATCCGGCCGGACCCGGTCAAGCCGGAGGCGCAGGGGTGGCACGGCCTTCCGGCGAGCATCCGGCTGACCCTGCCGCCCCTGGCGACGGTGTGGCTGCGCCCGGCCTGACCCCCGGGGCGCGTCCTACCCCAGGGCC
>NZ_MSGP01000693.1 GCF_002078235.1 Streptomyces viridosporus
TTCGCCGCGCTGCTGCCCGTGCGGGTCCTCGCCCGGCTCTACGGCTTCACCGACGAGGAGAGCCCGGCGCTGGTCACCGCCCTCAACGACATGATCGACGGGCGGGAGCGGGCGCTGGCGGGCCAGGCCCACCTGTTCACGTCGATGACGGAGCTGGTGGCGAGCCGCCACAAGGAGCCCGCCGACGACGTCGCGTCCCGGATGCTCGCCGACACCTCGGGCTTCACCGAGGAGGAGATCGTCCAGGACCTCATGGTGATGCTGGCCGCCGGGCACCAGCCGACCGCCGACTGGATCGGCAACTCCCTGCACCTGATGCTCACCGACAGCCGGTTCGCCGCCTCCCTCTTCGGCGGCCGCAACAGCATCGCCGAGGCCATGAACGAGGTGCTGTGGGAGGACACCCCCACCCAGAACGTGGCCGGCCGCTGGGCGTCCCGCGACACCCAGCTCGGCGGCCGCCGCATCCGCGCGGGGGACATGCTGCTGCTCGGCCTCCAGGGCGCCAACTCCGACCCCCAGGTGCGCACCGACGGCTCGGCCCTGACCGGCGGCAACAGCGCGCACTTCTCCTTCGGCCACGGGGAGCACCGCTGCCCGTTCCCGGCGCAGGAGATCGCCGAGGTGATCGCCCGGACCGGTATCGAGGTCGTCCTAGACCGGCTGCCCGACATCGACCTCGCGACGCCGGCCTCGTCCCTGACCCGCCGCCCGTCGCCGTGGCTGCGGGGGCTGTCCGAACTTCCGGTCACCTTCACACCCACTCCCGCCCTTGGAGGCACGCGCTCATGACGGCTGGCACGGACTCTCCGACGATCACGCCCGGCACCGAGCAGACCCCCATCCACCTCGACCCGTTCGTCGGCGACCTGGACGGGGAGAGCGAGGCGCTGCGGGCCGCGGGGCCCCTGGCCGCCGTGATCCTGCCGGGCGGCGTCCCGGTGTGGGCGGTCACGCACCACGCGGAGGCGAAGAGGCTCCTCACCGACCCCCGGGTGGTGAAGGACATCAACGTCTGGGGTGCCTGGCAGCGCGGCGAGATCGCCCCCGACTGGCCGCTGATCGGTCTGGCCAACCCGCCCCGCTCCATGCTCACCGTGGACGGCGTCGACCACCGCCGGCTGCGCACCCTGGTCGCCCAGGCGCTCACCCCGCGCCGGGTGGAGCGGATGCGGGAGCGGATCACCGAGCTGACCGAGGGCCTGCTGGACGACGTGGCCGCGCGGCCCGGCGACACGGTCGACCTGAAGGCGGCGTTCGCCTACCCGCTGCCGATGTACGTCGTCGCCGAGCTGATGGGGCTGGCCGAGGAGCGGCTGCCGCGGCTGAAGGAACTCTTCGAGAAGTTCTTCTCCACGCAGACCCCGCCGGAGGAGGTCATCGCGACCCTGACCGAGCTGGCGCAGATCATGACCGAGACGGTCGCGCACAAGCGGGAGCACCCCGGCGACGACCTGACGTCCGCGCTGATCCAGGCGTCCGAGGAGGGCGACCACCTCACCGACGAGGAGATCGTCTCCACGCTCCAGCTGATGGTCGCGGCCGGCCACGAGACGACGATCTCCCTCATCGTCAACGCGGTGGTCAACCTCTCCACCCACCCCGAGCAGCGCGAGCTGGTGCTGTCCGGCAAGGCGGACTGGTCGGCGGTGATCGAGGAGACCCTGCGCTGGTCCACGCCCACGTCCCACGTGCTGGTCCGGTTCGCCACCGAGGACGTGCCGGTCGGCGACAAGGTCCTGCCCGCCGGGGACGCGCTGATCGTGTCGTACGCCGCGATCGGCCGCGACGAGCAGGCCCACGGCCCCACGGCCGGCGCCTTCGACATCACCCGCGAGACCGCCGGCCGCCACATCTCCTTCGGCCACGGCCCGCACGTCTGCCCCGGCGCGGCCCTGTCCCGCCTGGAGGCGGGCGTGGCGCTGCCCGCCCTGTACGCGCGCTTCCCCGAGCTGGACCTGGCGGTCCCGGCGAGCGAACTGCGCAACAAGCCGGTGGTCACCCAGAACGACCTCTACGAGCTGCCGGTGCGGCTCGGGAGCTGAGCCGTACGGGGGCGGGGCGACGGCCCCGCCCCCTTCCGCCGTGCGGTCCGTCGTCCGTCTCAGCCGACGGACGACGTTTCGCCCGGGTTTCGCGGAGCCGCTAGGCTCCGTCCGTGGCTGAGATCCAGATTCCCGCTGACATCAAGCCCGCCGACGGTCGATTCGGCGCGGGCCCCTCCAAGGTGCGGACGGAAGCGCTGGACGCGCTGGCCGCGACCGGCGCCTCCCTCATGGGCACCTCCCACCGCCAGGCCCCGGTGAAGAACCTGGTCGGCAGGGTGCGCGAGGGCATCCGCGACCTGTTCCAGCTGCCCGACGGCTACGAGGTGATCCTCGGCAACGGCGGCTCCACCGCGTTCTGGGACATCGCGACCCACGGCCTGATCGAGAACAAGTCGCAGCACCTCAGCTTCGGCGAGTTCAGCTCCAAGTTCGCCAAGGCCGCCCAGCTCGCCCCCTGGCTCGCCGAGCCGGACGTGATCTCCGCCGACCCGGGCACGCACCCCGAGCCGGTCGCCGCGGCCGGCGTGGACGTCTACGCCCTCACCCACAACGAGACCTCCACCGGCGTCGCCATGCCGATCCACCGCGTCGCCGGGGCCGACGAGGGCGCCCTCGTCCTGGTGGACGCCACCTCCGGCGCGGGCGGCCTGCCGGTCGACATCGCCGAGACCGACGTCTACTACTTCGCCCCGCAGAAGTCCTTCGCCGCCGACGGCGGCCTGTGGATCGGCGTGTTCTCCCCGGCCGCGATCGAGCGCGCCGAGCGGATCCACGCGAGCGGCCGCCACGTCCCGGAGTTCTTCTCGCTGCCCACCGCGATCGACAACTCCCGCAAGAACCAGACGTACAACACCCCGGCCCTCGCCACGCTGTTCCTGCTCAACGAGCAGCTGGAGTGGCTCAACGGCCAGGGCGGCCTCGACTTCGCGGTCCGCCGCACCGCCACCTCCGCCCGCACCCTGTACGGCTGGGCGGAGGACGTGAAGTTCGCGAGCCCCTTCGTCACCGACCCGGCCAAGCGGTCCCAGGTCATCGGCACCATCGACTTCACCGACGAGGTGGACGCCGCCGCCGTCGCCAAGGTGCTGCGCGCCAACGGCATCGTCGACACCGAGCCCTACCGCAAGCTCGGCCGCAACCAGCTCCGCGTGGCGATGTTCCCGGCGATCGACCCGGCGGACGTCGAGGCGCTGACCCGGTGCGTCGACTACGTGATCGAGAAGCTCTGAGCGGTACGTGAACGAGGGGCGCCCGGCGGTGGTCCGCCGGGCGCCCCTCACGCGTACCGGCTCACCGGCTGAGCCGCTGGAACCTCCGCACCGCGAGCGGCAGGAAGACCGCCGTCAGCACCAGGGGCCACACCCCCGCCATCAGCAGCGCGTGCTGCTCGACCCAGGAGTCCCCGCCGCCGACCGGCGTGCCGAACAGGCCACGGGTGGCCGCCGCGGTCGAGGAGATCGGGTTCCAGGCCGCGACCCCGCCCAGCCAGTCCGGCATGAGCTGCGGCGCCACGAAGGTGCTGGAGATCATCGTCAGGGGGAAGGCGACCGCGAACAGCCCGCCCGCCGCCTCCGGGTTGGGCACCAGCAGGCCCAGCCAGACCCCGATCCAGATCAGCGCGAACCGCAGCCACAGCAGCAGCCCGAACGCCGCCAGGAAGCCCCAACCGCCCTCCGGCCGCCAGCCCATGGCCAGCGCGGTCAGCATCATGATCGCCAACTCCGCGCAGGCGACGAGCAGGTCGGTCACCCCGCGTCCGGCCACCACCGCGGACGAGGCCATCGGCATCGAGCGGAACCGGTCGATCACGCCCTTGGTGGAGTCGTGGACCACGAGGGTCGCCGTGTTGACGAACCCGAACGCCATCGTCATCACGAACATCCCCGGCATCAGGAAGTCCTTGTAGTCCCCGCCGCCGGGCACCTTCATCGCGCTGCCGAAGACATAGCCGTAGAGCAGCACCGACAGGATCGGGAAGCCGAGCTGCCAGGCGATGTTGACGGGCTGGCGCCGGTAGTGGGTCAGGCCGCGCCGGACGACGTTCCAGCAGTCGGCGAGCACCCAGTACACCCGGCCGTGCGCGGCCGGTCCGGTCAGGTCGACGGCGCTCACGCGGCGGCCTCCTTCGTCTGCGCGGTGTCCGTGCGGTGCCCGGTCAGCCGCAGGAACACGTCGTCGAGGCTGGGCCGGCGCAGCCCGATGTCCTCGACCCGCACGCCCTCGTCCTGCAGGGTGCGCGCCACGTCGGTGAGCGCGGCCACCCGGTCGGTCACGGGGGCGTGCACCCGCAGCTCGGTCTCGTCCGCGTCGGGCTCGCCGTCGGCGACCCTCGCCACGACCTTCACCACCCGCGGGACGTCGGCGCGGTCGGCGACGACGACCTCGATGCGGTCGCCGCCGACCCGGCTCTTCAGCCCGTCCGGGGTGTCGTCGGCGATGGCCCGCCCCTGGTCGATGACGGTGATCCGGGAGGCCAGCCGGTCGGCCTCCTCCAGGTACTGCGTGGTCAGCAGCACGGTCGTGCCGCCGGCCACCAGGTCCCGTACCGATTCCCACACCTCGCCCCGGCTGCGGGGGTCGAGTCCCGTCGTCGGCTCGTCCAGGAAGAGCACGGCGGGCGCGAGGACCATCGAGGCGGCGAGGTCGAGGCGCCGCCACATGCCGCCGCTGTAGCCGCCGACGCCCTGGTCGGCGGCGTCGGTGAGGTCGAACCGCTCCAGCAGCTCGGCGGCCCGCAGCCGGGCCCGCCGGCCGCCCAGGTGGAACAGCCGCCCGAACATCTCCAGGTTCTGCCGCCCGGTGAGCACCTCGTCCACCGCCGCGTACTGACCGGTGAGCCCGATCCGCGCCCGCACCTCGCGCGGCTGCCGGGCGACGTCGAGCCCGGCCACCGTGGCCCGCCCGCCGGCCGGCCGGACCAGCGTCGACAGGACGCGCACGGCGGTGGTCTTGCCGGCGCCGTTCGGTCCGAGCAGTCCGTGCACGGTGCCCTCGCGGACGGCGAGATCGAAGCCGTCGAGGGCGCGTTTCTCGCCGTAGCGCTTCTCCAGGGCCTCGGCCCGGACCGCGTAACCGTCGTTCATGGGTCCCCCCTTCCAATAACTGGGTACACCGTACCCGATTGCGCGTACGGCGTACCCAGTTTTTTCGCGCGGATCTAGACTGCCCTCATGACGAGCGGTAGGGGCGGCACGGAGAGCAGTGGCAGCGGCGACATCGCCCGCACCCTCGACCTGCTGTGGGACACGGGCCGGCGGCCCAGCCGGGGGCCGAAACCCGGCCTGACGCTGGAGCGCGTCGTCGAGGCCGCCATCGAGGTCGCGGACCGGGACGGGCTCGGCGCCGTCTCGATGCGCCGGATCGCCGCGGAGCTCGGCACCGGCACGATGTCCCTGTACCGCTACGTCCCCGGCAAGGGCGAGCTGCTCGACCTGATGCTGGACCGCGTGCAGCGCCCCTCGGACGACCCCGCCGACCCCGCCGACCTCGGCGACGGCGGCTGGCGCGCGGCCCTGGAGGCCCTGGGGCACGCCACCCTCGCCCTGTACCGCCGCCACCCCTGGCTGCTGGAGGTCAACCAGTCGCGCCCGATCCTCGGCCCGAGCGCGCTCGACGGCATGGAGAAGGTGCTCGCCCGGATCAAGCCGATGGGCCTGTCCGACCCCGAGCTGGTGTCGGCGATCATCCTGATCGACGGGTACGTCGTCGGGGCCGCCCGCACCCAGCTGTACGAACAGGAGGCGGAACGCAGCTCCGGGCTGACGGACGCGCAGTTCTGGGAGGCCCAGCGCCCGGCGCTGGAGAAGGCCATGACCAGCGGGCGCTACCCCGTCCTGGCCGGCCTCTCCGAGGACACCTTCGGCCCCGACTTCGACCACTTCGCGTTCGGACTGCAGCGCATCCTGGACGGCCTGGAGGTGCTCGTGGCCCGGCGGGCCGGAGAGTGACGGCCGCCTGCCGCCTCAGCGCCGGCGCCGCAGCCGGCCCAGCCCGAAGAGGGCCGCGACGACGACGGCCGCGGCGACGAGTCCCCCGGTCCCGATCCCGCCCTCGCCACCGTCGGCGCTCTTCCCG
>NZ_MSGP01000694.1 GCF_002078235.1 Streptomyces viridosporus
AGATGTGTTTAAGAGGCGGGGTTCGGGGCGGGCCGCACGGCCCCCGGCCCGCCCCGAACCGCCGCACCACCCCCGCCACGAGCCGTCAGCACCGGAAACAGGGGAAGCAGAGGATGTCATGAGTCGTCGTCCGGAACCGGCGCAGGCGCACGACCCGGCCGCCCGCCACCACCTTTCCCCCACGCGCACGCTCGACATCGATCCACTGATCGACGACCCGGGCACCCGGATCGTGGTGTGCTGCGGCTCGGGCGGGGTCGGCAAGACGACCACCGCCGCGGCGCTGGGCCTGCGCGCGGCCGAGCGGGGACGCAAGGTGGTCGTCCTCACCATCGACCCGGCCCGCCGGCTCGCCCAGTCCATGGGCATCGACTCGCTCGACAACATCCCGCGCCGGGTGAAGGGCATCGACGACTCCGCCGGCGGCGAGCTGCACGCGATGATGCTCGACATGAAGCGCACCTTCGACGAGATCGTCGAGGCGCACGCGGACCCCGAGCGGGCCGCCGCGATCCTGGGCAACCCCTTCTACCAGTCGCTCTCGGCGGGCTTCGCGGGCACGCAGGAGTACATGGCGATGGAGAAGCTGGGCCAGCTGCGGTCCCGGGACGAGTGGGACCTCATCGTCGTCGACACCCCGCCCTCGCGCTCCGCGCTGGACTTCCTGGACGCGCCCAAGCGGCTCGGGTCCTTCCTCGACGGCAAGCTCATCCGCGTCCTGCTGGCCCCGGCGAAGGTCGGCGGCCGCGCGGGGATGAAGTTCCTGAACGCCGGCATGTCGATGATGACCGGTGTCCTGGGCAAGCTGCTCGGCGGACAGCTGCTGAAGGACGTGCAGACGTTCGTGGCCGCGATGGACTCGATGTTCGGCGGGTTCCGCACGCGCGCGGACGCCACGTACCAGCTGCTCCAGGCGCCCGGGACGGCGTTCCTGGTGGTGGCGGCCCCGGAGCGGGACGCGCTGCGCGAGGCCGCGTACTTCGTGGAACGGCTGGCCGCGGAGAACATGCCGCTGGCCGGTCTGGTGCTCAACCGGGTCCACGGCAGCGATGCGGTCCGGCTGTCGGCCGAGCGGGCGCTCGCCGCCGCGGAAAATCTTGAGGACTCCCGCATTGTGGATCAGGAGGAAGGGAAGGCTGGACTTCGTAACTCTCCCGAAACGTACGGCAGTTCAGACTCCCCCGCTGCAGGCTCTCCCACCGCGGACCCTCCCGCTCCCGCAGCGCCGGCCCACGATGCAGGAACACCGAGAACACCGGTTCGGGACGCCCCCGACGGAGGCTCCCCCGCCGCCGCGGACGACACCGACACCGACACCGGAGCCGACGACGCGGAGCAGCAGTCCGTCGACCGGCTCACCGCGGGCCTGTTGAGGCTGCACGCCGAGCGGATGCACCTGCTCGCACGCGAACAGCGCACACGTGACCGCTTCACCGCGCTCCACCCCGAGGTGGCGGTGACGGAAGTGGCCGCGCTGCCCGGCGACGTGCACGACCTGGCGGGGCTGCGGGACATCGGCGACCGGCTCGCGGCCGACCGGCCGGAGCTGCCGGAGACGCCCGGGACGACCGCCTGACGCACCCGTCGGACAGCCGGGAGAACCGCGGCAGGCAGGACCGGGCCGAGGGCTCCGCGGGGCCGGACCAGGGACCCCCACGGGCCGGCCGAGAACCCCTGAGGGGCCCTCAGCTCACCGCCGCGTAGCTCTCGTACACCTCGTCGTCGAGGGGCACCACACCCGTGCCCCGCTCGTACTCCGTGCGCGCGGTCTCCAGCAGCCTGCGCCAGGAGGTCACGGTCGGCCGCCGGCGCAGCAGTGCGCGGCGCTCACGCTCCGTCATTCCTCCCCACACACCGAACTCGACGCGGTTGTCCAGCGCGTCGGCCAGACACTCGGTGCGTACCGGGCATCCGGTGCACACCGCCTTGGCCCTGTTCTGCGCTGCTCCCTGAACGAACAGTTCATCCGGATCGGTAGTGCGGCAGGCAGCCTGCGCACTCCAGTCGGTAACCCAGCCCATACCGGCGCCGTCCTCTCCCGAATCGAGGCTCCCCCACGGCGGCAGCGGCATATTCACCGCCGCCAGTTGAGGACGTTACGGAAGGTGGGCACAGCGCAACACCCCCAGCGGGCCCAATCTTGAATGGTCCGAACGGACTATGGGTAAGCGGCAGATCACCCGGGGGAGTGAGGTGACGACATGCGCGACAATCCCGGCATTCCAGGTCAGTTCCGTTGCGTCACAACGGGCACCACGTGACACACGAGGCGGATCCGGACACGGACCCACCACACCCCGGTCGAGAAAGTCGAGAGGGCCCGGAACGATTCGGGATCGCCGGACGTATTGATACGTGGCCTCACTGCTGTGACAGTTGAGAGCAGCTTAGGCCAAGGCCTTTACGCTTGTCCGGCGAATGAGAACGTAGGCTGCTCCCATGCCAAAGAAGCGCTCGGGCGGTGGTCTGTCGCCAACGCAGCAGGCCGCCAAGTTCCTCGGTGTCAGTGTCCTCGCAGGGGCCGTCATGGCCGGCATCGCTCTGCCCGCCGTGGGCGCGCTGGGGCTGGCGGCCAAGGGATCGGTCGAGAGCTTCGACGAGCTCCCGGCCAACCTCAAGACGCCGCCGCTGAGCCAGCGCACCACGATCCTCGACGCCGCCGGCGGCCAGATCGCCACCGTCTACTCGCGTGACCGCACGGTGGTCGACCTCAAGGACATCTCGCCGTACCTGCAGAAGGCGATCGTCGCGATCGAGGACTCGCGGTTCTACGAGCACGGCGCGGTCGACCTGAAGGGCGTGCTGCGCGCGCTCAACAAGAACGCCCGCAGCGGCGGGGTCTCCGAGGGCGCCTCCACGCTCACCCAGCAGTACGTCAAGAACGTCTTCGTCGAGGAGGCCGGCGACGACCCCACGAAGGTCGCGCAGGCCACCCAGCAGACGATCGGCCGCAAGATCCGCGAACTGAAGTACGCGATCCAGGTCGAGGAGGAGCTGGGCAAGAAGAAGATCCTCGAGAACTACCTGAACATCACGTTCTTCGGCCAGCAGGCCTACGGCGTGGAGGCCGCCGCCCGGCGCTACTTCTCCAAGTCGGCCAAGGACCTCAACCTCCAGGAGTCCGCCCTCCTCGCCGGCCTCGTCCAGTCCCCGAGCCGCTACGACCCGGTCAACGACGAGGCGGAGGCGAAGAAGCGGCGCAACGTCGTCCTCCAGCGGATGGCCGAGGTCGGCGACATCTCCGAGGAGCAGGCCGCCGAGGCCGCGGCGGCCCCGCTGGGACTGAACGTCAGCAAGCCGAAGAACGGCTGCATCACGGCGGTCAAGGACGCGGGATTCTTCTGCGACTACGTGCGCGAGGTGTTCCTGCACGACCCGGTCTTCGGCAAGACCCGGGAGGACCGGGCGAAGATCTGGAACCAGGGCGGGCTGACCATCCGCACGACGCTCGACCCGCAGGCGCAGGAGTCGGTGCAGAGGGCGCTCAAGAACCACGTCAACCAGGCCGACAAGGTCGCGGCGGCGGCCACCCTGGTCGAGCCCAGCACCGGCAAGATCGTCGCGATGGGCCAGTCGAAGCCGCTGGGCTACGGCAAGAACGAGACGGAGTACAACTACTCGGTCGACGCCGCCATGGGCGGCTCCAACTTCGGCTTCCCGACCGGTTCGACGTTCAAGCCGTTCGTGGCCGCCGCCGCGCTGGAGGAGGGCAAGCCGCCCACGCAGTCCTACTCCTCCCCGTACGAGATGCCCTACCCGCAGACCGTGCGCGGGTGCGACAAGCCCTGGGTGAACGACGGGAACTACCGGCTCGAGAACGAGAACGAGGCCGAGGTGGGGCCGTACGCGCTCAAGGAGGCGATGGCCAAGTCGGTCAACACCTACTTCGTGCAGATGATCGAGGACATCGGCATGTGCCCCGTGGTGAACATGGCCGACAAGCTCGGCGTGGTCCAGGGCAACGGGGAGAAGATCCCCGCGGTCCCCTCGTCGATGACCCTCGGCTCCACCGGTATGTCGCCCCTCACGATGGCGAGCGCGTACGCCGCCTTCGCCAACCGGGGCATGTACTGCACGCCGATCGCGATCGAGTCGATCACGCAGAAGATCGAGGGGCAGCAGAAGTCGCTCGAGGTGCCGAAGTCGACGTGCCGGCGGGCGATGTCGGAGAAGACCGCGGACTCCATCAACACCCTGCTGCGCGGTGTGGTCGACTCCGGTACGGGCAAGCAGGCCGGCCTCTCCGACCGGGAGAGCGCGGGCAAGACGGGTACCACGGACGAGCGGCGGAACGCCTGGTTCGTGGGCTACACGCCGAACATGTCGGGAGCCGTCTGGGTCGGCAGCGCCAGCCAGAAGGTCAAGATGCGCAACATCACGATCGGCGGTGTCTACCGCCCGCTCGTCTTCGGCGGTGAGGTCCCGGGCCCCATCTGGAAGGACGCCATGTCCGGCGCCCTGGCGGGCAAGGACGCCCCGCCCTTCAACCTCGTGCACATCCCGGACGAGGACCGTGACCGCGACCGCGGCGACGGCGACCGCGGTGACGGCGGCGGTCCCGGCCGCGGCGACGACGGCAACAACGGCGACAACGGGAACAACGGGGGCAACGACGGCGGTCTCATCGCCGGCCTGATCGGCGGCGACGGCAACGGGGGCGGCGGCAACGGGGGCAACGGCGGCAGCACGGGAGGCACCGAGCCGGACCCGACGTTCTCCATCCCGGAGGGCTTCCTCCAGGGCCCGGGCAACGGCCCCGGGGGACGCCAGTGAGCCCGGCCGGCCCCGGCCGCCGCTGACCGGCCCGGACACCACGACGGCCCCTTCTCTCCCCGGGGAGAGAAGGGGCCGTCCGCTGTCGGTACGCGCGCCGGGCCGGACTCAGCCGGCCAGCAGCTTCTTCACCGCCGCGGCCACCCGGCCGCCCTCCGCCTGCCCGGCCACCTTCGGGTTCACGATCTTCATCACGGCGCCCATGGCCCGCGGCCCCTCGGCGCCGGCCGCCCTGGCCTCCTCCACCGCCTGGGCGACGATCGCGTTCAGCTCCTCGTCGGACAGCTGCTGGGGCAGGTACGCGGCCAGCACCTCGCCCTCCGCCTTCTCCCGCTCGGCCTGCTCGGCACGGCCACCCTGCGCGAAGGCCTCGGCCGCCTCACGGCGCTTCTTCGCCTCCCGGGTGATCACCTTCTGCACCTCGTCGTCGGAGAGCTCGCGCTTCTCCTTCCCCGCGACCTCTTCCTTGGTGATCGCGGCGAGCGTCAGCCGGAGCGTCGAGGAGCGGAGCTCGTCGCGCCCCTTGATCGCAACGTTGAGGTCGTCCTGCAGCTTCGACTTGAGCGTGGTCATGGCTTGATTGTCGCAGGTGCGGTGGGAAGGACGCCCGTTCATTTAAGGGCCCGTGTCCCAGGGGCCGTTCACGTCCCCCGGAGATCACCCGCGAAGCCGCACGGGGCGACCTCGGCGCACGGCCGACCCTCCCGCGTCTGACACGATGGACCCATGCGCGCGCGATACGGAATCCCCCTGGGAATCACGGCGGCCGGTGCCGCCGGACTGCTGTACGCGGCGGGCTTCGAGGCCCGCTCCTTCCGCCTCCGACGGGTGACCGTCCCCGTCCTGCCCACCGGGATGCGCCCCCTGCGCGTACTGCAGGTCTCCGACATCCACCTGGTGAGCGGCCAGTACAAGAAGCAGCGCTGGCTGCGTTCCCTGGCGGGCCTGCGCCCCGACTTCGTGATCAACACGGGCGACAACCTCTCCGACCCCGAGGGCGTCCCGGAGGTCCTGGACGCCCTCGGCCCCCTGATGGAGTTCCCGGGCGCCTACGTCTTCGGCTCCAACGACTACTACGGCCCCAAGCTGCGCAACCCCGCCCGCTACCTGATCGAGAGGGTCCAGGGCCGCCACGGCCTGAACGGCAACCCCCCGACCGTCGGCGCGATCCACAACCCCTGGGAGGACCTGCGGGACGGCTTCGACGCGGCGGGCTGGCTGAACCTGACGAACACCAGGGGCACGCTGAAGATCGAGGGCACGTCGATCGAATTGACCGGCCTGGACGACCCGCACATCAAGCGGGACCGGTACGCGGAGGTGGCGGGCGGCCCGTCGGGCTCGGCGGACTTCTCGATGGGCGTCGTCCACGCCCCCTACCTGCGCGTCCTGGACTCCTTCACGGCCGACGGCTACCCCCTGATCCTGGCCGGCCACACCCACGGCGGCCAGCTCTG
>NZ_MSGP01000695.1:0-1029 GCF_002078235.1 Streptomyces viridosporus
CCGGTGGTGCGCAGCCAGGCGTCGGCCCAGGCGTGGACGTCGCGGTCGGTGGCGGCGGCGAGGGAGTCGATGAAGTCGGCGAGGGTGGCGTTGGCGAACTTGTGCCGCTGGAAGTGGATGTTGATGCCGGCGAGGAAGTCCTTCTCGCCGAGCCAGGCGACGAGCTGGCGCAGGGCGGAGGCGCCCTTGGCGTAGGAGATGCCGTCGAAGTTGAGCAGTGCGGAGGCGGTGTCCTCCACGTCTCCGGGGGCGACGGGGTGGGTGGAGGGGCGCTGGTCGGCGTCGTAGCCCCAGGCCTTGCCGGCGACGCCGAAGTTGGTCCAGGTGTCCGTGAAGCGGGTGGCCTCGGTGAGGATCTGGTAGCCCATGTACTCGGCGAAGGACTCGTTCAGCCAGATGTCGTCCCACCAGGTGAGGGTGACGAGGTCGCCGAACCACATGTGGGCCATCTCGTGCGCGACGACCCTGGCGCGGGTCTGGCGTTCGGTGTCGGTGACGGCGGAGCGGTAGACGAACTCGTCGCGGAAGGTGACCAGTCCGGGGTTCTCCATGGCGCCCGCGTTGAACTCGGGTACGAAGGCCTGGTCGTAGGAGTCGAAGGGGTAGGGCTCCTCGAACTTCTCGTGGTAGCGGTCGAAGCACGCGCGGGTGATGTCGAGGAGTTCGTCGGCGTCGGCGTCCAGGTGGGGGGCGAGCGAGCGGCGGCAGTGGATGCCGAAGGGCAGGCCGCGGTGCTCGGTGCGCACGGAGTGCCAGGGGCCGGCGGCGACGGCGACGAGGTAGGTGGAGATCGGTGGGGTGGGGGCGGCCTTCCAGACGCCGTCGCCGGTGTGCTCGGTGACGCTGTTGGCGAGGACGGTCCAGTCCTCGGGGGCGGTGACGGCGAGTTCGAAGACGGCCTTGAGGTCGGGCTGGTCGAAGGCGGCGAAGACGCGCTGCACGTCGTCCAGGAAGAGCTGGGTGTAGACGTAGGTCCGGCCGTCGGCGGGGTCGGTGAAGCGGTGCATGCCCTCGCCGGTGCGGGAGTAG
>NZ_MSGP01000695.1:1053-1363 GCF_002078235.1 Streptomyces viridosporus
CCTCGACGAAGGTGTCCGTGACGTCCTGGTCCGCGCGGACGGTGAACCGGATCAGGGTACGGGAGTCGAAGGTCTCGTCGCCGGTGGTCAGATCGAGGTCGATCGTGTACCGGTGGACGTCGAGGAGCTGTGCTCGGTTCTGCGCTTCGTCGCGCGTCAGTACGGACATGCAGGCCATGCTGCCTGATACCGGCGGCACGGCACAGAGGCGGTTATCGGTACGCGGCCTATGTCCGGTCCCGTTCGAGCTCCCCGGTGTGCGCCCCCGCGGGCTGTCCGGGCGGTACGCGTGCGTGGGGGTGGGGCAGGG
>NZ_MSGP01000696.1 GCF_002078235.1 Streptomyces viridosporus
CCGCGGACCTGCGGCGCCGCATCGTCTGCGGCGCGGGCCGGGCGGGGCCCGCCGGTGGGTCCGGCACGGGCCGGGGCCGCGCGGCCCCGCGGCGGCCCCGCCCGGTCACCTCACGGGTGCCTCACGGACGCCTCGTGAACGCTTCACAGGCACGCTCCACAGGCACGCGCCTCAGGCGCCTCATGGGCGCAGCGCCCGCAGCAGCAGGTCCGCCAGGTGGTCGGCGACCTGCTGCGGGCTGAGCGGGCCGTCGGGGCGGTACCACGTCGACAGGTGGTGCACGGAGCCGAAGTGGTAGTCCACCACCAGGTCGGCGGGGGTCGCCCGGGAGAAGACGCCCGCCTCCTGGCCCTCCTCGATCAGCGCGCGGAAGCGTTCGTGGTAGCGGCGGCGCTCCGCGCGCACCTGCTTGTTCTTCTCCGGGCTCAGGTGGTGCATGGAGCGGAAGAAGATCGACGCGTCGTCGAGGTTCTCGATCGTCGTGACGACGACGTCGGCCGCCGCGCCGCGCAGGCGCTTCTCGATCGGCTCGTCGGCGTCCGCGAAGGCGTCCAGGCGCTCCTGCTGGACGCGCAGCACGCGCGCGTACACCTCGTGCAGCAGGTCGTCCTTGGAGCCGAAGTAGTGGTAGAGCGCCCCCTTGGTGACGCCGGCCGCCTCGACGATCTCCTGCACCGAGGTGCGGTCGTAGCCCTGCTCGGCGAAGAGCCGGGTGGCGGCGGCCAGGAGCCGCTGCGGCACAGGGGTCCCGTCACCGTCCGTCGTCCTGGGCACTGCCGCCACCTGCCTTCCGTGTCGCTGTCGGTTGTCGTGCGTCAGGGAACGAGGTTCCCGACGGAGGATCTTCCCACTGACCGCCTCCGGCACGTCGGGCAGGAGCTCCTCCTGGCACGGGTGCGGGTGGGCGGCCAGTCTCTCCTTGCCGCGCGCGGCGCGCGCATCCGGGTCCGTCCCGCGCGGCGGGGGCCGGTCACCGGGACGCCTCCCAGTGCTGCTGGACGCGGTTCATGCCGGTGAGCCAGCGGTCGGGATCGGTGGCGCGGGCCCGGTAGTACTCGGCGACCTCGGGGTGCGGCAGGATCAGGAAGCGGTCCTCCTCGATGCCCCGGAAGAGGGCGTCGGCCACGTCCTCCGGCTCGATCGCGGTCGGCTTGAGCACCAGGTCGCCCGCGCTTCCGCTGGCGTCGAGCATGTCGGTGCGCACGCCCTGCGGACAGATCGCGTGGACCTTCACGCCGCGGTGGCGGTACGTCAGCGAGAGCCACTCGGCGAAGGCGTACGCGCCGTGCTTGGTGACGCTGTAGGGGGCGGTGCCGATCATGGTGAGCAGTCCGGCCGCGGAGACGGTGGAGACGAAGCGGCCGCTGCCGCGCTCCAGCCAGTCCGGGAGCAGCGCGTGCGCCGCGCGGACGTGGGCCATGACGTTGACGTCCCAGGAGAGCGCCCAGCCCTGCTCGTCGAGCGGTCCGCCGGGCTCCCCGCCGTCGCGGCCGACGCCCGCGTTGGCGCAGTAGACGTCGACCGTCCCGCCGAGCGCGTCGCGGGCCTCGGTGACGGTCGAGGAGGCGTCGCCCGGGACGGCGATGCCGCCGATCTCCTCGGCGACGGCCTTCGCCCGGTCGGCGTCCAGGTCGTTGACGACGACCTGCGCCCCCTGGTCGGCGAAGCGGCGGGCGAGCGCCGCCCCGATGCCGCCCCCGGCCCCCGTGACGACCACCTTCGCACCCTGCACGGCTCCCACCATCGGCCTCCTTCGACGCGGCTTGCCCGCACCGCCGTACGGGCGCCGCGCGGGTCGGCTCCGGTCGTGCGGCGGCTGCGGCGGTCCTTCCGTCGCGCCAGACTAACCGGTCGGTATGCCCTGCGGAAGAGGAGATCCGAGCCGGGCCGGTCCGGTTCGTTCCCCGCCGCGGTCATGCGCGCTAGCGTGCATGGTCATGACATCCGACGCGATCACGGAGGCCACCGCATGAAGCTGTCCAGACGGAGCCTGCTCGCCACCACCACGGCCGCGGTGGCGGCCTCCGCGGCCCCGGCGCACGCGGCTTCCGGGCGGGCCCCGGCGGCGGGCCGCAAACTGCGCACCGGGTTCGAGCGGCTCGCCGCGGACGGCTACGCGCCGCTCGACGGGCAGCGGGTCGGCGTCGTCACCAACCCGACGGGCATCACCCGGGACGCACGGCACATCGTGGACGTCATGCACGCCGACGACCGCGTGGACCTGATCGCCGTCTTCGGCCCCGAGCACGGCTTCCGGGGCACCGCGCAGGCGGGCGGCTCCGAGGGACGGTACGACGACCCGGCGACCGGACTGCCGGTCTACGACACCTACCTGAAGAGCGGTCAGCCGCTCGCCGACGTCTTCACCGCCTCCGGCGTGGACACGATCGTCTTCGACATCCAGGACGTGGGCGCGCGCTTCTACACCTACATCTGGACCCTGTTCGACTGCATGGAGGCGGCGGGGCTCGCGGGCAAGCGGTTCGTGGTCCTGGACCGGCCGAACCCGGTGACGGGGCGGGCGGCCCTGGGCCCGGTGCTGCACGAGGAGTTCGCCACCTTCGTCGGGCGGAAGCCGATCGCGCAGGCGCACGGGATGACGGTGGCGGAGCTGGCACGGCTGTTCAACGGGGAGTTCCTCCGGGCTCCGGTGCCGCTGGAGACCGTGCTCATGTCGGGCTGGAAGCGGTCGGACTTCCACGAGGCCTCCGGGCTGCCCTGGGTGCCGCCGAGCCCGAACATGCCGACGCCCCAGACCGCGCTGGTGTACTCGGGAACGTGTCTGTTCGAGGGCACCAACCTCTCCGAGGGGCGCGGGACGACCCGGCCGTTCGAGCTGCTGGGCGCCGAGGGGATCGACGGGCGCTGGGCGGACGGGGCGAACGGGCTGGGGCTGGCGGGCGTGCGGTTCCGTGAGGCGTACTTCGCGCCCACGTTCTCCAAGTTCCAGGGGAGGACCGTCGGGGGCGTGCAGCTCCACGTGCACGACCCGGAGGCGTTCGATCCGGTGCGCACGGGGATCGGGCTGCTGATCACGGCCAAGCGGGTGTGGAGCGACTTCGCCTGGCGTCCGGACCACTGGATCGACAAGCTCACCGGCTCCGCGCGGGTGCGCACGATGATCGACGCGGGGGCGGACACGGACGAGGTGGTGGCCGGCTGGCACGAGGAGCTGGCGGCGTTCCGCAGGACGCGGCGGGAGTACCTGCTGTACCGCTGAGCGGATCTCGGTGGTGGGCCGGAGTGATCCGGCCCACCACTTTTTCGTTTCCTCCGGGATTTCCGACCGAAACCGACGCGATCCGGGCGCATACCGAGGGGCTCTCCAGGAACCCGTGGAAGCCGCGGGGAGTTCTCAGTCCGGCGGGGACGGGTCGCAGGACGCGCCGCGGCGTGCGGCCCCGGCCCGGCGGGACAGGGTGTCACCGCCGACGTCCCCGCGTCGAGGACGACCACAACTGAAGCACGCGCCACGGGAGTTGACGCGTGAGCCCTGCGGCCGGCTGATGGGGGCCATCGGAAAAAGGATGGAGCCGATCCGGGTGTCGATACGTCTATTCGGCGACGCCCGTTCGGCGACGCCGAACGGACGGACTACAGGTGCAGGTGTGACGGAGGTGCAGGACGATGGCCGGTTTCCGGAGTCTGGCGAGACAGGTCCGAGATCCGCGGTGCGACCTGGCACTGCGGCGTTATTCGCTGCGCAAGTGCCTTGAACGGTTCGCTCCTTATGGGCACAGGGCGACCTGGGACCATCTGTGCGCGCGGGCCGGGTTCGACCCCGAGGACCGCTCCGTCGACCCGGTGCGGCTCGTGGCCGCACTGGAGGAGCTGGAGGAGGCCCGGGCGGTCTGGCTGGCCTACGAGGTCGAGTTCGCCGAGCGCCGCAGGAAGGAGAAGCACGACGGCCTGCGCAGGCCGGGCAGTGTGGACGACTGGCACCGACTGACCTGGGGCGGCTTCGGTGTGGCCTGGTGCGACGATCCGCGGGTGCATCCGCGGGAGCCGCTGGCCGAGGTGCTGCGGCGGCTGATCGCCGCGCTGGAGCGCGAGCCGGGCTCGGTCTGCCCCGTGTGCCGGGGGGAACGGCTCATGTGGCGGTACGACCTGGACCACGAGCCGTCGGCGGGCCCGGTCTGCACGGACTGCGGAATCCTGGTGCCGCGCCCCGTGCTCACCCCCGAGGCCCTGGCGGACTCCAGGCGGACGAGGCTGCCGGTGTCGGCCTGAGAAGTACCCGAGAAGTACCTGAGGAGGCGGGGGCGCGCCGGGGATGCCGCGCCCCCGCCGTCCTCCTCCGGGACCCCTCCGTGAAGCGGACGGTGGCAGGGAGCAGGGAGCCAGGGGGCCGGCAGAGTACGGGTGGGCCCGCGGGCGGATCTCGAACGGGACCCGGAGCGCGGTGAGCGCCGCGCGGTCCGCGCACGCCCCGCTGCCCGAGCCGGGCTCCGCGCACGGCCGGCCGGTCCTGCCGCACGGCGAGGAGGGCGGCGCCCGCCCGGTGCCGCGCCTCGCGGGCCGGCCGGGACCGGCGGCCCGCAGCGGCCCGGAGGACACGCTGCTCCTGCCGGACGGACGGCCGGACGGACGGCCGGACGGACGGCCGGACGGACGGCCGGACGGACGGCCGGACGGACGGCCGGCGGAGTCCTCCGTGCGGCCGGCGCGGAGGCCGTGGAGATCCACGGGCGGCCCCGGCGGATGCCGTGGGACCGTCCCGGGCGACGGATCGCGCCGGGGCGTCCCGGTGCCCGGTGCCGTGCGGGCACCCGCGTTCAGCGGTTCCGCTCCGGCTCCCGGCGTGCGCGGCGTCGTCCTCCGCCCCCGTTCTCGGCCATCAGGCGGGAACCCGTGAGCCGTTCGCCGAAGACGTCGTCCGGGTTGGACAGGACACAGGTGTCCAGGGAGAGGCAACCGCAGCCGATGCAGTCGGTGAGGTGGTCGCGCAGGCGGTTGAGCTGCCTGATGCGCTCGTCCAGCTCCGAGCGCCAGGCCTCGGAGAGGCGGGCCCAGTCGTCCCGGGTGGGCGTGCGTTCCTCTGGGAGCTCGGCGAGCGCCTCGCGGATGGTGGCGAGCGGGATGCCGACGCGCTGGGCGGCCCGGATGAAGGCGACCCGGCGCAGGGTGTCACGGCTGTAGCGGCGCTGGTTGCCCGTGGTTCGGCGGCTGCTGATCAGGCCCTTGGACTCGTAGAAGTGCAGGGCGGAGACGGCGGCGCCGCT
>NZ_MSGP01000697.1 GCF_002078235.1 Streptomyces viridosporus
CGTGGGTCCGGCCGCGGCCGGCGGCGCCGTAGCGGGCTGTCGGTGCAGCGCCTGGGCCAGCTCCACCAGCCCGCCGGTGCCGGACACTTCGGTGGCGTGCAGACGGTAGGTGCCTGCGGTCTCGGGGGGTTCCTCGCGGGCGGCGGCCCGGCGCGCCGCGTCGGCGAGCATGGCGGCCTCCGCCGCGAGACGGGCCTCGTGGGGGGAGCGGCCCGCGCTCAGGGCGGTGTCCCGCACCCGCTCGCGGACCCGGTGGTCGAAGTACGGCGCCAGGGTGAGCAGGGCGTCGTGGATGGACACCTCGCGCCACTGGAGCCGGTCCTGGGGAAGCTGCCACCAGGCGACGGAGGGCTTGGGCGCGGTGGACACCGACTTCACCAGGGACCACAGCGGAGCCAGCCGCCGGTAGTCGCCCAGCCCCCGCCACTGCGCGAGGGCCGGCGGCAGCAGCCTCGGCAGCACGAACCCCGCCGCACACAGCAGCGCGGCCAGCGAGGCCATCGGCGGGGCGAGCGTGGTGGACAGGAAGTCGAGGTCGTGGCCCGACCAACGCGCCACGACCGCGGTGTACTTGGCCAGCTGGAAGCCCAGCACGTCCAGCAGCGCCCCGCACAGGATCAGCCGCAGCCCGGTCCGCAGCAGCCCGGTGACCTCGCGGCCCCACTTGACGCACACCACGCACATCACCAGCATCGCCGCGCTGTGCCCGACCAGGTACAGCAGGATCATCTCCCGCATGAACGGGGTGTTGGCGTAGTACGTGTCCAGGTCCGTCAGCCGCTCGGTGTCCGCCTCGGCGAGCGCGAACAGCACGACGATGACGGCCACCAGCCCCCCGTAGGCGGCGATGCTGCGCAGCACCATGCGCCGCACCCGCTCGCGGGGACCGCCCCGCCAGTTGATCAGCAGCACGAGCACCGCGCAGCTGTACGCGGAGAGCATGCCGTAGGTCAGCGGCGCACCGAAGTTGGGGATGCCGGTGAGGTCGTTGACGGCGGCCAGGGTGGCCGGCGCGGCGCAGACGAAGACCAGGGCGCCGAGGGCGATCGCCACGCAGGTGGACAGGGTCAGCGGGTTCCGCACGGCCGTGCGCGGGCGGCGCAGCAGCAGCACCGAGGACATCCCGAAGACCAGGGCCCCCAGGTACACGACGAGGCTCATGCCGGACGAGGGCACCTCGTCCGGCATGAGCCTCGTCG
>NZ_MSGP01000698.1 GCF_002078235.1 Streptomyces viridosporus
CGGCGGGCGGTGTCGCCGGACTGGGTGAAGGCCACCAGGCCCTTGCCGCCGAGGAAGTCGGCGATCTCACAGGCCGCGCGGGCCACCGAACCGCCCTGCGTGCGCGGCTTCTTGCCGGGCACCAGCGGCTGCAGGCCCTTGGAGAGCAGCTCCTGCTCGGCCGCCTGGACGATCTTCGACATCGTCCGCACGGTCTCGATCGGGTACGCGCCCACGCTCGACTCGGCCGACAGCATCACCGCGTCGGCGCCGTCCAGGATCGCGTTGGCCACGTCGGAGGCCTCGGCGCGGGTCGGGCGGGAGTTGGTGATCATCGACTCCATCATCTGGGTCGCCACGATCACCGGCTTGGCGTTGCGCCGGCACAGCTCGATCAGGCGCTTCTGCACCATGGGGACCTTCTCGAGCGGGTACTCGACGGCGAGGTCGCCGCGGGCGACCATCACACCGTCGAACGCCATCACGACGTCCTCCATGTTCTCCACCGCCTGCGGCTTCTCCACCTTGGCGATGACGGGGACGCGGCGGCCCTCCTCGTCCATCACGCGGTGGACGTCCGCGACGTCCACCGCGTCCCGGACGAAGGACAGGGCGACCAGGTCGCAGCCCATCCGCAGCGCGAAGCGCAGGTCCTCGACGTCCTTCTCGCTCAGCGCGGGGACGTTGACGGCCGCGCCCGGCAGGTTGATGCCCTTGTGGTCGGAGATGACGCCGCCCTCGATGACGATCGTCTTCACCCGGGGGCCCTCGACGTCCAGCACCTTCAGCTCGACGTTGCCGTCGTTGATCAGCACCTGGTCGCCGCGGGAGACGTCGCCCGGCAGGCCCTTGTAGGTCGTTCCGCAGATCGTCTTGTCGCCCGGGACGTCCTCGGTGGTGATGGTGAACTCGTCACCGCGCACCAGCTCGACGGGACCTTCGGCGAAGGTCTCCAGGCGGATCTTCGGGCCCTGGAGGTCGGCGAGGACACCGACGGCCCGGCCGGTCTCCTTGGCGGCGGCACGGACCCGGTCGTACCGGCCCTGGTGCTCGGCGTGCGTGCCGTGGCTGAAGTTGAAGCGGGCCACGTTCATGCCGGCTTCGATCAGAGCGACGAGCTGCTCGTGGGAGTCGACCGCGGGGCCGAGAGTACAGACGATTTTCGAACGGCGCATGGGGGCGATCCTATCGGTTTGTTTCGCAGCGGAATATTCCGTCTGGCGGAAAATACAAATGAGGAATCGGCCGCTCAGTTGTTCTTTCCGGCCAGTGCGTATGTCTGGGTGGCGATCTCCATTTCCTCGTCCGTGGGTACCACGGCGACCGCGACCCGTGCCCCCTCGGGCGAGATCAGCCGCGGCTCGCCGCTGCGCACGGCGTTGCGCTCGGCGTCGACCGCGAGGCCCATCCCCTCCAGACCCGCCACGGCCGCCTCCCGCACCGGCGCGGAGTTCTCGCCCACGCCGGCGGTGAAGGCCACCGCGTCCACCCGCCCGAGAACGGCGTAATAGGCACCGATGTACTTCTTCAGACGGTGAATGTAGAGGTCGAACGCGAGCTGCGCCCGTTCGTCGCCCTCGTCGATCCGGCGGCGGATCTCCCGCATGTCGTTGTCCCCGCACAGACCGACGAGGCCGCTCTTCTTGTTGAGGAGGGTGTCGATCTCGTCGGCGGACATTCCGCCGACACGCATCAAATGGAAGATGACGGCCGGGTCCATGTCTCCGGACCGCGTACCCATCACGAGCCCTTCCAAGGGCGTCAGCCCCATGGAGGTGTCCACGCACCGCCCGCCCCGCACGGCCGCGGCGGACGCCCCGTTGCCCAGGTGCAGCACGATGACGTTCACCTCCTCGGGCGCCTTCCCGAGCAGCCGCGCCGTCGCACGGGAGACGTACGCGTGCGAGGTGCCGTGGAAGCCGTAGCGGCGGACGCGGTGCTCGTCGGCGGTCTCCACGTCGATCGCGTAGCGGGCGGCCGACTCCGGCATCGTGGTGTGGAAGGCGGTGTCGAAGACGGCGACCTGCGGCAGGTCCGGGCGCAGCGCCATGGCGGTGCGGATGCCGGTCAGGTTGGCCGGGTTGTGCAGCGGGGCGACCGGGACGAGCCGCTCGATCTCGGCGCACACCCGGTCGTCGACGACGGTCGGCTCGGTGAAGTGCTTCCCGCCGTGCACCACCCGGTGGCCGATCGCGGCCAGCTCCGGGGAGTCCAGCCCCAGCCCGTCGGCGGCCAGCTCCTCGGCCATCGCCTTCAGGGCGGCGCCGTGGTCGGCGATCGGCCCGGAGCGCTCCCGGCTCCCGCCGCCCGCGGCGAGCGGGGTGTGCCGCACGAGGGAGGTCCGCTCACCGATCCGCTCGACCAGCCCCGCGGCCAGCCGGCTGCTGTCGCGCATGTCGAACAGCTGGTACTTCACCGACGACGAGCCGGAGTTGAGGACGAGGACACGGGAGGGACTCACGGGGCGGCTGCCTTCTCGCTCGGGGACGATGCGGGGGACTGGGCCTGGATCGCCGTGATGGCGACGGTGTTGACGATGTCCTGGACGAGGGCCCCCCGGGACAGGTCGTTGACCGGCTTGCGCAGGCCCTGGAGCACCGGGCCGACGGCGATCGCGCCGGCCGAGCGCTGCACGGCCTTGTAGGTGTTGTTGCCGGTGTTCAGGTCGGGGAAGATCAGCACGGTGGCCTGCCCGGCGACCTCGGAGTCCGGCAGCTTGGTCGCCGCGACCGAGGGCTCCACGGCGGCGTCGTACTGGATCGGCCCCTCGATCTTGAGGTCGGGACGGCGCGCGCGCACCAGTTCGGTCGCCTCGCGCACCTTGTCGACGTCGGCGCCGGAGCCGGAGGTGCCCGTCGAGTACGACAGCATCGCGATCCGCGGCTCCACCCCGAACCGCGCGGCGGTGACCGCCGACTGCACGGCGATGTCGGCCAGCTGCTCCGCGTCCGGGTCCGGGTTGACCGCGCAGTCGCCGTAGACGAGGACCTTGTCGGCCAGGCACATGAAGAAGACGGAGGAGACGATCCGGGCGTCCTCGCGGGTCTTGATGATCTCGAACGCCGGCCGGATGGTCGCGGCGGTGGAGTGCACCGAGCCGGACACCATGCCGTCGGCCAGGCCCTCCTGCACCATCAGCGTGCCGAAGTAGTTGGCGTCGGAGACGACGTCGTAGGCCAGCTCCACGGTCACGCCCCGGTGGGCGCGCAGGGCCGCGTACTTCTCGGCGAAGGAGTCGCGCAGCTCGGAGGTGGCCGGGTCGATCAGCTGGGTGTCGCCGAGGTCGATGCCGAGGTCCGCGGCCTTCTTGCGGATGGGGTCGACCGGACCGAGCAGGGTCAGCTCGCACACGCCCCGGCGCAGCAGCACCTCGGCCGCGTGCAGCACCCGCTCCTCGGCGCCCTCGGGGAGCACGACCCGCCGCAGGTCGGAGCGGGCCTGTTCGAGCAGCTTGTGCTCGAACATCATCGGCGTCACCCGGTCGCTGCTGGGCGCGGAGACCCGGCGGTCGATCTCCGCGGTGTCGGCGTACCGCTCGAAGAGGCCGAGCGCGGTCTCCGCCTTGCGCGGGGTGGCCGCGTTCAGCTTGCCCTCCAGGGAGAACAGCTGCTCGGCGGTGGGGAAGCTGTTGCCGGGCACCGACAGCACCGGGGTGCCGGGGGCGAGCCGGGCGGCGAGGGTGAGGATGTCGTCGCCGGGGACCTCGTCCAGGGTGAGCAGCACCCCGGCGATCGGCGGGGTGCCGGCGCTGTGCGCGGCGAGCGAGCCGACGACCAGGTCGGCGCGGTCGCCGGGGGTGACCACCAGGCAGCCCGGGGTCAGGGCGGCGAGGAGGTTGGGCAGCATGGCGCCGCCGAAGACGAAGTCGAGGGCGTCGCGGGCCAGCCCGGAGTCGTCGCCGAGCACCACCTTCGCGTTCAGGGTGTGCGCGATCTGCGAGACGGTCGGGGCGGACAGCGCCGGCTCGTCCGGCAGGACGTAGCAGGGCACGGGCAGCCGGGAGGAGAGCCGCTCGGCGATCTCGTCCCGGTCCTCGCGGGCGACCCGGTTGACCACCATGGCGAGCACGTCGCAGCCCAGGGTGTCGTAGGCGCGGTAGGCGTTGCGGGTCTCGGCGCGCACCGACTCCGCGGTCTGCTTCCGCCCGCCCACGACCGGGATCACCGAGGCGCCGAACTCGTTGGCGAGCCGGGCGTTCAGGCTCAGTTCGTCCGGGAACTGGGTGTCGGCGTAGTCGGTGCCGAGGACGAGGACGACGTCGTAGTCGCGGGCGACCCGGTGGAACCGGCCGACGAGGGCGGACACCAGTTCGTCCGTGCCCCGCTCGGCCTGGAGCGCGGACGCCTCCGGGTAGTCCATGCCGTAGACGGTCGCCGGGTCCTGGGTGAGCCGGTAGCGGGCGCGCAGCAGTTCGAAGAGGCGGTCCGGCCCGTCGTGCACCAGGGGACGGAAGACGCCCACCCGGTCGACCTGCCGGGTCAGGAGCTCCATGACACCCAGCTCGACGACCTGGCGGCCGTCGCCGCGGTCGATACCGGTCACGTACACGCTGCGGGTCACGCGCTCTCCGTTTCCTCGGGGGCCTCGCGTTCGTCGGGTTCCCGCGGTCACTCCGGCCGTGCAAAAATCGCCCACCCAGGTGAGTGGAACCCTCTTGACAATACCTCTGTCGATAGTTAGAGCGTCGCCTGCCCATCGGGGTCGAGGGCCGGGCCGGACGGGCACCCGGATCGGGACGGACCGGGACGGACCGGCACCCGGGAACGGGGACGGGGCGTCGTCGCCGGGGGCGGCATGGAACAATCGGGGTTGGCTCACCGGTATCGACAGCGACCAGGAGACACAGCACGATGCGTATCGGAGTTCTCACCGCAGGCGGCGACTGCCCCGGCCTGAACGCAGTGATCCGGTCGGTCGTGCACCGAGCGGTCGACAACTACGACGACGAGGTCATCGGCTTCGAGGACGGCTACTCGGGACTGCTCGACGGCCGCTACCGCACGCTCGACCTCAACGCGGTCAGCGGCATCCTGGCCCGCGGCGGCACCATCCTCGGCTCCTCCCGGCTGGAGCGCGACCGGCTGCGCGAGGCCTGCGAGAACGCCTCCGACATGATCCGCGACTTCGGCATCGACGCGCTGATCCCGATCGGCGGCGAGGGCACGCTGACCGCGGCCCGCATGCTGTCGGACGCGGGCCTGCCGGTGGTCGGCGTCCCGAAGACGATCGACAACGACATCTCCTCCACCGACCGCACCTTCGGCTTCGACACCGCCGTCGGTGTCGCCACGGAGGCGATGGACCGCCTGAAGACCACCGCCGAGTCCCACCAGCGGGTGATGGTCGTCGAGGTGATGGGCCGGCACGCGGGCTGGATCGCCCTGGAGTCCGGCATGGCCGCCGGCGCGCACGGCATCTGTCTGCCCGAGCGCCCCTTCGACCCGGCCCAGCTGGTCAAGATGGTCGAGGAGCGCTTCGCCCGCGGCAAGAAGTTCGCGGTGATCTGCGTCGCCGAGGGCGCGCACCCGGCCGACGGCACCATGGACTACGGCAAGGGCGAGATCGACAAGTTCGGCCACGAGCGCTTCCAGGGCATCGGCACGGCCCTGGCGCGTGAGCTGGAGCGGCGCCTGGGCAAGGAGGCCAGGCCGGTCATCCTCGGCCACATCCAGCGCGGGGGCACGCCGACGGCGTACGACAGGGTGCTGGCCACGCGCTTCGGCTGGCACGCGGTGGAGGCCGCGCACCGGGGCGACTTCGGCAGGATGACCGCGCTGCGCGGCACGGACGTCGTGATGGTGCCGCTGGCGGAGGCGGTCACGGAGCTGAAGACGGTCCCGAAGGACCGGATGGACGAGGCGGAGTCGGTCTTCTAGGGGCGCCGGGCCCCCGGGGCCCGGTCGGCGCCCGCACCCGCGGCACGGTTCCCGGCCGGTCAGCCGCCGCGGGCGCCGACCGCCCTCCAGAAGTGCTCCACGACGCGTTCCAGGAGCTCCCGTCCGCCGTCCCCGGCGTCGCCCCGGACGCCGCCCCGGCTGAGGGTGGCGGCCAGGTGACCCCGGTAGTCCTGGTGGAGCCGCTGGAGCGGCGGCGGCTGGAAGGAGCGCTCCAGCGGCTCCACCAGG
>NZ_MSGP01000699.1 GCF_002078235.1 Streptomyces viridosporus
CCCCCGTGCGTTCCCCCGTGCATCCCCGCGGGACCCCCGTGCGCGGTCGTCCCCCGGTTCCCCCGTGCCTCGCTCCCACCGACGGTGCCGGCGGAAGGAGCGGATCGCGGGCCGCACCGTTCCGGCGCCCCGTGCCGCCGGTTCCGGGAACGTGCCCCTCTCCGTGGTCTCCACTCTCTCGTCCCCGCAGGTCGCAGCCCATCCGCGCGCGTACTCATCTCGACGNNGACCGGCCCGCCGGTGGCGGCGGATAAAGTCCCTGGCATGGCACGGATTGCGGTGATCGGCGCCGGGATGGGCGCGATGGCGGCCGCCGCCCGGCTGGCCGTCGCGGGCCACCGGGTGGTGGTGTACGAGCGGACGGAGACGTACGGCGGTGCCCTGCGCCGGCGGGAGCGGGACGGGTTCTCCTTCGACACCGGCCCCGGTCTGCTCACCCTCCCCGCGGTGTACCGCGACCTCTTCGTCAAGACCGGCCGGGAGCCGCTGGAGGACTGCGTCGACCTGGTCCGGGTCGAGCCGTCGGCGCGGCACGTGTTCGCGGACGGCACCCGGGTGTCGCTGCCGAACACCTCGCGCGCGGGGGTCGTCGCGGCCCTGGACGAGGCGCTCGG
>NZ_MSGP01000007.1 GCF_002078235.1 Streptomyces viridosporus
GCGACTGCGTGGTGCTGGAGGACGCGGCCCCGGGCGCCGCCGCCGCGCACGCGGCCGGGATGCGCTGCATCGCGATCCCGTACGTCGCCGCGCAGGCCGACGCCGCGGAGTTCGCCACCGCCGGTCTGCTGCTGCGCGGCGGGCAGCGGGAGTTCACGGCGCGGGCGGCGCACGCCTGGCTGACAGGGGCGGCCGGGCCCGCCTGACCGGGGCCCGCCCCATCCCGCCCGCCCGGCACGGGCGGGCGGCCCGGCAGCCCTGGTCCGCCCCCTCCGTCCGCGTTCCGCGGAGAGCGTCCGGAACCGATCACTCCCGACCCGTTGACGCCCTCCCCTCCCCTTACTCCTGTTCTCCTGTCGTCCGGCCGACGGTTCGCACGGCATTCGCTCTACCGAACGTCGAGTGGAGGTGCATCCCTGGCACGGCCCCTCTCCCGACCTGGGCCGGGGCGCCCTTCGCCGGCGAGAACGCGCTGGTGGCACGGGGGCGGTCCACCGTGCGCTCCTGGGTGTCCGGGGGGTCCGCTGAGCGCGGCGGACGGCGACGCGGTGGCGCGGAGGGCGCGGCGGACCGTGTACGCGCCCTGGGACCGGCCGGACACACCCGCCCCGAGACCGGTCGAAAGTTCTTTCCGAAACGGTGATTGTTTCGCGTCTCCCGTCCGTACTCCCTGCTGTTGGGCCGTTCATATCCCAGGAGGCACGATGCGCATCTCGCGCAGCACGGCAGGAACCGCGTTCGTGGGCGGAGCAATGATCCTCACCCTCACCGCGCTCGCCTACCCCACCATGCTGGGCGTGCAGAACACCTCGACCCAGCAGGACCGGGTGGTCGCCAACACGAACTACGGTCCGCTGACCGAGGCGGACCGCGACTTCGTGGTCAAGGTGCGCGCGGCCGGACTCTGGGAGCACCCCCTGGGTCTGCTGGCGATGGAGCGGGGGACCACGCCGGAGATGAAGGAGGCGGGCGTGCACCTGGTCGTCGGACACGGCCGGCTCGACGCCAGCTGCCGCAAGATCGCCCTGGAACTCGGGATCACGCTGCCGAACCAGGCGTCACCGCAGCAGCAGGGGTTCGTGGAGACCATCAGGTCCACCAACGGAAAGGAGTTCGACTCCACCGCGGTGAACATCATGCGGGTGACGCACGGGCAGATCTTCTCGGTCATCGCCAAGGTACGCGCCAACACCAGGAACACCCTGGTCCGGCAGCTGGCCGACCAGGCCAACGACACGGTGCTCGACCACATCACGGTGCTGGAGAAGACGGGACTGGTCAATCACGAGCAGGTCAACTTCCAGCAGACCAGTCCGCCCAAGATGCCCCAGGAGCAGGTGACCCCGCCGGCGCCGCAGGCGGGCTCGCCGATCCTCGTGCTGGAGGTGCCCAAGGAGCTGGAGGACCTGAACACGGCTTCTCCGGCACCCACCCCGTCGCCCACCGTGGGGTAGCTCCGGAGCGTGTCCGCGGGTCACTACCCGCGGCGGGGCCTGCCCCGCCGCGGGTTCTTCGACGAGCCGCCGGTGCCCTTCCGGCGGCCCCCGCCGGTCGTCCGACCCGCCGCCTGCTGCTTGCGGGCGCCCTCCCGGCCGGCGCGCCGGGGCTTCTCCGGCGCCTGCTGCTGTGCGCGGCCCCGGGTGCTGTTGACGGTCCGGCCGCGGACGATGCCGATGAAGTCCTCCACCTGGTCCGTCGTCGCGTCCTCGGGCCAGGCCAGCGCCACGCTCGACTCGGGGGCGCCCACGAGGGGCCGGTGGGTGAGGTCCTTGCGGTGGTGCAGCCGGGCGAGGGACAGCGGTACGACGAGCACACCGATCCCGGCCGCGACCAGTTCGACGGCGTCGGCGGTGGTGGCGGGACGTTCGAGGGCGGGCCGTCCGGGCAGGGCCTCCCAGTCGAGGACGTCGTCGAGGGGGTGCAGCACGATGTCGTCGGCCAGGTCCTCGGGGGTCACCTCGTCGGCCGCCGTGACGAGGTGGTCCTTGGGGACCACGACGACCGTCCGCTCGGTGTAGAGGGGGATCGCGCTGAAGACCGTCCGGTCGACGGGCAGCCGGACCAGCCCCGCGTCCGCGTCCCCGCTCCGCAGCAGTTCCTGCGCCGTTCCGGCGGGCACCTGCGTGAGGGTCAGCGGGACGTCGGGCTGCCGCTCGTTCCAGAGGCGCACCCATTTGTCGGGCATCACCCCGGGTGCGTACACGAGCCGGAACGGGGAGGGTGCTTCCGAGCCTGTCACCGGGCCAGGTTACCGGCCGTGGTCGGCGCTCGCGCACCCGCTCGATACCCTGGACACCATGACGTCGCACCAGAGCACCCAGACGATGAAGCCCGCGACCGCGGCCAAGAAGCTGGGTGTGTACCTCGAGGCCACCCCCGCCGAGTTCCGGGAGGGTGCCGTCTCACGGGCCGAGCTGAACGCGCTCCAGGCCGACCCGCCCCCGTGGCTGCGCGACCTGCGGCGCGACGGCCCGCACCCCCGCCCGGTGGTCGCGGCGAAGCTGGGCGTCTCCGTCTCCGGTCTCGCCCGCGGCGGGGTCACCGAACCCCTCACCACCGAGCAGATCGAGGCGCTGAAGCAGGAGCGTCCCGAGTGGCTGGAGCGCGAGCGCGCCACCCAGGCGGAGGTCCGCAAGGAAGCCGCGCGGCTCAGGAAGCGCGACGCCGAGCGCGCCGAGCAGGGCGGCTGACCCGGCCGGGGCCGCCGAAGACCGCTCGAGGCCCGGAAGACCCCGGTGCGGCGGCGCACCGGACGCTGCCCGGCCGGTGCGCCGCGCGCTGCCGGCGGGTCGCACATGCTGCCGACGGGGCTCGACGCGGTGGTGGAGGCGTCTCCCGTCGGGGCGGCCGACGTCCACGCGCACCGGGAGGCGTTCAAGCGGCCGCACCGGGACTCCCGCGTCCTCACCCCGGAAACCCGGGCGACCCGATCCCCGCCTGCTTGCTACGGTTGGCCGCGGCGAGGCCATGAACGGGCTTCCTTCTCCTCTTCCTCCAAAGAAACCAGTCCGTTCGCTCTCCTCGCCCTCGGCGTCGCACACCCCCGACCGGGTCCTCCCGGCTTCGGGGGTGTGCCGTTTCCACGGGAAGTCTCCTCGGGCGGTCTCCACGAGAAGTGAAACGCCAGCCCGCGCCACCCTTTCCGGCGGATAGAAATATCTATCAGCATGGCCGTACAGCACGCGCCCGCAGCGGCGCAGCCGACCGCGCCCGGAGTGGGACATGCACAGCGTCAGATGGAAGCAAGCCGTCGAATGGCTGGCCGCGGCGGCCACGGACCCCCGGGCGTGCAAGCGCGAGTGGGACCACGGCACGGGCACGGCGCTGCTCGCGGCGGGCCGGTACTGGGACGTGCTCAGCGTGCCCGACCGGCTGGGGCTGCTCGCCCTGGACATCATGTGGCACGATCCGCTGGAGGTGCCCGGACCCACGCTGGTGGACGTCACGGCTCGCCGTGTGGGGTTCTTCCTGCCGCCCGATCCGGACAGCGAGTGGATCGGGTGCGGTGTGCGGCACGTCGGCCGCGGCTCCTGGGTCGCCGTACCGCCGCCGTACCGGCCCACCGGGCGCCTGGAGTGGCTCGTCCCCCCGGACGGCACCGGCGCCCTGCACCCCCCGGACGCGCTCGAACTGGCCCTGCGCAAGGCCACCGGCATGCTGGCCGTGCTGGCACCGGTCAGCGCCGAGCCCGCGGGTCCGGAGGGCCGGTGAGGTCCTCGCGGGCCTCCGCCCCGGGAGGCGGCAGCAGGGGGACCGGCACCCGGAAGGGCACGGCCGGCACGGTGCCGCGCCCACTCGCCGTGGGGGCGGCGGAGGACGCCCACCGGGCCCCGTGGTGCTCCGGGACCGTACGGCCCCTGGCCCGCCACTCCGCGACGAGGGCCGTGTAGATCGGCGTACGGTCCGCGTACCCACCGGTGAGTTCGGCGTACGGTCGGCTCACGGCGTCGTTCCCGAGAAGGCGCCGCGCCGTCCCAGTGCTGTCCATGCCGGGCCAACGCGCCTCCGTGCGCCGGTGGTACGCGGACGGCTCCGGGACCGCCGGGTCGAGTGAAGCCCTCACCCGTATGGAGGCACGCCCCGGTCGCCCGGGCAGCCGCGTGCCGCCGCCCGGGCCCGCCGGTTCACCGTTCGGGCGTGCTCTCCTGCACCGGCTCCAGCGTCTCCGCGGCCGGCGGCGCGGCGTGCACGGGCCGGACATCGGCGGACGCGGCGCGACGGCGCGTCAGGCTCAGCGCGATGGGCTCGGTGTAACGGGCCGTGAGCGGTCCCAGGACGACCAGGATCAGGACGTAGGCCGTGGCCAGCGGGCCGAGGTCCGGTTCGATGCCCGCGGTGACCGCGAGGCCGGCGATCACGATGGAGAACTCTCCGCGGGCGACCAGGGTGCCGCCCGCGCGCCAGCGGCCCTTGGGGGAGATCCCGGCCCGCCGGGCGGCCCAGTACCCGGTGGCGATCTTCGTCAGCGCGGTGACCACGGCGAGCGCCAGGGCGGGCAGGATCACCGGCGGTATGGACTGGGGATCGGTGTGCAGGCCGAAGAAGACGAAGAACACCGCGGCGAACAGGTCCCGCAGCGGTGCCAGCAGGTTGTGCGTGCCCTCGGCGACCTCCCCGGACAGGGCGATGCCGACCAGGAACGCGCCCACGGCCGCCGAGACCTGCAGCTGCTGGGCGATGCCCGCGACGAGCAGCGTCAGGCCCAGCACCACCAGCAGCAGCTTCTCCGGGTCCTCGCTGGAGACGACCCGGGAGATCACCCTCCCGTAGCGGACGGCGACGAACAGCACGAGCCCGGCGACGCCCAGCGCGATGGCCAGCGTGACGCTGCCCGTGGCGAGGCCGACCCCGGCCAGCAGGGCGGTGATGATCGGCAGGTAGACCGCCATCGCCAGGTCCTCGAGCACCAGGATGCTGAGGATCACTGGGGTCTCGCGGTTGCCGAGCCGTCCGAGGTCGCCGAGGACCTTGGCGATGACGCCGGAGGAGGAGATCCAGGTGACGCCGGCCAGCACCACCGCGGCGACCGGGCCCCAGCCCAGCAGCAGGGCCAGGGCGGCTCCGGGCAGGGCGTTCAGCGCCATGTCCACGAGGCCGGCCGGGTACTGGGTCTTGAGGTTGGAGACGAGATCGCTGGCCGTGTACTCCAGGCCGAGCATGAGCAGCAGCAGGATGACGCCGATCTCGGCGCCGATCGCCACGAACTCCTCGCTCGCGCCGAGCGGCAGCAGCCCGCCCTCGCCGAAGGCCAGACCGGCCAGCAGGTACAGGGGGATCGGGGAGAACTGAAGGCGCCCGGCGAGACGTCCCAGCAGACCGAGCCCGAGGATGATCGCGCCGAACTCGATCAGGAAGACCGCGGAAGAGTGCATGCGCTCACTCCCTTCCGAGTATTTCGGCGGCGGCCTCGATGCCCTCGCGGGTGCCGATCACGATCAGGGTGTCCCCTCCGGCCAGCCGGAAGTCCGGCGCGGGGGACGGGATCGCCTCCGCCCGCCGCAGCACGGCGACGATCGACGCGCCGGTGTCCGTGCGCATCCGCGTCTCGCCCAGCACCCGGCCGTTCCAGTGGGAGGTGGTGGACAGCTCGATGCGCTCGGCGACCAGTCCCAGATCGGTGGTGTGCAGCAGGTTGGGGCTGTGGTGGGCGGGCATCAGCGCGTCGATCATCGCGGCCGACTCGGCGACGGTCAGGCGCAGCGACTGGGCGCAGGCGTCCGGATCGTCGGAGCGGTAGACGTTGACCGTGCGGGCGCCGTCCCGGTGCGCGATCACGGACAAGTGCTGGTGCTCACGCGTGGTGAGGTCGTATTTCACGCCTATGCCCGGCAGCGGCGTGGCGCTCATCCGTGGAGCAGGCACGTCCCCTCCCCCTATCTCTGTTCTTCTCGGTGCTTCGTACGGGTGGGAGAGACGCATCGCGCTGATGATCGACACCCACGGCGGACATGGTGCCATCCGGACTTTTGCCCAGGACATGGGTGGCGCCACGGATGGACATGGACCGCGAGGGGTCAGAGAATACCCGGGCTCTCCTCCGACGCAGGTCAACGGGGCGAGCCGGCGGCGCACGGCCGAGCGGAACGTGCCGAACGGCCCTCGGTCGTGGCCCGTTGGACCTTGTCCGCGGCTCCCGGCGGCAGCCATCCTGGAGGTATCGGGTACGGCTGTTGCGGGAGGTGCGATGAGCGGTCTGGTCGTCGTGGGAGTGGACGGTTCGGCATCGAGCCTGGCCGCCGTGGAGGTGGCGGCCGAGGAGGCGAGGCGGCGCTCGGCCGGTCTGCGGGTGGTCCACGCGTTCCTCTGGCCCGCGATGCACGTACCGCTGGGCGCGTCACCGCTGGGGCCCGCCGACGGCGGTCTGCGGGCCATGACCGAGCGGCTGGTGACCGAGGCGGTGGCACGCGCCCGGTCCGTGGCGCCGGACGTGGAGGTCTCGCAGGCCGTCGTGACGGGCGAGCCGCTGACCGTGCTGGAGGCGCAGTCGCGTTCCGCGGAGCTCGTGGTCGTCGGGTCGCGGGGCATGGGCGGGTTCGTCGGGCTGCTGGTGGGCTCCACGGCCGTGCACCTGGCGGCGCACGGGCGGTGCCCGGTGCTGGTCGTACGTGAGCCGGCCGTGCCGGAGGGGCCGGTCGTGCTCGGCGTCGACGGCTCCCCGGCGGGTGCGAAGGCGATCGGCTTCGCCTTCGCCGAGGCCGAGCTGCGCGGAGCGGACCTGGTCGCCCTGCACGCCTGGACCGGCTGGAACGCCCCGATGCCCGCCCCGCAGGACGAGCGGGCGCCGTACGCGAACGAGCCCGGCGCCCTGGCCGCGGGCGAGGAGCGTCTGCTCTCGGAGGCGTTGACGGGGTATCAGGAGCGGTACCCCGATGTGAAGGTGCGGCACGAGACCGTGCACGGCGGCGCCCGGGAGGCGCTGATCGAGGCGAGCCGCACGGCGCGGCTGCTGGTGGTCGGGGCCCGTGGGCGGGGCGGTTTCTCCGGGCTGGTGCTGGGTTCGGTGAGCCAGGCCATGCTGCACCACGCGCACTGCCCGGTGGCCGTCGTGCGGGGCGGGGACGGAGACGTCTAGGGGACGAGGACGCCTGGGTGTGCGTCCCGGCCCCGGTGCTCGAGCTCACCGGGTGCCGCCCGCGGCGTTCCCGAGGCCCGTGGGCCGCGGGCGGCGCGCCGTGTGACGCGTGGGCGCCGTCGCCCGCGGGTACTCGGGTGCACTGCCCGGGACCGGTGACGGGAGAGAGCAGTGAACGACACGGTCATGGTCGGAGTGGACGGCTCGCCCCCCAGCATCGCCGCGGTCGACGTCGCGGCCGAGGAGGCCCGTCTGCGCGGTGCGCAGCTGCGGATCGTGCACGCCTTCAGCCGCCGTGCCGACCTGGACCCGATGATCCACGGTGTGCTGGCGCAGGCCGAGCAGCGCGCCCGCGCCCTCGCGCCGGACCTGGAGATCGTCCGGACCGTGGCGCCGGGCGAGACGCTGACGGTGCTGCGGAGCGAGTCGCGCCACGCGGTTCTGGCGGTGACCGGCGGACGGGGCCGCAGCGGGTTCGGGGATCTGCTGCTGGGCTCGACGGTCGTGCAACTGGCCGCGCACGGCCACTGCCCGCTCATGGTGGTCCGTGGCCGCCCCGATCCCCGGGGTCCGGTGCTCCTCGCCGTGGACGGCTCACCGGCCGGGGAGGCGGCGGCGGGGTTCGCCTTCGCCGAGGCCGAGTTGCGCGGGGCCCCGCTGGCCGCGATGCACGTGTGGAACACCCGGAGCGAGCCGACTCCCTACGAGGGGCCCGCCGACCCGCTGAACATCCTGGTGGACCTCGACCGGCTCCGCGAGAGGCACCAGCGGCTGCTGGAGGAGACGGTGGCGCCCCTGCGGCACGCCCGTCCCGAGGTCGCCGTGGAGCTGCGCCTGGAACGGGCACGGGTGCGCCACGCACTGCTCGACGCCGCCCGGGAAGCCCAACTGCTGGTGACCGGCGCCCGCGGCCACGGAGGCTTCACCGGGATGCTGCTCGGCTCGGTCAGCCAGGCGCTGCTGTACCACGCCGACTGCCCCGTCACCGTCGTCCGCGGGGCGGAGTGAGCGGGCCGCCGACCGGACACCCCCGGCGCCCGGCGTTCCGGGACCGCGCAGCGGGGCCGTGTGCACCACGCATGTGTCCGGCCGGGTGGACGCGCCCCGCCCGGCCGCCCGCCGGGCGCTCGTGAGCGCGAACGCGGTCGCACGGTGGCGGGTGCCCGCGGGCACGCGCCGGGCCCCGATCCGGCTCGCCCGCTCCGTGCGCCGGTTGCCTTCGGAAGGATCGTGGGCGCGGGGAGGACGCCGGTAGGGTGGCCGGCTGTGGACGTGGGGGCAGGAAACGAGATGGTTGCCGTCCCGCCGGGACGGGTGACGCTGTCGGACCGGCGGACGCGGAGCAGTTGGCGGACCGAGGTCGCGTCGTTCCGGATGTCGGCGTTCCCGGTCACGCAGTCGTGGTACGCACAGGTCACCGGTCAACGGCCGAGCAGCGCCCGAGGCGACCGGCTGCCCGTCGAGAACGTCTCGTGGTGGGACGCGGTCCGGTTCTGCAACGCGTTGTCCCGGCGCGAGGGGTTGACGCCCGCCTATGACCTCCGGGCCGACGCCGGGACGGCCGAATGGGACACCTCCGCGGACGGGTACCGGCTGCCGACCGAGGCCGAATGGGAGCACGCCTGCCGTGCGGGTACCACCGGCCCGCGCTACGGCCGGCTCGACGAGGTCGCCTGGTACCGGGACAACGCGGAGGGACGGATCCACCCCGTCGGCGGCAAGCGGCCCAACGCCTGGGGGCTGTACGACGTGCTGGGCAATGTGTGGGACTGGTGCTGGGACCTCTACGACGCCGAGGTGTACGGCGCCTACCGGGTGCTCCGCGGTGGTGGATGGGCCGACGAGCACTGGAGCTGCCGGGCATCTGTACGGCGCCGCAGCCACCCGACCTTCCGGATCGACGACGTGGGGTTCCGCGTCGCGCGCTCCACACCGCCGCACCGCCCGTGACGGCCGCGTTCCGGAACGGTCGGTGAGGCGGCTCCGGGGCCGCTGAACGCGGCCACCGGCACGGCTGCCGCCGTCCCGGGTCCGGCGTGTCCGTGCCCGGCCCCGTGCCGGGGACGGGAGCGGGGGCGGGGAAGCGAGGCCGTGCCGTCCCTCGGCCCCCGGTACCGCACGTCCCTCCCCCGCGCCCTCGTCCTCGGTGCGGCCGGATCCCCGGTGCGGCCGCACGTCGCTCTCCTCCCGCGGCTGTCGCAGGGCTACCCGAGGAACGACAGCCGCACCCGGCGGTCGGGATTGTCCCGGTTGGTGTCGACCAGGCACACCGACTGCCAGGTGCCCAGCTCCAGTCGGCCGCCCACCACCGGCAGCGTGGCGTGGGGCGGGACGAAGGCGGGCAGGACGTGGTCGCGGCCGTGGCCGGGGCTGCCGTGGCGGTGCTGCCAGCGGTCGTCGGCGGGCAGCAGGGTGTGCAGGGCGGCCAGGAGGTCGTCGTCGCTGCCGGCACCGGTCTCGATGACGGCGATGCCGGCCGTGGCGTGCGGCACGAAGATGTTCAGCAGGCCGTCGCGGCCGGCCGCCGCCTCCCGCAGGAAGGCCTCGCAGTCGCCGGTGAGGTCGACGACCTTCTCCGAGGAGCCGGTGGCGAGGGTCAGGACTCGGGTGGTGAAGGCATCTGACATGCCCTCCATCCTGACCGATGCGCCGGGGATCTTCCGGGACCGCCCCCGGGGAAGATCCGCGACCCGCGGCCCGTTAGTAGAAATGTGAACGACATACGTGAGGTCGAGGTCGTCGTCATCGGCGCGGGACAAGCGGGGCTGTCCAGCGCCTATCACCTGCGGCGGACCGGGTTCGAGCCGGACCGCGACTTCGTGGTGCTCGACCACTCCCCCGGCCCGGGCGGCGCATGGCAGTTCCGGTGGCCCTCGCTGACGTACGGCAAGGTGCACGGGATGCACGCGCTGCCCGGCATGGAACTCACGGACGCCGATCCGGCGCGGCCCTCCTCCGAGGTGATCACCGCGTACTTCGACCGCTACGAGCGGACCTTCGGCCTGCGGGTACGGCGCCCGGTGGACGTGCGGGCCGTGCGGGAGGGAACCGGGGGGCGGCTGCTGGTCGAGACCTCGGACGGCACCTGGTCGGCACGGGCGCTGATCAACGCCACCGGCACCTGGGACCGGCCGTTCTGGCCGCGCTATCCGGGGCAGGAGACCTTCCTGGGACGCCAGTTGCACACCGCGCGGTACCCCGGGCCCGAGGCGTTCGCCGGGCAGCGGGTGGTCGTGGTGGGCGGCGGCGCCTCGGGCACCCAGCACCTGCTGGAGATCGCGCCGTACGCGGCGTCCACCACCTGGGTGACCCGGCGGCCGCCGGTCTTCCGCGAGGGGCCCTTCGACGAGGAGGCGGGACGGGCGGCCGTGGCGCTCGTCGAGGAGCGGGTGCGGCAGGGTCTGCCGCCGCGCAGTGTCGTCTCGGTGACGGGGCTGCCGCTCAACGACGCGATCCGGCAGGGCCTCGCGGACGGGGTGCTCGACCGGCAGCCCATGTTCGACCGCATCACGCCCGACGGCGTGGAGTGGGGAGGGGGGTCCCCCCTGCTCGAGCGCGGCGGAGGGCTCGGGGCAGGACGGCGCGTGGCGGCCGACGTCATCCTGTGGGCGACCGGGTTCCGTCCCGCCGTCGACCATCTCGCCCCGCTGCGGCTGCGGGAGCCGGGCGGCGGGATCCGCGTCGAGGGAACGCGCGCGGTGGCCGATCCGCGCGTCCACCTGGTCGGCTACGGTCCCTCGGCGAGCACCGTCGGCGCCAACCGGGCGGGGCGGGCGGCGGTACGGGACATCAGGCGGCTGCTGACGCCGGAGGAGCGGGCCGCGGCGTGAGGTCCGGACCGGTTCACTTCTTGGACGGTTCGCCGCTCTTCGGCTGCCGGGCCTCGGACTCGGCGACGTTGCGCCGGTGCTCCTCCTGGTCGGCGGTGAAGCGGGTGTCGCCCGGCTTGACCGTGACGAAGTAGAGCCAGTCGCCCGGGGGCGGGTTGATCGCGGCCTGCATCGCGGCCTCGCCGGGGTTGTCGATCGGGGTCGGCGGCAGCCCCATGCGCTCGTAGGAGTTGTAGGGGCTGTCGATCCCGGTGTCGGTCGCCTTCGCGCGCAGCGTCGAGTGGCCCAGCGCGTAGTTGACGGTCGAGTCCATCTGCAGCGGCATCCCGCGCTCCAGCCGGTTGAAGATCACCCGGGCCACCTTGCCCATGTCGGCCTTGGCGGGGGCCTCCGCCTGGACGATGCTCGCGACGGTGACCGCCTGGTACACGTTCATGGCGTTGCGCTGCGCGCCCGCCGCGACCGGGGCTCCGTTGAACTTCCGGTTGGCCGTGTCGACCATCTGCGACAGCAGCTTCTCCGGGGTCGTCTTCTCCTCCAGCGGATACGTCGCCGGGAAGAGGTAGCCCTCCGGATTGCCCTCGGCCTCGATCGGCAGCTTGAGGCGGGCCTTCACGACGGACTTCTCCGTGGTGCCCGCGGGCAGTTCCAGGGCCTTGTCGACGGCCGTGTAGACCTGGCTCGCGCGCCGCCCCTCGGGGATCCTCAGGGTGGTGGGGCGGGGGTCGCCGCCGTCGCCCATGGTCAGCAGCGGCACCGCCACGGCGGTGCCGGCCACGACGGCCCCGGTCGCGACGAGGGCGAGGCGGCCCCGGCGCGTCAGTCGGATCGTGCTCCGTGACGGAGTGTTCATCTGCATGCGGGCACGGTAACCCGCATACCGCCACAAATCCGGCATATCTTCATCTTGTCGGCTCCAGTTGGGCGTCCCGGCGCACCAGAGCCGCATAGCGCCCGCCCCGCCCCAACAACTCCTCGTGCGTGCCGCGTTCGACCGCGCGGCCGGAGTCGAGGACCACGATCTGGTCGGCACTCCGAATGGTGGACAGCCGGTGGGCGATGGTGAGCGTGGTGCGGTTGGCCGACAGCGCGTCGATGGCCGCCTGGACGGCGGCCTCGGTCCGGGTGTCCAGGGCACTGGTGGCCTCGTCGAGCACCAGGACCGGCGGGTCGCGCAGGATGGTGCGGGCGATCGCCAGGCGCTGCTTCTCACCGCCGGAGAAACGGTGGCCGCGCTCGCCGACGACCGTGTCGTACCCGTCGGGCAGGGCGGCGATGTGGTCGTGGATCTGGGCCGCCCTCGCCGCCGCGTACAGCTCCTCGTCGGTGGCGTCGGGCTTGGCGAAGCGCAGGTTGTCGGCGACCGAGGCGTGGAAGAGGTAGGTCTCCTGGGAGACCACGCCCACCGCACGGGCCAGGGTGTCGAAGTCGAGGTCGCGGACGTCGACCCCGTCCAGGGTGACCCGGCCGCCCGTGACGTCGTACAGCCGCGGCACGAGGTGACCGAGTGTGGACTTGCCGGCGCCGGTCGGGCCGACCACGGCGAGGCTGCCGCCCGCGGGAACGGTGAGGTCGATGCCGTCGAGGACGGGGCCGCTCCCGCCGTCGTAGCGGAAGGAGACGTCCTCGAAGCGCACCTCGCCCTTGATCCGGTCGAGGCGCACCGGGTCCTCGCGCTCGGTGATGTCGATCGGGAGGTCCAGGTACTCGAAGATGCGCTGGAAGAGCGCGAGCGAGGTCTGGATCTGGACGCCGGTGGACAGCAGGCTCACGGCCGGGCGGAACAGGCCCTGCTGGAGCGAGACGAAGGCGACGATCGTGCCGATGGAGACCTCCGGGCCACCCGTCCGCAGGGCGATGCCGGCGGCCCAGTAGATGACGGCCGGCATGGCGGCCATGACGATCGTGATGACGGCCATGCGCCAGCGGCCGGCCATGCTGGAACGCACTTCCAGGTCGACCAGGCGCTCGGACTCGCCCGCGAAGGCACGGGTCAGGGAGTCGGACCGGCCCATGGTGCGGCCGAGCAGGATGCCGCTGACCGACAGCGACTCGGTGACCGTGGCGGCCATGGCGGCCATCTGCTTCTGGCGCTGGGTGGTGATCTTCTTGCGCTCGTTGCCGACGCGGCGGCTGATCCACACGAACACCGGCAGCAGGACGAGCGAGACGACGGTCAGCCGCCAGTCGAGCGCGAGCATCGCCACGACGGTGGCCACCACGCTGGTGAGGTTGGAGACGAGGGAGGTCGCCGTGGAGGTCACCGTGGCCTGCATGCCGCCGATGTCGTCGGCGATGCGGGACTGGACCTCACCGGTGCGGGTGCGGGTGAAGAAGGCGAGCGACATGCGCTGGAGCCGGCCGAAGACGGCGGTGCGCAGGTCGTGCATGACGCGCTGGCCGACGGTCGTCGAGATCAGGGTCTGCAGCACGCCGAAGACGCTGGTGAGGACCGCGCTGAGGATCATGCCGAGCGCGAGCAGGCTGAGCAGCCCGGTGCGGCCCTCGGGGATCGCGACGTCGAGGATCGCCTTCAGCAGGAACGGTGTGGCCACCGAGACCAGGGACGCGGCGCCGACGAGCAGGCC
>NZ_MSGP01000070.1 GCF_002078235.1 Streptomyces viridosporus
CCCCAGGGTCCGCAGTTCATCGGACGGTAGCGGTCCGGGTCCGCCCCGGGGGAGACCGGGGCGGACCCTTCACCGCCCGGCCTTGCTCTTGTAGCCCCTGCCCCACTGCAGCCCCCACCCGTACAACCGGTCCAGCTCCGCCTGGAACCCGTAGACGAACCGCACCTCGCGGCGGACGAGGATCTCGTTCTTGACGTTCTCGATCATCACCACCGCGCAGGAGCGGGCCTGCGGATGGCGTTCGTCGAGGCCGATCTCGATCCGCGGGCCGCTGCTGGGGTAGAGCGTGATCATGGCCTGGGTGCGGTCGAAGGCGGGCGTCTGGTCGTAGATGTAGGCGAAGACCAGCAGGCGCTTGATGTTCTCGCGGTGGTCCAGGTTGACGTACATGGTCTCGCCCGAGCCCGAGCCGAACCGGTCGTCGCCGCTGAGCTTGACGTACGGCGGCGCGTTGACGTCGCCGAGGAGACCGCCGAGGGGCTGGACGACGCCCTTGGTGCCGTCCTGGAGCTCGTACAGGCAGCCGAGGTCCAGGTCGACGTTGACCATGCTCTGGCTGTGCCCGACGACCTCCGGCGGCTTGAGCGCCTTGAAGGGGTGGCGCAGCAGGCTCTCGCGCTGTGTTCCGCCCAGGTCGGAGGTGCGCATCCGCCAGCTCAGGTTGATCCGCAGATGGCCGGTGGCCGCGCCCTGCCTGGTCAGGGACACCTGCGACTGCCGTTTGGTCAGCTCGATGGCGTTGGTGGCCGCGTTGCCCGAGTCGAAGGCGCTCTCGCGTCCGCGCCACAGTCCGTCCAGGAAACCCATGTCCCGCCCCCACTCCGGTCGTCGAACCCCGCACGCCCCCGTTCCGGCCGCCGGGGCCCACCGGTCCCGGACGGCCGACGGGGCGGCCTCGAGGAGTGGTCCTCGATGGCCGCCCCGCCCAGAGCGTTCCTCACCCGGAGGGCCGTCACACCCCGGAGGAGATCTCGGTCTTCGTGGCCGCCTCCCCCTCGGCCGCCGCCAGCCGCTTGTTGCGGCGTACGGAGGACCAGAAGGAGGCACCGATCAGGAAGACGCCGATGAAGCCGGTGATGAGCTCGTTGACCTCGTACCGGATGGTGATGAGCAGGAGCGCGGCGAGGGCGCCGATGGCGTAGTGGGCGCCGTGCTCGAGGTAGACGTAGTCGTCCAGGGTGCCCTGGCGGACCAGGTAGACGGTCAGCGACCGGACGTACATGGCGCCGATGCCCAGGCCCAGGGCCATCAGGACGATGTCGTTGGTGATGGCGAAGGCGCCGATCACGCCGTCGAAGGAGAACGACGCGTCCAGCACCTCGAGGTAGAGGAACATGAAGAACGCGGCCTTGCCGGCCAGGGCCACCGCCGAACGGGGCTTTCCTTCCCGTGCGGCCTTCTCCTCCTCCTCGTGCTCGCGTTCCTCCTCCTCTTCGAGCTTGCCCTCGAAGAACCCGGACAGACCGCCCACGACCAGGTAGGTGATCAGACCGGCGATGCCGGAGAGCAGGACCGTCTCCGCCTTGTCGACGTGGGTGCCGCCGTGCTGGTGGGCCTGGGAGGCGAAGGCCGTCGCGGAGATCAGCAGGACGATCAGCGCGATGCAGACCGACAGCATGTCGACCTTGCCGAGCTTGGCCAGCGGCCGCTCCAGCCAGGCCAGCCACTTGATCTCCCGGTCCTCGAAGATGAAGTCCAGGAAGATCATCAGCAGGAACATGCCGCCGAACGCGGCGATCGCCGGGTGGGCGTCGGTGACGAGTTCCTGGTAACGGTCCTTGTCACTGAGCGCGAGGTCGACCGCCTCGATCGGCCCCAGCTGGGCACTGACGGCGACGATGACGACGGGGAAGACCAGCCGCATGCCGAAGACGGCGATCAGAATGCCGATGGTGAGGAAGATCTTCTGCCAGAAGGCATTCATCTTCTTCAGGATGCCGGCGTTGACCACCGCGTTGTCGAAGGACAGCGAAATCTCGAGGATGGAAAGGATCGCCACGATGCCGAAGGCGGTCCACCCCCCGAAAAGGAACGCTGCGACCAGACCGAGCGCGGTGACCGCGAACGACCAGCCGAAGGTTTTCAGAACCACTGGCTACCCCATGGTGTGTGTACGGGTCTCCCCCGCCGCCGTGATCGGCTTTACGAAACGTTGACTCCGAAGTCTAGGGCGATGCCCCGCAGCCCCGACGCGTACCCCTGTCCCACTGCACGGAACTTCCACTCGCCCTGATAACGGTAGAGCTCACCGAAGATCATCGCGGTTTCGGTGGAGGCGTCCTCGCTGAGGTCGTAGCGGGCGAGTTCCTGGCCGTCCGCCTGGTTGACCACGCGGATGAAGGCATTGCTGACCTGGCCGAAGGTCTGGCCGCGCTCGTCGGCCATGTGGATGGAGACCGGAAAAACGATCTTGTCGCACCGGACCGGCACCTTGGAGAGGTCGACCAGCAGCGACTCGTCGTCGCCGTCGCCCTCGCCGGTGAGGTTGTCGCCGGTGTGCTCCACCGAGCCGTCCGGGCTCTTGAGCTGGTTGTAGAAGACGAACCACTCGTCCCCGATGACCCGGCCGTCACTGCACATCAGTGCGCTGGCGTCGAGGTCGAAGGGGGCTCCGGTGGTGGAGCGCGCGTCCCAGCCGAGCCCGACCATCACCTGCCTGAGGTTCGGTGCGGCTTTGGACAGGGAGACATTGCCCCCCTTGGCGAGCGTGACGCCCATGATGCTGGTCCCTCCCCTTGAGGCCTGTCTTTCGTTCGCCCCGGGGACACGGGGCCCGGTGCGCACGTCTGCCGCGTCGTCGTCGGTCGCCGACCGTCCCGAGCTCTCGGCGAGCTCGGGCAGGGGGTGCCCCCCTCGCGTCGACTCCCTCCTCCGCCTCGCGGCCGCGCGCACCGGGCTCCGCTCACCGGCGCTTCGCCGGCGCCGCCCCTCGCGATCGGGCTGAACCGAAGGGCGGGCCCGGCGATGTTTCTCAGGTGGTCCTGCACGTCCGGCGCCGCACGTAAACCGTGCGGCGCCGGACAGTACGGGCCGTGCGGGCGGTCCGGTCCGGGCGTGCCCGCCCGGGCGCGGCCGTCTCAGACGTTCACGCCGAAGTCCTGCGCGATGCCGCGCAGGCCGGAGGCGTAGCCCTGGCCGATGGCGCGGAACTTCCACTCCGCGCCGTGCCGGTACAGCTCACCGAAGACCATGGCGGTCTCGGTGGACGCGTCCTCCGACAGGTCGTAGCGGGCGATCTCGGCGCCGCCGGCCTGGTTGACGACGCGGATGAACGCGTTGCGCACCTGGCCGAAGGACTGCTGGCGGTTCTCGGCGTCGTAGATGGAGACCGGGAAGACGATCTTCTCGATGTCCGCCGGGACGGTGGCGAGGTTGACCTTGATCTGCTCGTCGTCGCCCTCGCCCTCACCGGTGAGGTTGTCGCCGGTGTGCTCCACCGAGCCGTCCGGGCTCTTGAGGTTGTTGAAGAAGACGAAGTGCTGGTCGCTGCCGACCTTGCCCGAGTTGTTCAGGAGCAGCGCGCTGGCGTCCAGGTCGAAGTCGGTGCCGGTCGTGGTGCGGACGTCCCACCCCAGTCCGACGATGACCGCGGTCAGGCCCGGCGCCTCCTTGGTCAGCGATACGTTGCCGCCCTTGCTGAGGCTGACTCCCACGAGTCCTCCCTTGGTGTCCGGGGGCGGGTGCCCCGTGGTGCATTGGATGTCGGATCAACGAGTCGATCCTAGTGAGGGGTTCCCGGCCCTCGCAGGCCCCGGGCCGAAGAGCCGCGGGGTGTCGGGCGGGATCACAGCGTGTCGAGCGCCTTGACGTACTCGTCCAGGTCACGCGCGTCCGGCAGCCCGTTGACGATGGTCCACCGCACGAGGCCCTCCTTGTCGATGACGAAGGTGCCGCGCACGGCGCACCCCTTGCCCTCGTCGAAGACGCCGTAGGCGCGCGAGACGTCGCCGTGCGGCCAGAAGTCCGACAGCAGGGGGTACTCCAGCCCCTCCTGCTCGCCGAAGACGCGCAGCGTGTGGATGGAGTCGTTGGAGACGGCGAGCAGCTGGGTGTCGCGGTCGGCGAAGCGCGGCAGGTTGTCGCGCAGCTCGCACAGCTCGCCGGTGCACACGCCGGTGAAGGCGAAGGGGTAGAAGACGAGCACCACGTTCTTGCGGCCGTGGAAGTCGGACAACCGCACGGTCGCCCCGTGGTTGTCCTTGAGTTCGAAGTCGGGGGCCTTGTCGCCGACCTGGATCGCCATCGTCGTGTCCGTCCCTTCCGGGGGTTCGTTCGCGAGCACTCGCGACCACCACCCTACGCAGGGAGCAGGACACGCCGACGGACGGGCTGACGCGCGCCGTGGCGGTCAGCCCGTCCGGGACGGTGTCCGGCGGACGGGACGCCGTCCGGGGACGGACGGCCCGGCCGCGGGGCCGGGTCTACCGCTTGGACTTGGCGGCCTTGGGCGTCGCCAGCCGGCTGCCGCTCCAGTCCTTGCCCACGCTGACGCTCTTGGACGCCGTCAGGCCTGCCGTGGTGGCGGCTTCCGAGATGTCACTCGGCTCCACATACCCCGCACGGCCGGTCTTCGGCGTGAGCAGCAGGATGGCGCCGCCCTCCTCGATGTACGTGGTGGCATCCACCAGCGCATCCGTCAGGTCGCCGTCGTCGTCACGGAACCACAGCACAACGGCGTCGGCCACGTCGTCGTAGTCCTCGTCGACCAAATCACTCTCGATGACGCCCTCGATGGCCTCGCGGAGCTCCTGGTCTACGTCGTCGTCGTAGCCGATCTCCTGGACCACCTGCCCGGGCTGGAACCCCAGCCTGGCGGCAGGGTTCGTCCGCTCCTCCGCGTGGTCCGCGGTCGCGCTCACGGGTTGCCTCCTGATCATGTCTTGGGAATATCTCAGCCACGCGCGTGCGCGAAGCATTGGCCGTAGTCCACACGGGCGGGACGGATCGCGCAAGTACCCGGCCGTCCAGACCGCCGAAACGGTGACGATCCGGGCCGGGTCACCGCAACTCCAGGCACACCATCATGGCCCACAGTGACGCACACCACACTCTTGTGCCCCTTTTGGACGTTTGGGAACCGTCCATGGGAGCGAGAGTCGAATGTACGCCCACGGGTAGGAGACCCGAAGGCGTCCGCCCCACGCCGTCGCACCGATCCCGCGCCCGGACCGCGTCCGGTTACCCCGGGGTAGAGATGACGTTTGCGGCCCCGAGGTGGACGATGGGGAGCGGTACGACCCCGGCCGCACCAGTGACACGGCGACCCTCTCACGGCCCTCTGACAGGTAAGGAACAGCGTGGCTTCCGCATCCGATCGCAACCCGATCATCATTGGCGGCCTTCCGAGTCAGGTTCCTGACTTCGACCCGGAGGAGACCCAGGAGTGGCTCGACTCCCTCGACGCCGCCGTCGACGAGCGCGGCAGGGAGCGGGCCCGTTACCTGATGCTGCGGCTGATCGAGCGGGCCCGCGCCAGGCGCGTGGCCGTGCCCGAGATGCGCAGCACGGACTACGTCAACACGATCCCCACCCGTGCGGAGCCGTTCTTCCCCGGCAACGAGGAGATCGAGCGCAAGATCCTCAACGCGACCCGCTGGAACGCCGCGGTGATGGTCTCGCGCGCGCAGCGGCCCGGCATCGGGGTCGGCGGCCACATCGCCACCTTCGCGTCCTCCGCCTCGCTGTACGACGTGGGCTTCAACCACTTCTTCCGCGGCAAGGACGAGGGCGACGGCGGCGACCAGGTCTTCTTCCAGGGACACGCCTCCCCGGGCATCTACGCCCGCGCCTTCCTGCTGGACCGGTTGGGTGAGCAGCACCTGGACGGCTTCCGGCAGGAGAAGTCGAAGGCGCCGTACGCCCTGTCGTCGTACCCTCACCCGCGGTCGATGCCGGACTTCTGGGAGTTCCCGACGGTGTCGATGGGCCTCGGCCCGATCGGCGCGATCTACCAGGCGCGGATGAACCGCTACATGCACGCGCGCGGCATCGCGGACACCTCGAAGTCGCACGTGTGGGCGTTCCTCGGCGACGGCGAGATGGACGAGCCGGAGTCGCTGGGCCAGCTCTCCCTGGCCGCCCGCGAGGGCCTGGACAACCTCACCTTCGTCGTCAACTGCAACCTGCAGCGCCTCGACGGCCCGGTGCGCGGCAACGGCAAGATCATCCAGGAGCTGGAGTCGGTCTTCCGGGGCGCCGGCTGGAACGTGATCAAGCTGATCTGGGACCGCTCCTGGGACCCGCTGCTCGCGCAGGACCGGGACGGCGTGCTGGTCAACAAGATGAACACCACGCCGGACGGCCAGTTCCAGACCTACGCCACCGAGACCGGCGCCTACATCCGCGACCACTTCTTCGGCGACGACCACCGGCTGCGCGCGATGGTCGAGAACATGACCGACCACCAGATCCTCATGCTGGGCCGCGGCGGTCACGACCACCGCAAGATCTACGCGGCGTACAAGGCGGCCCTGGAGCACAAGGGCCAGCCGACGGTGATCCTCGCCAAGACCGTCAAGGGCTGGACGCTGGGCCCGAACTTCGAGGGCCGCAACGCCACGCACCAGATGAAGAAGCTCACGGTCGACGACCTCAAGCACTTCCGGGACCGGCTGCACCTGCCGATCTCCGACAAGGACATCGAGTCCGGCCTGCCGCCGTACTACCACCCGGGCCGCGACTCGGAGGAGATCCAGTACATGCACGACCGCCGCAAGTCGTGCGGCGGTTACGTGCCGACGCGCGTGGTGCGGTCGAAGCCGCTCGCCCTGCCGGACGACAAGACGTACGCGACCGTGAAGAAGGGCTCGGGCCAGCAGTCCATCGCGACGACCATGGCCTTCGTCCGGCTCCTGAAGGACCTCATGCGGGACAAGGAGATCGGCAAGCGGTTCGTGCTGATCGCGCCGGACGAGTACCGCACCTTCGGCATGGACTCGTTCTTCCCGAGCGCGAAGATCTACAACCCGCTGGGCCAGCAGTACGAGGCGGTGGACCGGGACCTGCTGCTCGCCTACAAGGAGGCGCCGAACGGGCAGATGCTGCACGACGGCATCTCCGAGGCCGGCTGCACGGCCTCGCTCATCGCCGCGGGCTCGGCGTACGCCACGCACGGGGAGCCGCTCATCCCGGTGTACGTCTTCTACTCGATGTTCGGTTTCCAGCGCACCGGCGACCAGTTCTGGCAGATGGCCGACCAGCTGGCGCGCGGTTTCGTACTGGGCGCGACCGCGGGGCGTACGACGCTGACCGGTGAGGGCCTCCAGCACGCGGACGGCCACTCGCAGCTGCTGGCGTCCACCAACCCCGCCTGCGTCGCCTACGACCCGGCGTTCGGGTACGAGATCGCGCACATCGTGAAGGACGGCCTGCGCCGGATGTACGGCGGGGACGAGCAGCACCCGCACGGCGAGGACGTCTTCTACTACCTGACCGTCTACAACGAGCCCATCCAGCACCCGGCCGAGCCCGAGAACGTGGACGCCGAGGGCATCGTCAAGGGCCTCTACCGCTTCAGCGAGGGCGCGCAGGGCTCCTTCCCGGCGCAGATCCTGGCCTCCGGTGTCGCGCTGCCGTGGGCGATCGAGGCGCAGCGGATCCTCGCCGAGGAGTGGGACGTCAAGGCCGACGTGTGGTCGGCGACCTCCTGGAACGAGCTGCGGCGCGAGGCGGTGGCCTGCGAGGAGCACAACCTGCTGCACCCGGAGGAGGAGCAGCGCGTGCCGTACGTGACGCAGAAGCTCGCCGGGGCGCAGGGCCCGGTGGTGGCGGTGTCGGACTGGATGCGCTCGGTGCCGGACCAGATCGCGCGCTGGGTGCCGGGGACGTACCAGTCGCTGGGCGCCGACGGCTTCGGCTTCGCGGACACCCGCGGGGCGGCCCGGCGGTTCTTCCACATCGACGCGCAGTCGATCGTGGTGGCGGTGCTGACGGAGCTGGTCCGGGAGGGCCACCTCGACCGGTCCGTGCTGAAGCAGGCCATCGACCGCTACCAGTTGCTCGACGTCTCCGCGGCCGACCCGGGCGTGGCGGGCGGCGACGCCTGACACCCCACGCGCACAGGGACCCGACGCCCCACGCGCACGAGAAGGAGGGCCTCCGGCACGGTGCCGGAGGCCCTCCTCCCGTTCGGTTCCGGGTCGCCCGTGGGACCGGTCAGAACATCCCGTAGCCCGGGCCGGTCGCCCCGGCCAGCCAGATGACGGCCAGGAGCGTGTCGATGGCGCCCAGGACGAGGGCGACCACGGCCGTCGCCGGGCGGGAACCCGCCCAGCTGCGGCCCATGGCGAGCCACCCGCAGACGATCGCCACGGGGCCGAGGACGATCCCCAGCACGAAGAATCCGGCGACCGCGCAGATGACTCCGATGATTCCGAGCGTCGCGCGATCCGGCCCGCTCCGTAGCCCCGTCCGGCCACGTGAGCGGGGGTGCCTGCGCGTTCCGTGTCCGAAGCTCGCCATCATCAACTCCCTGAACCCCTGGGTTGGTTGGGGGTGTTTCGGGGTTCTTCGTGATGGCGGGTACCCCCGCTTCGGCCGTGAATTCACGCCGGGCGCACGGCAGGAGGGGCGCTGCCTGCGCGCTGCCCCCCTCCGGCAGCGCGCCGCAGCCGCTGTCCTCCATGCCCTGCGGAGGACCTGACCCACTGTGACCTGCGGTGCCCTCCGGAGGGGAGGGGTCACCGCAGGGGTTCACCCTGATGGGTGAAATCGGTCCCGAATGCACCGAATCCGCACCGGATTCGCGCCGCATGTGCGCCGAATGCGCGTCGGGCGTACCTCAGATGTGGCCGACGCCCGCGCCGGCCTCCGCGTTCTCCCCGCGCTTGGCGAGGAAGGCGACCAGCACCGCGACGGCGGCCACTCCGGCGGCGACCAGGGAGGCCAGGCTCATGCCGGAGAGGAAGGTGTCGTGCGCGACATCGGTGATCTTCTCGGCGATCGGCGCCGGGGTGCCCTCGGCCACCGGAGCGACCCCCTGCTGCACGCCCTGTTCGGCCTGCTCCAACTGGGCCGGGGTGAGCTTCGGCAGACCCGCGTCCGCCCAGTTGCCCGCGAGGTCGTTGTCGACCTTCGAGGCCATCACGGCGCCCAGCACGGCCGTGCCGAGGCTGCCGCCGACCTGCATGGCGGACTGCTGGAGACCGCCGGCGACACCGGACAGCTCCAGCGGCGCGTTGCCCACGATGACCTCGGTGGCGCCGACCATGACGGGGGCGAGACCGAGGCCCAGCAGCGCGAACCAGAGCGACATCGCACCGCTGCCGGTCTCCTTGTCCAGGGTCGACATGCCGTACATGGCGAGCGCGGTGAAGGCCATGCCGCCGGCCAGCGGGACGCGCGGGCCGACCTTGGTGATCATCGCGCCGGCCAGCGGGGAGGCGACGATCATCATGCCGGTGAGCGGCAGCAGGTGCAGACCGGCGTCGACCGGGCTCAGGCCGTGCACGTTCTGCAGGTAGAAGGTGACGAAGAACAGGCCGCCCATGAAGGCGATGGCCATCAGGACCATCAGCACCACGCCCGCGGACAGCGGGACGGAGCGGAACAGCGCCAGGGGGATCAGCGGCTCCCCGACCTTCTTCTCCCAGACCGCGAAGGCCCCGAAGCCGGCGATCGAGGCGAAGACGAACGCCCAGGTGTAGCCGTCGCCCCAGCCCCACTCCGGGGCCTTGATCAGGGCCCAGACGAGGCAGAACATCGCGGCGGACAGCAGGGCGATGCCGGGGACGTCGAAGGAGCGCGGGGCGTTCTCCGCGCGGTGGTCCAGCAGGATCCACACGCCGAGGACGACGGCGAGGACGCCGACCGGCACGTTGATGAAGAACACCGACTGCCAGTTGACGTGCTCGACGAGGACACCGCCGAGGATCGGGCCGCCCGCGGTGGAGGCGCCGATGACCATGCCCCAGATGCCGATGGCCATGTTGAGCTTCTCGGCCGGGAAGGTGGCCCGCAGCAGGCCGAGCGCGGCCGGCATCAGCAGGGCGCCGAACAGGCCCTGGAAGACGCGGAAGACGATGACCGGCGTGATGCCGTCGGACAGTCCGATGGCGGCCGAGGAGGCGGCGAAGCCCGCCACGCCGATGAGGAAGGTCTGCCGGTGGCCGAAGCGGTCACCGAGCTTGCCCGCGGTGATCAGGGAGACCGCGAGGGCGAGGAAGTAGGCGTTGGTGATCCACTGGAGATCGGACCAGGTGGCCCCCAGGTCCTTGCCGATGGCCGGGTTCGCGATGGCCACGATGGTGCCGTCGAGGGCCACCATCATGACCCCTACGGCGACGGTGAAGAGGGTGAACCAGGGGTGCCCGCGCAGCCCCCTGCCCGGCGTCGCGCCCGACGGGCCCCCCGGCGCCGATCCCCCCGGCCCCGCCTTGTCGATGGTGGTCTGACCAGTCATGCGTTCGAGGCTAATGACAGTGACTGCCAGTTGACAAACGATTTCACCCGACAGTAACTGACACGACATTCCCCTTTGGCCTGAACCCGGGGAGCAGTTCGAGGAGGACCGATGGAGACCGCCGGGACCCCCGCCAGGACGGTGCCGCGACCCGGCCTGCGGGAGCGCAAGAAGCAGCGCACCCGGGACGCGCTGGTCCGGGCCGCACTGGAGCTGTTCGCCACCCGCGGGTACGACGGGACGACCGTCGACGACATCGCCGCGGCCGTCGACGTCTCGCAGCGCACCTTCTTCCGCCACTTCGCCGGCAAGGAGGAGGTGGCGTTCTTCGTCCCGCGGCTCGCGGAGTCGCACGTCGTCGAGGCCGTGCGCGGGCGCCCCCCGGGCGAGGCGCCGCTGGAGGCGCTGCGCCGGGCCGTGCTGGACGGCTGGGACGGCATCGACGAGACCGTCGAACGGCTCGTCCCCCTCGACCTGCACCTGCGGGTCCACCGGGTGATCGAGTCGACACCGGCGCTGTTCGCCGCCCATCTGCGGCGCGCGACGGAACTGGAGGAGGAACTGGCCCGCGCCATCGCCGAGCGCGAGGGGCTCGACGTGGACGCCGACCCCCGGCCGCGGATCCTGGTGGCCGCCTTCGGCGGGGCGGTCCGGGTGACGGAACGGCGGTGGTCGGCCGGGGGCGACCTCACCCTCGCGGCCCTGCGCGACCTGATGGCGGCTCACCTGGACCTGCTGGGACCGGCGCTCACGGAGAACTGGCGTACGGGCCGATCCCCGGATCGACCCGCTGAAACGTGATCCCGATCACTTGATTCACGCGAGACCCTCTCGTTCTCCTAGTGTGTCCTTTCAGTGACTTCCTTCGACACCTCCCCGCAACTGAACGCCTGGCGCGCACTGCTCGCCCTCGCCGTCGTCTTCGTGATGCTGGCGACCACCGGCTGGACGGCGCTGCGCAACCAGCGGGAAACACCCCCGCTCCAGGCCTCGCTCAACGCCTGGGGGAAGGGCCGCGTGGCCGGTCACCGGCTGCCGGACCCGCAGTCGGCGCCCGCACGGCTGGCCCGGTTCTTCGCCTCCCTCACCGAGGGGCAGCGGACGGCTCTCGCCCGCCGTTATCCGCTCGCGGTCGGCAACATGAACGGCGCACCGGTCGCCCTGCGCTACCGCGCCAACCGCATCGCGCTGGAGCAGGCCCGCGAGGTCGAACAAAAACGCGTGCACGACAGCCGCCTCACGCCCGCGGGACAGGCCCAGGCCGCCCGCCGGACGCAGCGCCTCGAGGCGCTGATGCGCCCGGGGCGGCACATCCTCGCCTTCGACCCGTCGGGCTCGGGCCGGGTGGCCGAGGTCTTCGGCGATCTGCGCACGGCCGACCGGGTCTCGGTGGTCGTCCCCGGCGTCGACACGGACCTGCTCACCTTCCAGCGCACGCACCGCGGGTACGCGGCGCCCGTCGGCATGGCCAGGTCCCTGTACGCGGCCGAGCGCGAGACCGCCCCCGCGACCCGCACCGCCGTGATCGCCTGGGCCGACTACACCGCCCCCAGCGGACTCGGCATGGACGCGGCCACGGCGATGCGCGCCGAGGACGGCGCGGCGCGGCTGAACGCGATGCTGCGCGGACTGCCCGGGAAGGCCCCGGTCTCGCTGTTCTGCCACAGCTACGGCTCCGTGGTGTGCGGGCTCGCCGCGCCCGCGCTGCCGCGACGGGTGACCGACATAGCGGTGGCCGGCAGCCCCGGGATGCGGGTCGAGAGGGCCTCCCAGCTGAACACCTCCGCGCGGGTGTGGGCGATGCGGGACGCCGACGACTGGATCCAGGACGTGCCGTACCTGGAGGTCGGCGGCCTGGGACACGGCGCCGACCCGGTGGCCTCGGGGTTCGGGGCGCGGGTGCTGTCGGCGCGGGAGGCGAAGGGGCACAGCGGGTACTTCGAACCGGGCACGGACAGTCTGCGGAACTTCGCCGAGATCGGGGTTGGCGCATACCGCGCGGTGTCCTGTGCGCACGAGGGCGACGTCTGCCGCGCGGGTTTGTCCGGCGCGGCGGCCATCGGACGCGCGTAGAGGCGGAGAAGCTGCGGTGTGCGCGGGGAGAGGACGGGAAAGCTCGTGCCGCATACGATGAGCCGCATGGGTGACGTACTGGCCGGATTTCATGCTGCCTGGGAGTTCGAGTCCGACTCCGTGCTCATCCGCTACGAACGGGGGATGCGAACACCCAAGTTGTTCCAGGCGCTCGGGGAACGGCGCGTACCCTTCGAGGCGATCGAGGGGGTGACCCTGACCCCCGGCAGGCGCGGCACCGTGGTGCTGCGCGCCGAGCCGCGGCCCGGTGCCGATCCGCTCATGGAGGCGGCCGCCGGGCAGTTGAAGGAGAGCTGCGACCCGTACCGGCTGGTGCTGCCCGCCGAACGCGAGACGCTCGCCGAGTACTACGCCGACGAACTGCGCGACCGGCTCACCGAGTCCGGACCGGCCGAACGCCATCTGGTGGCGGCGCCCGGGACACCGCGCCAGTTCAAGGCGTACGACGGGAAGGCGTCCTTCGACGGGACGTCGGTGTCCTTCCGCTGGTTCTGGACGGGAGCGTCGTCGGCCAAGTGGAAGGCCGGCGACCAGCGCTTCCCCGTCGGTGAGCTGAGCGGCGTGGAGTGGCGGTCGCCCGAGGTGTTCGAAGGGCACCTGCGGCTGCTGCACCGGGACGCGGCGGCGCCTCCCGCGCAGCCCGACCAGGACCCGGCGGCCGTGGTGTTCGGGCTCGGCTACGGGCCGGTGCACGAGTCGCTGCCGTTCGCCGCCGCCGTGCTGGCGGCGGTGCGCACCAGCGAGCCGGTGCCCGCGGTGGCCGCGGCCCCGCGCCGCGACCCCGCCGACATCGCCGACCGCATCCGCCACCTGGGGGAACTGCACCAGGCGGGGCTGGTGACGGACGAGGAGTTCTCCGTGAAGAAGGCGGAGTTGCTGGCGGAGCTGTGACGCTCCGCCGGGAAGCACCGGTTCGCCTCTGCCGGGTGCGGTTTCCGTTCGGGCGCGGGTCGGGGTGAGTTGCTCGCCCGGTCCCGGTTCCCCGCGCCCCTTCAGGCCGCCTTCACTCCCGTCCGGCGGACGTGAACGCCATGTCCGTGTAGCGGTTGCCGGCCACCTTGTCCGCGAGGGGCTCCAGGAGGGCCAGTTCCTCCTCGGTCAGGGTGATGCGCGTCGCCGCCGTGTTCTCCTCCACGCGGGTCGGCCTGCGGGTGCCCGGGATCGGGACGACCGGGAGGCCGTGGACGGCGGCCTGCCGGTGGATCCAGGCCAGGGCGATCTGGCCCGGGGAGGCGTCGTGGGCCTCGGCGACCGCGCGGACCGGTTCGAGCAGGCCCGCGTTGGCCGCCGCGTTCTCGCCGCTGTAGCGGGGCATCCGGCGGCGGAAGTCGTCGGCCGTGAGGTCCCGGGCGGCGTCGGCGAAGGAACCGGCCAGGAAACCCCGTCCGAGCGGCGAGTACGGAACGAACGCCACGCCCAGCTCACGCGCGGCCGGCACCACCCTCGCCTCGACGTCCCGGCTGAACAGCGACCACTCCGACTGCACGGCGGCGATCGGGTGCACGGCGTGCGCGGCGCGCAGTTCGTCCGCCGTGACCTCGCTCAGGCCCAGGTGCTTGACCTTTCCCTCGCGGACCAGCTCGGCCATGGTGCCGACGGTCTCCTCGATCGGCACGTTCACGTCGCGCCGGTGCATGTAGTAGAGGTCGATCACGTCGAGGCCCAGGCGCCTCAGGCTCGCCTCGACCGCTTGGCGGACGTACGGCGCGTCGTTGCGGATGATCCCGCCGGGCCGGGTCGTCCGGCGGGATCGACAGGGCGAACTTGGTGGCGACGACCACCTCGTCCCGGTGCGCCGTGAGGAAGGGGGACAGGAACCGCTCGTTCTCCCCCGCCCCGTACACGTCCGCCGTGTCGTAGAGCGTGACGCCCAGTTCCAGCGCCCGCTCCAGGGTCGCCCGGGAGGTGTCCGCGTCGGCGGGCCCGTAGGCGAAGCTCATCCCCATGCAGCCGAGGCCCTGCACGCCCACCTCGGGGCCGCCCCCGCCCAGTGCCGCCGTCGCGATCCGGTCGTTCGCCATCATGTCCTCTCCGATGCCAGGGCACGCCCGGCGTCCGCGTAGAAGCTGATCTTCCGGTCGAGTACGGCGAGGGTGCCCTGGAGCTCGGCGATCCGGGCCAGCACGTCCTCGCGGGTCTCCTTGAGCAGTTCGAAGCGCTCGGTGTACGTGTGGTCGCCGGCGCGGACCAGTTCCGCGTACCGCACCATGTCCGCGACCGGCATCCCGGTCAGACGGAGCTTGCCGACGAGGGCGAGCCAGTCGAGGTCGCGGTTGCGGTAGCGGCGCTGACCGGTGTGGGACCGGTCGATGTGCGGCATCAGCCCGATCCGCTCGTACCAGCGCAGGGTGTGCGCCGTCAGCCCGGTGAGGGCGACGACCTCGCTGATCGTGTACCGGTCCTCGCCGTCCGGCCGCCGATTCCCCTGCGGCGGTCCGGCGCAGGTCTCGGTGGTCCTGGTGTCCGTGGTCTCCGTCACCGTCATGGCCTCCACGCTAGAACCCTGGAGTGCGCTCCAAGCAAGCACACGCGGAAGAAATCGACGGACGGGGGCCCGCCCGGCTGATTACCGTGCCGTGCATGACTCTCGTACGCCGTGCGGTGCCCGAGGACGCGGAGGAAGTGCTGCGTCTGCGCCAGGTGATGATCGATTCGATGGTCCGGTCCGACCCCTCCACCGCCTGGCACGCCGACTCCCTGCCCGTGCTGCGCGGCAGGCTGGCCGAGCCGGACGGCACCTTCGCGGCGTTCGTCGTGGACCATCCGGAGCGGCCGGGCGCGCTGGCGGCGCTGGTGGCCGGCACGGTCGACTACCGCATCGGCGGCGCACGCAACCCGCGGGGCGTCGACGGCTACGTGTTCAGCGTCGCCACCGACCCGGACGCACGCCGCCGCGGATACGCGCGCGCCTGCGTGGAGGCGCTGCTGGAGTGGTTCCGCGAGCGCGGCGCCCGGCGGGTCCGCCTCACCGCGTCCGCGCAGGCCGAGCCGCTGTACGTCTCGCTGGGCTTCGAGCGCAGACCGGACCCCTTGCTGGAGCTGAGGCTGTGAGCGCTTAGGCTCGACGGCATGTCGTCGAAGAGCCTCGCACTGATCGAGAACTGGCCGGTCCCCACCGCCGCGGCGGGTGCCGTACGGGCGGACGGCACCGTCCTGGGCACCCACGGACCGACCGGCCACCGCTTCCCGCTGGCCTCGGTCACCAAGCCGCTCGCCGCCTACGCGGTGCTGGTGGCGTACGAGGAGGGCGCGATCGAGCTGGACGAGCCGGCCGGCCCCGAGGGCTCCACCGTCCGGCACCTGCTCGCGCACACCTCCGGGCTGCTCTTCGACGAGCACCGGGTCACCTCGGCGCCCGGGGAGCGGCGGCTGTACTCCAACGCCGGGTTCGAGCAGTTGGGGGACCACGTCGCGCGGGCGACGGAGATCCCGTTCGCGGAGTACCTGCGGCAGGCGGTGCTGGAGCCGCTGGGGATGACGTCGACGTCGCTGGAGAACGCCGGCTCCCCCGCCAAGGACGCCGTGTCCACGGTGGACGACCTGCTGCGCTTCGCGGCCGAGGTCCAGGCCCCGCGCCTCCTCGACCCCCGCACGGTCGCCGAGGCGATGACGGTCCAGTACCCGGGCACCAAGGGCGTCCTGCCGGGCTACGGCCACCAGAACCCCAACGACTGGGGCCTCGGCTTCGAGATCCGCGACGCCAAGTCCCCGCACTGGACGGGCGCCTCCTCCTCGCCGCGCACCTTCGGCCACTTCGGGCAGTCGGGCACGTTCCTGTGGATCGACCCCGACGCGGGCGCGGCCTGCGTGGCGCTCACCGACCGCGCCTTCGGCCCCTGGGCGATCGAGGCGTGGCCGCCGTTCACGGACGCGGTGCTGGCGGAGCTGCGCGGCTGAACCCCGCCCGCCGAGCGTCTCGATCGAGACGCT
>NZ_MSGP01000700.1:0-259 GCF_002078235.1 Streptomyces viridosporus
GCCAGCCGGCGCACCGCGGCGATCAGTCCCTCGCACACGCCCTGCGGGTCGGCGTGCCGGTCGCCGGGCTCCGCTACGCCGAGGGCGGGGCCGGCGATGTCGTACCAGTCGCCGAGGTACTCGCGGGCCTCCTCCGGCAGCATCGACACGAGGGCGGGCTGGAGGAGTTGGCGCAGGACGTTGAAGGGGACGGAGCGCAGGGTCTCGCCGCCGCGGGCGGACCACACGGTGCAGCCGCGCTGTTCGGCGATGCGCCGGG
>NZ_MSGP01000700.1:284-747 GCF_002078235.1 Streptomyces viridosporus
CACAGGGAAGCCGAGGCGGCGGCCGTGGGCCCTACCTCCGTCATCCCGCTACCTCCCCAGTCGCCCGAACGACGTACAGGGCTTGAGCGTAGTCCTCCGACCGCTCCGGCGGTGGCCGCTCGGGGCAGGTGTTGCCGTGACGGGTGACACCGGGGGCGAGGGGTCGACGCGCTTCGCCTTCCACCTGGGTCTCTGCGGTCAACGCCCGTAATACTAAAGGGAGATGACGAGAACGGGGCGAGCACGGGGCGAGCGCGGGGCACGGTGGCGGTGCGACCGGTGCGCCGGGGCGGACGGCGCTGCCGGGTGCTCCGCACGGGCCCGCGGGGCCTATGACGGATCTCTCTCATCCGACTTTCACCGACGCCTCATACGGTGGGGGGCATGACGCAGGTGACTCCTCCCGGGTGGTACCCCGACCCCGGGCAGCAGAATGACGGACCGCCCACCGAGCGCTGGTGGG
>NZ_MSGP01000701.1 GCF_002078235.1 Streptomyces viridosporus
CCCACGACCCGCACGAGGTGACGGTCCAGCTCGACGCCGTGCAGTTCGGGGAGGGCGGTCTGCTGCAGCGGACGCCGGGCCGGGCGAGCGGGGAGCAGGACGCCGGTCCCGTGTTCGTCGACGAGTCCGGCCGCCGCAGCCGCCTCTACCGCCGTATGGGCCTGGCCGTCGGCCTCGCCTGCGCGGGGTACGCCGTCGTGATGGTCGCCACGCTGCTGTCCGGCAACTCCGACGCTCCTTGGATGCCCGTCCCCGGTCAGCAGGAGCAGCCCGCGGGGAAGGTCGAGACCTCGCAGCGGCCCGAGGAGACGGACGGCACCCCCGGCTCCGGCTCCAGCCTCCTCCCGGACGACACGCCGACCACCGGCGTCCCCGCACCGCCCGAACCCGGGGCCACCGCCCCCGCGTCCGGCACGACCGGCACGACCGGCACCGCGGACGAGCCGGGCACGACCTCCGGTCCGACACCGACGCCGACCCGGAGGGACACCACGAGACCGGGCACCGGCGGCGACGACGCCCCCGCGTCCCCGGTCGAGACCCCGACCACGCCGGTCCCCGACCCGACCACGACGGACGGC
>NZ_MSGP01000702.1 GCF_002078235.1 Streptomyces viridosporus
CCCGGTCGGGGGCGGCGGGCAGGCCGCGCCGGTCTCCGTGCCCGCAGGCGGCCTCCAGCAGGGCGGAGCCGCCGCCCACCGGTTCGGCCCCGGCCCGGGACGCCGCCGCGGCGAGGACGGCGGACAGCTCGGGCAGGACGGGAAGCCCGTCCTCGGGGATCGACGGCCCGAAGCGGACGGGGCCGTGTCCCTCCGGGTCCGTCCGCCGCATCCGTACCTCCGCGCAGTCCGTGGTGCCGTGTGCCCGTGTCCGCTCATGCCCGCTCGTGCCTTCGGCATGTGGGTACCCAGCGCGCCGCCGGACATGAGCGGCGGACCGGGTCGCGCAGCTCACGGCGTGGGGAGCGGCGGCCGGGGAAGAAGCGTCAGCCGTCCGTACGGGCGGTCCGGTCGCGGTACAGCCGGTGCGCGGCGGCGCCGGACGCGCCCGCGATCAGCGGTCCGCCGGCGGCCGGGGCGGGCACGGAGTCGGTGAAGGTCCCGCCCCCGCCGGCGTGGACGCCCCGCGGTACGGCCGCTTCCCCGCAGGGACCGCCCCTCGCCCCGGCACTCCCCGGCTCGACGTCCTCGGGATCGGAACGTTCGGGCTCGGGATGTTCGGGATCGGGACGCTTGGCCTCGGGATGCCTGGACCCGGTGTCCGTGGCCCCGGTGGCGCCCGGCGCGGTCCTCTCCGAGCCGGATTCCTCCGGGCCCGACCGCTCCGAGCCTGATCGCCCCGGGTCCGACCGCTCCGGACCGGATTACTCCGGCAGGATCCCCTCCCGCTCCAAGGCGTCCGCTTCCGCGCCCCCGGATGCCTTCGTGTCCGGGGGCGCGAAGGCGTCCGGCGCGGTGTCCTCCGGTTCGGCGGCGTCCGGTCCGGAGCCCTGCGGCGCGCGGTCCTTCCACCGGTGTCCCTCCGGTGCGGAGCACGGCGCGGAGGAGGCCGCCGGTGCGACGGTGTCCCCCGGGGGCTCCGCCGCCCGGGCCGGCCTCCGCGGACGCGACCGGTGCGAGCGCGCGCAGGACGGTGCCGGTGACGGCGGCGAGGGACAGGGCACGGGCGGTGCGGCGCATGGTGCGGGCTCCTTCGAGCGACGGCGGGGGCACGGCGATCGCACCCGACGGCCGCGCGGGTTCTCCCCACGTGCCCGACGGAGGCGGGACGCTCCCGCGTGTCCCGTGCCTCCGGGCGCGTGGGTGGCCCACGTCGGCGGGGCACGGAGACGCGCCCCACAGCCATCACAGCCCGCCCGCCGCCGTACCGCTCGCGGCCGTCCGCCATTGGCGGGAGGGGTGCGTCCGAGCGGGTGAAGAGCCGCGCCGGGCCGCGCCGCCCGCTCGGGCGCGCCCTACCCGCCGTCGTCCTGGTCCCGCATGACCTGCTCCCGGACCCGGCCGCAGCAGCGGCTGATCAGACGGGAGACGTGCATCTGGGAGATGCCCAGCTCCGCGGCGATGCTGCTCTGGGTCATGTCGCCGAAGAAGCGCATGTAGAGGATGGCCTGCTCGCGTTCCGGCAGGGCGGCGAGGCGTTCCCTGACGGCCTCGCGGTCGACCACCGTGTCCAGTGCCGGGTCGGGCGCGCCGAGGGTGTCGCCGAGCGAGTAGCCGTCGTCGCCGCTGGTCAGTTCGGCGTCCAGGGACAGCGCGGTGAAGCTGTCCAGCGCCCCCTGCCCCGTGCGGACGTCCTCCTCGCTCAGGTCGGTGTGCTCGGCGATCTCGGCCACCGTCGGCGGGCGGCCGGAGCCGGCCAGGGACAGGTCCTGCGAGGCGGAGCGGACACGGTTGCGCAGTTCCTGCACCCGGCGGGGCACGTGCAGGGTCCACATGTGGTCGCGGAAGTGCCGCTTGATCTCTCCGGTGATGGTCGGCACGGCGTAGCTCTCGAAGGCGTTGCCGAGCCCGGGGTCGTACCGGTCGACGGCCTTGACCAGACCGAGCGCGGCCACCTGGCGCAGGTCGTCGAAGCTCTCGCCGCGGCTGCGGAACCGTCCGGCGAGGCGGTCGGCCATGGGCAGCCACGCCTCGACGATCTCGCCGCGGAGCGCGTCGCGTTCCGCGCCGGGGGGCAGTACGGCCAGCCTGCGGAAGGCGTCCGCGGTGTCGGGGGCGTCGTCGTGCGGGTGGTGCCTGGTGCTCGCTCGGGTCGGCATGGTGCGTCGCAACTCCCTCGGAGTGCTCGGGGACGGACGGTCACCGTGGGGAGCGCACCTGCGTTCGGAACGGACGTCTCCGGAGCGGGGTACCACTGCCCACGGGCGTGCCTGCTGTCCGAAGCACTGACGGTGCGCCTGCCCGTACTCTCCGCCCGCAAACCGCCCGCGACGACGGGCCTCCCGGCGGTCTCCGCCGAAAGGCCCGTCCGGCTCGTTCTCCGGGCGCCGCCGCGGCTCACTTCCAGCGCAGCAGCGCCCCCAGCCCGCCCACCGGTGCGTCGTCCCCCGCGTCCGGGGCCGCGCTCACCGACAGGGCGGGGGCGCCCGTCGCGACCGCCGACCGGATCAGCGCGTCGTCCGCGCGGGCCGCCCACGACTGCTGCTCACCGAGCACCTTCAGATCGGTGCGCCGCACCGCCAGCTGGTCCGGATCCTCCCCGATCCACACCTCGCGGTGCGCGTCCGGCCCGTCCGGCCGGACCAGCAGTTCGTCGATCCGGTGTTCGCGCGCCGCCTCCACCAGCGCCGGAACTCCCTCCACAGCACCCGCGCGGCCCTCGTCGTCCGGGGTGCGGGCGGCCAGGAACCGCTCCAGCTCCGCCGCGGCCCGGTCGCGGACGTGCTCCGCGCGGGCCCGTTCCACGTCCTCGTCGAGCAGCCTGCTGCCGGTGCCGTGCGGGGCCTCGACCACCAGGTCGTGCAGCCGCTGCGGGAGCCGCTCGTGCACGGCGCGCTGCTCGCGGTCGTCGCCGACCAGGATCAGCAGATCGGCCCCGGTCTCCTCCTGGCACACGGCGAGCGCGTCGGCGATCTCCGCGGCGTTGTGCTCCCAGGTGTTCTCCACCCGCAACTGGAAGTGGCGCTCCGACCAGTCGACGGTGCTGGTCCGGTGGATCGGCCACTGGCGTCCGGTGACGCCGCCGGCGTCGTCCCGGCCGAGTGCGCTGCGCAGCTCGAAGTCCGCGCCCTTGCGGTCGACGTAGGCCACCACGCACACGGGATCCTCACCGGCCAGCTCCAGCAGCGGCGCGACCCTGGGCAGCGGTGCCCACCGCGCCCAGTCGCCCTGGGGGGGCCGGGCCAGCGGCGGGTCGAGCACCACTTCGCCGTCCCGGGCGAACAGGGCGCGGCCGTGCGGTTCGGAGGAGTGCCGCAGTTCCTCGATCGCGCGGCGCACCGCGTCGCAGGTCGCCTCGTCCGCGCCCTGGTCGGCCAGTTCCCGGGCCATCGCCCGGGCCGTCAGCTGCCGTTCGTGGGGGGTGTTCTCCGTGTGCCGGGAGGTGTCGACGTAGACGGAGGCCCAGGGGCCGGGACGTTCGTAGAGTGGATTCAGGAATGCGAGTTCCATGGCTCCCTCCCGGTTGCCGTTCGAAGTAGTGCTCGTACCGGCCGGGCGGGTACCCGGGCCGCATGAACGCACACGACGAGCGGGGCACCACGATGACCGGAGTCGAGCCGAGCCGTCTGGACGACCAGCAGCTCATGAAGGAGCTGGAGACCATCCACCGCACGCGTCACGACACCCTGCTGTACGGGTCCAACGACGCGCTGCGGGCCCACAACGAGCGGATGGCGCAGCTGGAGGGCGAGTACCTGCGCCGCAACCCGCGCCGTCCGGTGGCCGCCGGCCGCACCCGCGAGGGCGCCCGGGAACGGACCGGCGCCGACACGGCGGCTCCCACGACTCCGGGCACCTGACCTCGGGCGAAGACGCGACGGCGCGCCGCGTGATCCGGACGCGCCGGGACGCGGTGCGCCACCACACGTGAGCGAGGCACGGCCGAGCGCGCCGGGACGCGGCGCCTGGCCGCGCCCGTCCGGACGCGCGGGAGGGGGCCGCACGGCGGCGGGCCCCGGAACGGGCGGCGGCCGCCCGGCACGCGCCGGACGGCCGCCGCCCGTCCTGGACTTCCTCGTCGGACTTCCTCGGAGCCTCCTCAGCCCTTTTCCGACCCGAACACCTCCAGGTACGTCTCGCAGAACGCCTTGAGGTCGTCCGGCTTGCGGCTGGTGACCAGCTTGTTGGGCCCGTGGTCGCAGATCTTCACCTGCTCGTCGACCCACGTCGCACCGGCGTTGCGGAGGTCGGTCCGCAGGCTCGGCCAGCTGGTCAGCACCCGGTCCCGGACCACGTCCGCCTCGATGAGGGTCCAGGGGGCGTGGCAGATCGCGGCGACCGGCCGGCCCTGTTCGAAGAAGTCCCGCACGAACGCCACGGCCTTCTCGTCCGTGCGCAGGAAGTCGGGGTTGGCCACCCCGCCCGGCAGCACCAGCCCGCCGAAGGAGTCGGCCGACGTCTCGCCGACGACCTCCTGCACGGGGAAGGTGTCCGCCTTGTCGAGGTGGTCGAACGCCTGGATCTTGCCCGGCTGCGTCGAGACGAGCACGGGTTGGTGTCCGGCGTCCACGGCCGCCTGCCACGGCTCGGTGAGCTCGACCTGCTCGACGCCCTCGGGCGCGGTCAGGAATGCGATGCGCATGGGGTTTCCCTGTCCTTTCGTTCAGCTGTTCTCGTCCGGCTTCGCGCGGCTGATGTCGGCCAGCGCCGATCCGGGATCCCGTGCCCGGGCCAGGTCGCCGAGGCTCACCAGCCCGACGGGCAGGCCG
>NZ_MSGP01000703.1 GCF_002078235.1 Streptomyces viridosporus
GCACCGTGAAGGTCTCGCCGACGCCCCGGTCGCCCTCGGCGAGACCTTCACGGTGCCGGGGGAGTCCGTACGGGTGGAGGTGGAGGGACGCACGGCCTCGGGGGCGTGGACGGTGAAGATCACCACGGGGTGATCACCGGCGGGGGCGCATACGGGAGAAGGCCCCCCGCTCTTGCAGGAGGCCTTCTCCGTGTCGTGCGCCGCCAGGGACTCGAACCCCGGACCCGCTGATTAAGAGTCAGCTGCTCTAACCAACTGAGCTAGCGGCGCCTGCTGACGTCGTAGACATTAGCACCCCGGTCGGCGGGAGGAAAAATCGATATCCGCACGGCCGCGCGGGCCGCCCGTACGGCCGCCCAGAGCAGTACCTCCGGGCCCGGTAACCAGGGATGACGCGTGTCCGGGGCGACCAGCCAGCGCGAGTCGGAGCGGACCGCGGCGGCCGTGGTGTCGAGGAGGGCCGGGACCGTCACCGCGTCGCCGGTGCCGTGGCACAGCAGCGGCGGGACACCGCCGGCGCGGCCGTGCCCGCGGCCGTGCCCGCGGTCGTGCGCGCCCCACTCCTCCCACTCCAGCAGGACCGGCAGCCGTTGGGCCGCCCCCGGCGCCGCGAACAGCAGCATCCGGCCCCGGAACTCCGCCACCGGCCCGGAACCCGGCCCCTCCTCCCACATCCGGTCCAGCATCCGGCGCCCGAAGATCGCGGGCGCGCTCACCACGTCGAAGGCCACGCCGCAGGGCAGGACGACCGGCGCGGTCGCCCGCTCCGCCCAGTGCGAGAGGGTGCTGCGCGGAGACGTTCCCGCCGAGGCGAGCCAGGCGGCACCGTCCGGGGTGACGCCGCCGGGGTCGGAGGCATTCCGTGTACTGCTCATGCCGCACAGGTCTACCCGCCGTGAGGGAACGGTTTCCCAGGGTTGCCGGAACCCGGGACGCGGCGCCGGGGGAGGGGATAGGGTGCCCGCCCGGCATATGCCACGTCTGTCCAAGCCCGGGGTGGTGGGCCCCACAGGACCCACAGGAATCCCAGGACCCACGAGAATCCCAGGACCCGCCGGGCTCACACCGGGTCGGTGTCCTCCGGGCCTTCGCCGCCGCGCATCAGGCCCCGCCCGAACTCGACCATCTTCTTCGCGTAGTCCTCGGTCCACTCGGCGCGCTCCGCGATGTCGGCCGTCGTCAGCCGGTCGAAGCGCCGGGGATCGGCCAGCTGGGCCGCCGCCACCGCCTGGAACTCCATCGCCCGGTCCGCCGCGGCACGGAACGCGAGCGTCAGCTCCGTCGCCCGCTCCAGCAGCGCGCGCGGATCGTCGATCGACTCCAGGTCGAAGAAGTGCTCGGGATCGGCGGCCGACGCCGCGGGCTCGAACAGCAGGGGCGCGGGGCGTAGCCGCGGTTCGTCCCGGCGCGGCGTGGGCTCCGCCATGATCTCTCCTTCTCGTACGTCGTGATCGACCCGCCGGGGCGATCCACCGGGATGCGCCTTCGGGGAAGCGGGCCACCGTCCATTGTCCCGCGCCTTCGCAAGAGGGCCTCGCCCCCGCCGTCGGGGCCGCCACCGCACGCGGTGTTCGGCGAGGTGGGCGAGGACCGCGTGATCGGCCTCCCAGCCGTCCGGGCCGTGGTCACCGGCCGCCTCCGGCGGCGTGCCGGGCTCCGTCCGGCGAGGGGGCGGGGCCGGTGGGCGTCGTCCGGTGGGCGGAGGCCGGGTCAGGGCTGCCACCGCACGCGGTGTTCGGCGAGGTGGGCGAGGACCGCGTGGTTGGCCTCCCAGCCGTCCGGGAACTTCACGAGCGTGCCCAGCTGGACCGGCTCCGTGGACGGGTAGTCGTCCAGCAGGTCGCCCACCCCCGCCCGGCACACCACGATGCACGCGTGCCGGTGCCGGGAGGCGAGCACGCACAGCCGGCCCGTCTCCAGGTGGAAGGCGGTGGCGTCGGGGCGGCCGGAGAGCGGGTGCAGGACCACCGTGACGTCGTACTCCCGGCCCTGCAGACGGTTCGCCGTGTCGACCGTGACGTCCGTCACGCCCAGCTCCGTGAGTGCCGCCCGCACCGCCGCCGCCTGGTCCCGGTGCGCGGTGCCGACGGCGATCCGGCCGGCGGTCAGCGGAACGGGGTCCGGTGACCGCTCGGAGGTGGTCGCGCCGCCGCGGTCCAGCAGCCTGCGCACGACCGTCGCCACCGCCCGCACCGCCTCCGGGTCCGTGCGCGGGGTGTGCCGGGCGGGCAGCTCCAGCAGGCCCCAGCCGGACTCGGCCGCCTCGTCGATCACCCGGTCCGGGCCCGAACCGTCCGGCGGGACGGCGAGGGTGAGCCCGCGGTCCCCGTGGCCGGTGCCGCTGCGGAACGGCGTGTACGGGTAGAAGGCGTCCGACACCAGGGGCGCCGCCGAGGCCGGCAGCCGCCACGACACCGGCAGCCGGTGCTGCGGCAGGCCGGGGTTGTGGGCGAGCAGGGTGGTCACGGCCGACGCGGACGGGTCGTACGACAGGCCCGCCCACTGCTCGCTGCCCACGATCGCGAACGGGTCCAGCTGCCCCGGGTCGCCCACGAACAGCGCCCGCTCGAACAGGTTGGCCACGGCGAGCAGCGCGTCCGAGCGCATCTGGTACGCCTCGTCGACGATGGCGTGCCGCCACGGCTCGACGCCCTTGACGTGCGCCCACTTCGCCGCCGTCGACAGGACCACGTCCAGCCCGGTGAGATCGGCCGCCTTCGCCGACGTGCGGACGTTCTCCAGCGCGTCGAGCGCCTTGTCGTACGGGTCGGTGTCGCTGCTGTGCAGCCGGCCGACCGGCAGGTCGGGGTTCTTCTCGGCGAGCCGCAGCACCAGGTCGTCGACCTGCGCGTTGGTCTGCGCCACGACCATCAGCGGGCGGCCCGCCGCGGCCAGTTCCAGTGCCGCGCGGACCACCAGGGTGGACTTGCCGGCGCCGGGCGGGGAGTCGACGACGACACCGCGCGCGGTGCCGTGCAGCGTGTCGTCCAGGATCGCGTCGGTGGCGCGGGCGGCCGCCGCACCGGGGTCGGAACCGGCCGGGGAGGCCACGGCCTCGGTGATCAAAGAAGGTCCTCCTCGGTCACGGGGTCGGCGGTCTCCGGCACGGCGGCCTCCTCGCCCGGCGGGCCGCCGTGCGTCCACGGCGTCTCCTCCGGGTCGGGCAGCTTCGCCCCGCCGCGCGGTTCGTGTTCGAACAGCGTGAAGCACACGCGGTCGCCCTTCTCCGGCACGGACCCCTCCTCGGGCTCCTTGCCGCGGCCCATCTTGTCCATGATCCGCAGGACGATCAGGAGGCCGCCGTCGTCGCCGTCGTCGCCGCCGGCGTCCGGTCCGCCGTCCTCGTACCCGGCGAACTCCGCCGTCTGCGGCTTGCCGCCCAGCGTGCGGTACACCCGGGTCCGCTCGCCCAGGTGCGGGCGGTCGTCCGTGCGGACGGTGACCAGCGGACGGGGGCTGGGCCGTTTGCTCTCGCTGTACGCCATCACCACGTCGACGACCTCGCCCGCGAAGGCCTCCCCGGCCAGCCGCCGGCCCGCCATCACCAGCGGATCGTCCAGGGCCTCCTGGGCCTCCAGGCGGGCCTGCTCCCGCTCGCGCACGGCGAGCTTGTTGGCCGCGGTGACGGCGTCGTCGCGGCGCGGCTGCGGCGGCTCGCCGGCCAGGACGCGGTCCCGGTGACCGGTGAACGACCAGCGGTCGCGCGTCCACCGCTCCTCGACGCGCGCGCCCTGCGGCAGCTCCCGCAACAGGTCCAGGCCGCGCCACACCGCGTCCCAGGTGGGCCGTGTGCGGCTCTCCACCAGCGCGCGGACGTCCCGCTCGGCGGCGGTCAGGGCGCCGAGGCGGGCGTCGGCCTCCAGCCCGTCCTCCGCGGCGGCGAGCGCGGTGCGGGCGCGGTCGTAGCGCTCGATGGCCGGGGCGAGCAGTTTGTTGTCGAACGCCGGATCGGTCGCCGGGCCCGCGGGCGGGCACACCAGCTGGCCGTCGGCGTCCCGCGCCAGCTCGGCCTCCTGCGCGGCCTCGGCGCCGGAGCGTCCCTCGGGCGGGGCGATCCAGGCGAGCAGCGCCCCCAGGTGCTGGTCCTCCAGGGTGGACTGCCCGGTCGCCCAGTGCCGGGCCAGGACGTCGGTCATGGCCAGCAGCAGCGACGAGCCGGGCACCCGGGCCCGCTCCCCGAAGTGCGTCAGCCACCGCCCCAGCAGCGGCACCCGGGGCGGCGCCGGGAACGGGGTCTCGGGATCCTGCTCCGCCGTGCGCCTGAAGCGCATGGACCGGCCGAGGAGCCGTACGAGGTCGATGCCCGCCCGGCTCGGCACGATCAGCTGGGGCGCGTCCGCGCACAGTTCGACCTCGACCTTGACCCGCTTGCCGGTCTCCGGGTCGGTCTCGGTGCGCTCGGCCGCCTCCACGGCGCCGGCGAATCCGTCGACGTAGGGAAGGACCACGTCGGCCAGTTCGGCGAGGAACGCGAACCTGAGGTCGCGGTCGCGCGGCTGCGGGACGACCAGCAGCCGCGGCGCGTCCCGGTCGGTGCCCACCAGCGCGCCGAGCGGGGCGCCCGCCTCGCCGGCGGTGGTGAGCGGCACGAACACCAGGGGCCGCGTCGACAGGTGCCGGTGCCGGACGGTGGCGGCGGGCCGGGCGCGGCCGGTGCTGACGGCCTCGAGGCGGGCGAGGGTGGTGATCAGCGACAAGGGGCCACCTCCCGGACGGCGGCGGGAGCGGCCGCGGCGGCGGTGCCCAGCGCCTCCGCGCGCAGGGCCGCCGCGCGCCGCAGTGCCGCCACCACCGGGTCGTCGGGGTCACCGGCCCGGCCGTGGGCCGCCGCCAGCACGTCCCGGACGGTCGTCAGACCGCCCAGTTCCGCGCGGACCGGACGACCCAGGGAGGTCACCGCGCCGGCCGCGCGGGAGCGGTCCCGGCAGTGGAAGGCCAGCTCGCACGCCGACAGGCACTCCGGCGCGTAGGTCGCCGGGACCGACTCCACGGCCGCCGTCAACTGCTCGGCGGGCAGCTCCGGCGAGAAGCACGTGCCCTCCGGGAGCGCGTCGGCGATCTCCTCGATCCGGGTGAGCCGGGCCAGCTGACGGGCGGTCACCGCGCGCTGCTTGCGCACGTCCACGGCCGACGCGGTGGGCAGGTTGGAGAAGTCCTTGGGGCACACGAGCAGGATCCGGTGCCGCACCCGCGGGGGAGGGTCGAGCCGGCCGGCCACCTCCTCGAGCGCCAGCACGTACACCGCCGCCTGGCGGGCCGCCGCGCCGACCTTCGACGGGTCCGCGGCGCCGTCCAGCATCGGGAAGGACTTGATCTCCACGACCGTCCAACTGCCGTCCGGGTGCACCACCACCGCGTCCGGCTCCAGGAAGGCGGGGGAGCCGGCGACGTCGAGCGCGAGCATCGGGTGGTCGAGCAGCGTCCAGGTGCCCGGGTCCGCGGCGGCGGCCTCCGCGGCCTCGCGCAGCGCCAGCCGCGTACGCTCCAGGCACCCCGCGGGTCCGGGAGCGGTCAGGTCGGGCACGCGCGCGGCGGTGGGCGGTTCGGCCGAGCGGTCCAGCTTCTCGTGGGCCAGCCGCAGCAGTTCGGTGCCACCGTCGGCCTTGACCTTCGCCTCGAACGCGTTGCCCCGCACGAACGCGAACTGGGACTGCCCGAAGACCGACGGCGAGCCCAACGCACTCGCCAGCGCCGCCTTGTTCACCCCGGCACCGTCGAGGATCGCGCGCCGTCTGCAGCCCGGGTTGGCGGCGAGGGCGGCCAGGGCGCGCGCGTCCAGCGCCTTGGCCTGGACCTCGGGGCCGCGCAGTTCAGCGAGCCGGTGCCGGAGCTTCCTCTCCGGCGTCCGAGGGGGAGGCATCCGGCTCGGATCCCGGTCCGTACCGCGACTGGTGCTGCCACTGCCGTGGAAATCGCTCACCCGCGGAAGTCTGGCATCCTGCACTGACAATCGGGGAACGGGTGCCGGAGGAGTCCGCCGCGACCGGTGTGGGACGGGGCAGGAACCGGGACTTGGCCCGGTCCGCGTACCGCATCACGGCCGGGGTCAGCAGCAGTCCGACGCCCATGACGGCCGCCCCCGCGAGCGCGTCGAGGAAGTAGTGGTTCGCGGTGCCCATCACCACGATCGTGGTCACCAGCGGATAGACCACGGCGGCCGTCCGCGTCAGACGCGTCCGCCCGCACTGCCACAGGATCACCCCGCACCACAGCGCCCAGCCCACGTGCAGACTCGGCATCGCCGCGTACTGGTTGGTCATCCCGCCCAGGCCCCGCGGGGCGCTCGCCTCGCCGCCCCACCACCCCCAGGAGCTGTAGTGGGCCATGGTGTCCACGAAGCCGTGGCTCGCGTCGAGCAGCCGGGGCGGACAGGTGGGCAGCAGGGTGAAGCCGATCAGACCGATGAAGGTGGACGTCATCAACCAGGTGCGGGCGGCGCGGTAGCGCACCGTGCGGGACCGGAACAGCCAGACGAGGACCGCGGGCGTCACCAGGTAGTGCAGCGACGCGTACCAGAAGTCGGCCGGTATGCCCAGCCACGGTTCGCGCGTGAAAAGGCGGTTGAGCGGGTGCTCGGCGTTGAGGTGCAGGGCCTTCTCGATGCGCAGGATCGCCAGACCGTGGTCCACGGCGTCGGAGACGTCGCCCCGGACGATCAGCCGCCCCGCCGAGTAGCAGGCGTACACCAGGACGATCAGCGGTAGCTCTGTCCACCAGCGCAGCCGGGTCGCCGGGGCCGCCTCGATGCCCGGTTTCTCGGTGTGCGGCATCCGATCGCCCTCCCCCTTCGTTCTCACGCCCGTCGGCGGCCAGTCACTCTACGGTGTGCGCGTCCCCGGTGAGACGCCCCCGGCCCTGATAGACGTCGGTACCGCCCGCCGGGTTGCCCGTGACCGGGGTGGGCGATGATGGAGGAGTTCCGTCCGCGAATTTCCCGAAAGGTCTCCCATGGCACCGCGCATCCTGCTGGCCCGGCACGGACAGACCGCCTGGTCGCTGTCCGGCAAACACACCGGCAGGACCGACGTACCGCTCCTGGAGGAGGGCCGGCGGGGTGCCGAGCTCCTCGGCGAGCGTCTGCACCGGGCGTCGTACGACGGGCTGCCGGAGGCCGAGGTGCGCACCAGCCCGCTGGTCCGCGCGCGGGAGACCTGCGAACTCGCCGGCTTCGGCGAGCGCGCGCAGACCTGGGACACCCTCATGGAGTGGGACTACGGGGCGTACGAGGGCATGACCCCGGCCGAGATACGGGCCGCCCGGCCGGACTGGCTCATCTGGCGCGACGGCGTCCCCGAGGGGGAGACCCTCGCCGGGATGACGGCCCGCGCGGACGAGGTGGTGGCCTGGGCGCGCTCGGCCGACCGGGACGTGCTGGTCTTCGCCCACGGGCACGTCCTCCGCTCCATCGGCGCCCGCTGGCTGGGCCTGCCCCTCGACTTCGCGGCCCGCATCCGCCTCAACCCGACGTCGCTGTCGGTCCTGGGCTGGGCGTACGGGGAGCCGGCCATCGAGAGCTGGAACGACCTGGGGCATCTGACGGCCTGAGCGGCGGCCGCCGCCGCCGGGCCGGGGGCTCGGCACCGCGCGGCCACCCGCACCGCGCGGCGGCACGCGCCGCTCGCGGCCGTTCGGACCGCGTGTGATCGCTCACACCGCGCGGCCGTTCACACCGCGCGGCCGCTCAGACCGCGCGGGGGAACGAGGCGTGGCGGTCCAGGAACGCCGACACGTCCGAGGCGCGGCGGTGCGGGAGCAGGACGCGGGACGTGCCCGCCAGCATCGTCTGGACCCGGGACGACTGGACCTCGGTCAGCAGGTCCAGCACCCGCATCCCGGCCCGGGCCGCCTCGTCGGGGCGTCCGCCGCGGGCCAGGTCGTCCGCCAGCTCGGCCGTGTACAGGGCGATGTTGCGGGTGAAGTGCGGGTGCTGCAGCTCCGCCGCCCGCCGCGCGTGCCGGGCGGCGCGCGGCCAGTCGCCCAGGGTCGACCAGCACTGCGCCTCCAAGCCCTCCAGCTCGGCCTCCCCGTAGAAGCTCATCCACTCGGGGTCCGCCTCCGAGGGGCCGCGGTCGAAGTAGGCCTGGGCCCGGACCAGGGCCTGCTCGCAGCCCGCCCGGTCGGCGAGCCCGGCCCAGCCGCCCGCCTCGCGCAGCGCCAGCAGCGACATCAGCCGCGGCGAGCCGAGCGGCCGCGCCACCCGCTGTGCGGCCTGCGCCGCCCGCACCGCCTCCCGGGGCCGGCCCGCGTCCCGCGCGAGGAACGCCGTGTTGCAGAAGGCGTGCGCCTCCAGGCCCGGGTCCCCGGTCACCCGCGCGGTCGCCAGCGCCTCCGCGTAGTGCGAGCGCGCGTCGTCGAAGCGGCCCGAGTCGTGGGCCAGCCAGCCCACCGAGATGGCCAGTTCACCGGCGCCCGCGTAGAGCCGGTCCGCCGTCCGCTGCCGGGTCGCGCCGGCGTCCAGCAACGCGTAGGCGGCGCGCAGGGGGGCCGCCGCACGTCGGTAGAGGCCGTCCGCCCCGTGCCGGTCGTCCAGCAGCCGGATCCGGCGGACGGCTTCCTCCAGCGCGCCCGCGTCGCTCTCCCCGGCGCGGCGCACGGCGCGCCGTGCCGCCGAGGCGTCCGGGGCGAACCCGAGGGGGCCCAGTGAGGCGGCGGCCACCGTGGCGCCTCCGCCGGTCATGAATGCGCGACGCAGCACGTCGCTCTCCTCTTGGTCGTGCGTGTCGTACGTGGTGTACGTGTCGTACCGGTCCTGTGTGTCGTACGGCTCGTCTGCCACGCGTGTCTCACCCGTGGCGTCCACCGGGTGCCCGGGGTGCGCCGAAGGCGTGTTCCCGGTCTCCCGGGCCCGGCGTCCGCGGACCGACGAGCGGGGCGCGAAGCCCAGGTCGGTCAGCGTGCGGCCGGGGAACATGTGCAGGAACACCCGTTCATAGGCGTAGTTGGGACAGCGGATCTCGCCCGCCTCCACCCGGTGCACGTACCGCGCGTCGCAGCTGACCCGCTCACCGATCTCGCGGGCGGCCCGGCGGACTGCCGCGGCGAACTCGGCCGGCGAGCGCGGTCCGCGCAGTTGCCGGAAGACGAGGTTGGGCCGGGGTGGCCGGTCGGGCTGGGACGAGGGCACCGTTGACGACGCCATGGCCGGGTCCTCTCTGCGAACCGTCGAACCATGCCGGGTTCGGGGCGAGTTGTCCGGTTGTCGGAGTGTCGCCCTGTTTCCGGCGGGCAAGAACGTACCGGCTGTGACGGATCCGCCACGCGGAGTTTGGCCACAAACCGGATATCTCATCCGCGATCCGCCATGATCTGCCATCCTTTGCGGCGCACTTCCACCGTTGCCGTTGACGGCCCGGCGCGTTGAACCCCGTGGACCGGGAGGCCCCCGACTCCCGACCCGCTCGTGTTCAGGCAGGAATGTGTGTGGTGGAGGCCGGGATGGTGACCAGCCAGAGCAGCGATCCTCTGACGCCGCCGGGTGCGGCGTCGAGCGCACCGCCGGGCGCGCCGGCGACCGGATGCGGGACGGCCGCGGCAGGCGGCGCACCGCCCTTCGGAGCCCCCGGGTGCGACGTGGTCACGGTTCCCGCACGGCAGGGTCTGGAGGCGGTCGACATCCTGCGGCGCGGCGCCGGTGAAGCGGTGGGGCCCGTCCTGCACGACGACGGCAGTGACACGCTCGGCTTCCTGGTCCCGCCGGGGACGGCCGCCGCGTGGGACGTGCCGGGCAGCACCTGTACGGAGACCGACGGCCGCGGGCTGCGGCCCTCCCCCGGACCGCCGGTGGAGGGCTCGGACTGGCTGGTGCCCCCCGGGGAGGCGGACCGGGCGACGGACCCCGCGGTGCTGCGGGCGGCCCTGGACGAGGCCCAGCGACTGATCGAGGCGGCGGACCGCTGCTGCTGACGGACCCCGTCCGGCCGGCGGTGGACGCCTGGGACAATGTCCCCATGGGAAGGTCCAGGAACCCCGGGCGCCGGCGGTCCGCCGCCGAAGCCGTCACCGAGAGCGTCGACGGGGGACTCGCCCAGCTCATCCCCGACCGGGAGCGGTCGCGGGCCTGGACGCTGCTGGTCGACGGGGCCCCGCAGTCGCACGTCGACCTGGACGACCCCGCCCACCTCTCCTTCGAGTACCAGCGCCGGTTCGGCCACGTCGTCGACCTCTTCGCCCCGCCCGGCAAGCCGGTGCACGCCGTGCACCTCGGCGGCGGCGCGTTCACCCTCGCCCGGTACGTCGCCGCCACCCGCCCCCGCTCCACCCAGCAGGTCGTCGAGCGGGACGCGGCGCTGGTGCGCCTGGTCCGCCGCGAGCTGCCGCTGGACCCCGGGGCACGGATCCGGGTGCGCTCGGCGGACGCCCGGGAAGGGCTCGCCAAGGTGCCGGACGGCTGGGCCGGTCTCGTCGTCGCCGACGTCTTCAGCGGGGCCCGGACACCGGCCCACCTGACCTCGACCGAGTTCCTCGACGACGTCCGCCGGGTGCTCGGACCCGGCGGGGTCTACGCCGCCAACCTCGCCGACGGGCCACCGCTCGCGCATCTACGCGGCCAGGTCGCCACCGCGGCCGCCCGGTTCGCCGAGCTCGCGCTGATCGCCGACCCCGCGGTGCTGCGCGGCAAGCGCTTCGGCAACGCCGTCCTGGTCGCCTCCGACGCGCCCCTGCCGATCGCCGAGCTGACCCGCCGCGCCGCCTGCGACCCGCACCCGGGCCGGGTCCAGCACGGCAGGGAACTCGCGGACTTCACCGGCGGGGCGGCCCCGGTGACCGATCTGGCGGCGGTGGCCTCGCCCGCGCCGCCCCCCTCGGTGTTCCGGTGAGCGGCGCCGGTCCCGGTCAGTAGTTCCCGATCTCCACGCGCGGCGGACTGGTCGATGCAGGTGTGGAAGACGGAGTCGTGGATCCGGGTGGAGTTCGCCTCGGGCGCGGACCGGGTGTCGGTCTTCTGCACCTGGCACGACGGCCCGCCGCGCGTGGAGATCGGG
>NZ_MSGP01000704.1 GCF_002078235.1 Streptomyces viridosporus
CCCCCCGCCGTCCCCCTTCCCGCCGCTCCTGCCGGAGGCTCCCGTGTCCCAGCCAGCCAAGTCAGCGAAGCAGCAGAACCCACTGAGATCCGCCTTCGCCGCCCTCGCCGGAACGTCCATCGAGTGGTACGACTTCTACGCCTTCGCCACCGCCGCGGCCATCGTCTTCGACGACGTCTTCTTCCCCGCGGACATGCCGCCCGTGCTCCGCACCATGTCCGCGTTCGCCACGTTCGCCGTGGGCTTCCTGCTCCGCCCGCTCGGCGGCATCGTCTTCGGGCACATAGGCGACCGTGTCGGCCGTAAGAACACGCTCGTCATCACCCTCATGATGATGGGTGTCGCGTCGTTCGCGATCGGCCTGCTGCCCACCTATGCGCAGGTCGGCGTGCTCGCGCCGACGCTGCTGATCATCCTCCGGCTCATCCAGGGCATCGCCATCGGCGGCGAATGGGGCGGCGCGGTGCTGATCGCCGTCGAGAACGCGCCGAAGGGCAGGGCCACGTTCTTCGGCTCCTTCGCCCAGCTGGGCTCCTCGGTCGGCGCGCTCCTGTCGACCGGCGCGTTCTCGCTGATGCACCTGTGGGGTGACGAGGCGTTCAAGACCTGGGGCTGGCGCGTGCCGTTCCTCGCCTCCGCCGTGCTGGTCGTCATCGGACTGCTCATCCGGCTGAAGCTGGAGGAGGCACCGGTCATGGAAGAGATCCGCGCCCAGCGGACGGTGCAGGACAAGCTCCCGGTCGTCGAGGTGTTCCAGACCTCCTGGCGCACCGTCCTCGTCGGCGTCTTCGCCCTGGCCACGGCCACCGGCGGCTACTACATCGTCACCAGCTACCTGCTGACGTACGGCACCGACGAGCTGGGCCTGTCCGAAGCCATGCTGCTCAACGGACTGACCCTGGCCGCCTTCGTCGAACTGGTCGTCACCCCCGGCCTGTCCTGGCTGGGCGACCGCGTCGGCGCGCACAAGGTCGTCATCGCCGGTCTGTTCGGTGTCGTCGTCCTCTCCATCCCGCAGTTCCTCGTCATGGGCACGGGAAGCGTCTTCCTGATCTACGCGGCCATGATGGCGATGCGCTTCACGATGTCGGCACTGTACGGACCGATCGCCGCGATCCTCGCCGAGGGCTTCCCGCCCCGGGTCCGCTACACCGGGATCTCGCTGTCCTACCAGATCTGCAACATGATCTTCGGTGGCTTCGCCCCGCTGGCCGCGCTCTCGCTGACGGCGCTGGTCGGAGGCCACTACTGGCCGGCCGCGGCACTGCTGATGCTCATCTCGGCCGTCGGCATCTGGTGCACGGCGCTCCTGCGCCGGATGCGGGACACCTACCCGGAGCCGCTGACGACCGACCGGGACGCGGTGCCGGCCGGAGTGTGACCGGGCACCGGACGGCGTGTACCACCCCGCGCGCGGCCTGCGGCCCTCCCGCAGGCCGCGCGCGGTGTTTCACCCCCGTCGCCCGCGACGGCACGGCGGACGGGCGCCCCGGCCACACGCCACAGGCCGGCGAGGCCCGGAGGCCCGGAAGCCCTTGTGATCCCCGGAAGCCCGACGGAGATGCGCGGGGCTCCCCGCCGGATGAGCATGGGACGCGAACGGTGAGCGGGACCGACGGTGGGAGAAGCCGGAGGAAGGGCGAGCGGTGACGACCGACGAGATCCTCCTCGGTGTGGGCCTGACCTTCGTACTCGCGGTCGGCTCCCAGGTCGTCGCCTCCCGTGTGCGCGTACCGGCGTTGATCATCCTGCTCCCGGCGGGGTTCGTCGCGGGGGCGCTGACCGACGACATCCATCCCGACCGGCTGCTGGGCCCTGCCTTCAGCCCCTTGGTGTCGCTTGCCGTGGCGGTGATCCTCTACGACTCCGGGCTCGGGCTCGACCTGCGCAAGCTCCGGGGGCGCCCGCGCCGCACCGTGGTCAGGCTGATCGTGATCGGGGTGGTCCTGTCCTGGGCGTTCACCACGCTGTTCGCCGTACCCGTGCTGGGAATGTCCGCGCCGGCGGCATTGACGCTCGGCGCGATCCTCGTGGTCTCGGGACCGACCGTCGTCGGGCCGCTGCTCGCCTTCGTCCGGCCCACCGATCGGCTCCAGCGGATCCTCACCTGGGAAGGCTCCCTCGTGGACCCCGTCGGGGGCATTCTGGGTGCCCTGGTCTACGCCGGTGTCCTCAACGGCGGTCAGAGCAGGGGCTTCGGGCGTTGGGTGGTGCAGTTCGCGATCAGTGTCGGTGTCGGTCTGGCCGGTGCCGCCGTGGGGACGGCGTTGCTGTGGCTGTTGCTGGCCAGGCTCCGGCTCGGTGACGTGCCGGCCACCTCCGCGCAGTTGGCCACGGTGATCGCGGTGGCCGCGGCCTGCGACATGGTCCGCGACGATTCCGGGCTCATCGCGGCGATCGTCATGGGGCTCGCGGTGGTGTACCTGCCCGGTTTCGACGTGCCCGAGGAGCGCCCCTTCTTCGAGACACTGGTTCAGCTGATCATCGGGCTGCTGTTCGTCTCCCTCTCCGCCACGATCACCCCGGCCTCCTTGCGCCATGTGGTCCTGCCGGCACTCGGCCTGGTCGCGGTCCTGGTCCTGGTCGCGCGTCCGCTGGCCGTCTGGCTGGCGACGCTCGGAGCGGGCCTGTCCCGGGGCGAGCGCGGTTTCCTCGCGTGGATGGCCCCGCGCGGCATCGTGGCCGCGGCCAACGGGTCGACCTTCTCCGTCGGTCTCGTCGCGGCGGGCGTCGGCGGGGCCTCGA
>NZ_MSGP01000705.1 GCF_002078235.1 Streptomyces viridosporus
GGTCCGTCATCGAGCCGACCACGAACCCCGCGGCGGCCGTGGCGCGGGCGCTGCCGCTGCCGGGGGCGCTGACCGCGGTGTCCGTGGGCATCGCGCTGCTCGCGGCGGCCGCCGCGGGGTTCGTGGTCGGCTCGATGACGGACCTGGGCGCCTCGGGCGCGCTGCTCGGGGCGGGTGCGGCGGTCTGCGCCCTGATCGGGCACCGGGTCGCGAGCTACGACTACCCGTCGCGCTTCGTCCACTTCACGGCGGGCGTCGCCCTGCCGCTGGCGGCGGCCGCCCCGGCGGTGTACGTGCTGGGGCGCGTGTTCGGCTGAGGGCGGAGGGGGCCGGGGCCGCGGGGTGTGCGGCCCCCGCCCCGGCGGTGCGGGCCCTGTCACAGGTGATCGACAATTTCGCTGCCCCCGCCCCCCGCGGGACTACCCTCGCGCTGACGGCCGACCGGCCGTCGAGGGATGCCGTCGGACACGCCTAGGTGGGGGAAACACCGCATGCGCGCACTGCGAACACTGCTCATCGTCGCCGTGATACTGGGCGGGATCTTCGTGATCGTGGACCGCGTCGCGGTCCACTTCGCCGAAGGCGAGGCGGCGGACCGGCTGAAGGCGGCCGAGAACCTCACCAGCACCCCCGACGTGTCCATCAAGGGCTTCCCCTTCCTCACCCAGGTCGCGGGCGGCACCCTCGACGGTGTCGAGGTCGGGATCCGGGACTACGAGGCCGCCACCGGCGACGGCGCCCGGAAGATCCGCATCGACGACCTGCGGGCCGACATGGAGGGCGTCGAGTTCTCCGGCGACTTCGGCTCCGCCACCGCCGCCCGCGCCACCGGCACCGCGACGGTCGCCTACGACGAGCTGCTCGAGACCGCCAGGTCCGAGCCCACCCGGGTGGGCCCCGGGGTCACCGCGAACGTCGTCGGTCTGTCCGACGGCGGCAACGGGAAGATCAAGGTCGAGGTGGAGGCCACCGTGCTCGGTGCCGAGCTGCCCGAGCCGGTCTCCGTGCTCAGCTCGGTGACGGTCGTGGACGGCCACACCGTCCGGGTGAAGGCGGACGGCGTGCCGAAGTTCGGCGGGGTCGAGCTCGTCGAGTCCCGCATCCGGGAGATCACCGACTTCGAGCAGAAGATCGACGGCCTGCCCGGCGGCATCCGGCTGGACAAGGTCGAGGCGGCGCGGAACGGGGTGGAGATCACGGTGAAGGGGTCCGACGTCCGTCTGGTCGGGTGAGGAAGGGCTCGGCGGACGGTGGCGTCCGACAGGCGAGACGGGGGAGTCCGCAGGGTAGATGTGACGGCGGGCGCGCGCGAACCCGGGGCCCGCGGGAAGGCGACTCGGGGCTTCTCTGTACCGAATGGTGGACGATCGCGTCTCGCCATGTGACATGCCGGTGACACGCCCGCCCCGCTCTCCTTACGATCGGCTGCATGCAGTGTCAGACGAGCGTCCTCCGAGCGCGAGGACAGGCGGATCTCACGAAGCGGCGGGCAGTGGACCTGTGCCGTGTCGCCGCCATGCTCTGTCGACCCTTCTGAGCGGACGCGTCGCCGTCCGCATTCCCGCCCCGCCCCGCTGAGGGCACCCGTGCGCCGGCCCGGTGCGGCCGCGCACCTCCTACTCGCACGCCCCGCCGCATCTGCCCCGGAGGAGAAAAGCATGAGCCGCAGCGACGTCCTGGTCGACGCCGATTGGCTCCAGGAGCACCTGGACGACCCGACCATCGTCATCGTCGAGGTGGACGAGGACACGTCCGCCTACGACAAGAACCACATCAGGAACGCCGTCCGGATCGACTGGACCAAGGACCTGCAGGACCCGGTCCGCCGCGACTTCGTCGACCAGGAGGGCTTCGAGAAGCTCCTGTCCGACAAGGGCATCGCCAACGACCACACCGTCGTCCTCTACGGCGGCAACAACAACTGGTTCGCCGCGTACGCCTACTGGTACTTCAAGCTGTACGGCCACGAGAACGTCAAGCTCCTCGACGGCGGCCGCAAGAAGTGGGAGCTCGACGCCCGCGAGCTGGTCCCCGGCGACGAGGTGCCGGAGCGGCCGAAGACCGAGTACAAGGCCAAGCCGCAGGACACGTCCATCCGAGCCTTCCGTGACGAGGTCGTGGACGCCATCGGCAAGCAGAACATCGTCGACGTGCGTTCGCCCGACGAGTTCTCCGGCAAGCTGCTCGCCCCCGCGCACCTGCCGCAGGAGCAGTCGCAGCGCCCCGGCCACGTGCCGACCTCCCGCAACATCCCGTGGTCCAAGAACGCCAACGACGACGGCACCTTCAAGTCCGACGAGGAGCTCAAGGCGCTCTACGAGGACGAGCAGATCGACCTGTCCAAGGACACCATCGCCCTGTGCCGCATCGGTGAGCGCTCCGCGCTGTCCTGGTTCGTGCTGCACGAGCTGCTCGGCGTGGAGAACGTCAAGAACTACGACGGCTCCTGGACCGAGTACGGCTCCCTCGTCGGCGTGCCGATCGAGCTCGGCCCCGCCAAGTAAGCCACCCCGACCGACGCTTCCAGACCCCTTCAGGAGTAAGACATGTGCGGTGCGAAGGCCGGCGGCCCGGACGCCTCGACGATCAAGCCCGGTGAGACCACCATCCAGGGACAGGTGACCCGCGACGGTGAGCCGGTGACGGGCTACGTCCGTCTGCTGGACTCGACCGGCGAGTTCACCGCGGAGGTCCCCACCTCCGCCACCGGACAGTTCCGCTTCTACGCGGCGGAGGGCACCTGGACCGTCCGCGCCCTGGTGCCCGGCGGCACCGCCGACCGCACGGTCGTCGCCCAGCAGGGCGGTCTGGCCGAGGTCGCGATCGCGGTCTGAGCCCGCTCACCGAAGGGCCGCATCCCACGGGTTGGACGCCTGGGATGCGGCCCTTCGGCGTGTCCGGACCTACGCTGGACGTATGTACGCGCGCAGGCGCCGCACCTATTTCGTCATGATGGGCACGTGCATCGGACTGTTCGTCCTGGCCTGGGGCGTCGTGCGACTGTGGTCGGTGCCGGCGGCGGTGGGCATGTGCGTGGTGGCCATGGTCATCCCGCCGCTCGCCGCCGTGGTGGCCAACCGGCGCGGCCCCGAGGACCGCTGGTGGGACGACCCCTCCGGCGACCCGCAGTCCGACGAGTGGTGGGACGAGCTGGACGGCAAGAAGCGGCCCCGGTGAGCCCCGGCGGGCCGCCTCCCGTCCGTCGTCCGCGTTGTCTGCGGTCGTCCGCGTCGTCCGCGTCCTCCGCGTCCTCCGCGCCGTCCACGTCCTCCGCGTCGCCTCCGTCGTCTCAGTAGACGAGCGCCTGGGTGTCGTCGGCCAGTGCCTCCTGCACGAACACCTGCGCACCCGCGATCCGCACGCCCTCGAGGACGTCCTTCTCCGTGATGTCGCGGCGGGCCGCGCACTGCGTGCACAGGGTGAGGCGGCCGCCGGCCAGGAGCGACTCGATCAGCTCGGGCAGCGGCGCGGCGTGCGGCAGCTCGAACTCGGCGGCCCGGCCCGGCAGCGCGAACCACGCCGACTCCCCGGTCAGCCACACGGAGACGTCCACCCCACTCGCCACGGCCACCGCCGCCACCGTGAACGCCTGGGAGCAGCGTTCGGGGGCGTCGGCCCCCGCGGTCACCTTGATCACGAGCTTCTTCGCCATGGCCGAATCGTAATCAATGCACCCTGCAACCGTGACGATCACCTGTGAGTCTCCTCAGCACGCGCGGACGGAACGCGCGCTTCACCTTCTGTGGGGGACGCCTTGGAACAACCTGAAGAAGCGGCCGACGCCCCGGACGCACCGAGACCGTCCGGTGCGCCGGTGCCGTCCGACACCCCGGAGGCCGTCCCGGCCGCGGACACCGCGGCTCCGGCCGCCGCGGCCCCGGACGAGCCCCGGGGGCGCCGGCGGGGGCGGTTCGCCGCGCTGATCGGTGCCGCCGCGGCGCTCGGGGTGATCGCCGGTGCCTGTGCCGGGTACCTCGTGCAGGCCGGGCGGGAGCCCACCCCGCTGCCGCCGCTGTCGCAGCCGGTGCTCGAGCAGGACCGCGGCAAGGCCCCCGCCCCGCTGTCCGCCGCACAGGACCGACGCGTGAAGACCGACGGCGACCTGCGCGAACTGCTGCTGGACGTGCCGCGCGGGGCGGATCCGGCGGATCCGGACGAATGGCCCGAGGGCTCCGACGGGTGGCTGGACCTGGCCGAGTACGCGAACGGCTTCGAGGAGACCGGTGCGGCCTTCGGCGACATCCTGCGGAACGAGTTCCGCCGGGCGGCCGTGACGGCGTGGGACGACGAGGACCACAGCGTGGAGATCGTCCTCGTCCAGTACCGCCAGGAGGAGTACATGGCGGCCTCCGAGGCCAGTTCCAACGGTCAGTACTGGGCGGAGGAGGCGGGCTCCGAGAGCTGGGCGATCCCCGGCACCGGGAACGGCAGGGCGTACGTCCTGGACGAGCCCGAGACCGAGCCCGGCTACCTGCCCCTGTACAGCGCGCAGGCCCACGCCTGGCGCGGGGACATCGCCATGGAGATCTGGATGTACGGGAGCGAGCCGATCAAGAAGAAGGCGATCATGGACTTGGCCGAGCGGCAGATGGAGCGGCTGTGAGCGAGACCCCCGACGAGCCGGTGCGGCCGGCCGGCGAACCGGCTCCCTCCGACGAGCCGGCGCGGTCCGGCGAACCGGCGCGGTCCGGCGAACCG
>NZ_MSGP01000706.1 GCF_002078235.1 Streptomyces viridosporus
GAGGGGGGGCGGTCAGGGGCGGTGCCCGATCATCCGCGCCGCCGACGCGATCGTCGCGCGGGCCTCGCGTTCGGACAGGCCGGTGCTGCGGGCCGCGTCGACCAGGGAGGCCACGAGGGCGGGGCCGATGCCGTCCTCGTAGGCACGGCAGGCCGCCCAGAACAGGCGGGTGTTGCGCTGGCCCTCGTGCGCCGCGAGGACGAACTGGACCAGTCCCCGGCCGTGTTCGCCGGTCGACGGGGGCGTCGGGCGGTGCGCGCGGGGCGGCGGGAGGAGCAGGCGCAGGAGGCCGGGCGGGCAGGCCGCCGGGGGTAATTGGGCGGTACCCGGGGCGGTGGTGTAGGTGCCGTGGTCGGTACGGGAGCCGGGGCCGACGAGGTAGCCGCCGGCGCCCCGGACGTCGATGCCGGGGGCGAGGCGGCCCGCGGAGTTGGGGACGACGACGTCCGGCGGGCCGCTCAGCCACAGGTGGCGGCCGCCGCTCGGGGTCAGCACGACCACCGTGGCGGGGATCGTGAACGAGTGACGCCGCGTCAGTTCACGCAGGGCGGCGGAGGGGTCCGTGCCGGCCTTCGTGTCCAGGTCGATGCCGATGAGGTGGTGCGGGGGCAGTCCGCAGGCGATGCCGTAGCCGGTGGCGCGGGGCGCGGCGGCGAACAGCTCGCGGATGCGGACGGGGTCGGTGGAGGCGTCGTGGACGCCGTGGCCCGGGCGGCCGCACTCGCGCCGCCCGGGCCACGGCGTCC
>NZ_MSGP01000707.1 GCF_002078235.1 Streptomyces viridosporus
GCACCCGCAGTGGGTGCCCCGGCACGATCGGATCACGTCGGCGGCCGGAACGGGCAGCGGTGGCAGCGGTACCACCTTCCGTGGCCGAACCGTTCGCCCGGTGCTGGAGAAGATCTCGTGCGCCCTGTCGTGTTTTCCGGCGTTCGCTGCCTCCCGGTGGGCCTCGGCACTGGTCCACTCGAAGTAGTCGAGACGCGGGTGCCGTCGGCGCTCAGGAGCAAGTGGGCTGAGAGGGCCCCGAGGCAGCTTCCTTCGCCGGGCACACAGATGGCGGTGTCCCCGAAGCGCTCGCCGCCCCCGCCCGCCATGCCGGAAGCCGATGTGGTGCCCCCTGAACTCGACGACGAGGTCGCGCGGGGGTGACTCGGCCGTGCTCTCGAGCCGGTCCCGGGGAGTCGAAGGTNNTGTCGTTGTCGATGGTCTTCGCTGCTCCGACGATGGGCAGGCCGCCGTCGTCCGAAAGCGACCGGGCCGCCCTATGACGTTCTGTGACCGGTGTACAGGTCGGTGGATCCGGATACCGCGGGCCGTACCAGGGGTTGGAACAACTCCCACAGCTCATCCGGCACCAGCCGCTCAACAAATCCCACGGCAACAAGCTGTCGAACAAGCCACACGAGGTGACCTGTTAGTACCACTTCTTCGTGCACGCCCAACTGCCGCCGACGCCGTCGTAGTGCTCCACGCAGGGGCGGGTAGCAAGGTCGGCGTTCACCATCTTGGTGTACGCCGGGTAGTTCGGAGACGCGTGGAACACGTACGGGTTGCCATTTTTGATTTCCAGCTTGCCCCTCCAGTTGGAGTTCGCAGCGGATTCGAAGCGCGCCCACACGGCGTTGCACTTCTTCGAGTACCGCATCTGAACGGCCGGCCCGCCGCCGGCCGACCG
>NZ_MSGP01000708.1 GCF_002078235.1 Streptomyces viridosporus
CGGTGGTCCCCTGGCGGCTGTTCTCCTCCAGCACCGCCCGGCACAGCTCCCGTGCCCGTTCCAGTTCCCCCGCCGGGGCGCGCAGGTGGGCGTGCAGCGCCTCCACCACCCTCGGCGGAGCGGTCGAGGCGTGCTTCGGGTTCAGGTAGCGCGAGAGCGTCGTCTGGTCGATGCCCAGTCTCGAGGCCAGTGCCTGCTGGGTGGGCCGCGTGCCGCCGGGTGTGTTCCCGGCCTCCTCCCACCAGCGCCGCAGCAACCGCGCCAGCCGCTCCCCCGGCCGCTGCTCCCGGTCCTGGCCCTCCGGCTCGTACGCCATGCGTCTCTCCCCGTCGTCATGCGGAACGGCCGGGCGTCCACGCCGTCTGCATCGCTGCATGACAGCAGGTCAGCCGCATGCACGGCGGCAAGCTCGGATGCACCGGCCCACAGCAGCGCAGAGCGTAGCGAGAGCGGACGAAAGGTCCGGCGCCCTCGCCCCGGGCCGTCCGGGTCCCCGTGCGCCGCCGGGCGTCCCGCGTCCCCGCGCCGAAGCCGTCCCGGGCCTTCGGCGGAGCCGCTCCGGGAACCGGTGCGGGAACCAGTGCGGGAACCGGTGCGGGCGCGGCGCGCCTTCACCTGGAAGAGTGCCGGTGCGGTGCGCCCTCGGGGCGCGTCACTCACTCGGAGGAAGGACCCGGGAGGTTACGGGGCCGCGGTGATGCGGGCCACCGCCTCGCGGGTCAGCGCGCGGTCGGGCGGGGTGTCGTCCAGGGACCGGTGCAGGGTCAGGCCCTCGATCAGGGCGTCCAGTTGGCGGGCCGTGGCCGGGTCGAAGTGGTGCTCCAGGAGGTCGCGGCTGCGTCGCATCCACCGCTGGCAGAGCTGCCGGTAGGCCGTGTGGCGGGCGGCCAGGGTGTAGAGCTCCTGGGTGAGGGCCAGGTCGCGGCGGGGGCCCTCGGAGAGGGTGTGGATGAGGTCGGTGACCGCTTCGCGGGCCTGGTCGGCGGTGCCTGCGCCGCTGAGGTGCCGTTCGAAGACGGCCACGACGTGGTCGGCGTAGCCGG
>NZ_MSGP01000709.1 GCF_002078235.1 Streptomyces viridosporus
GCCAGCCGTCGTCGACGACCGTCGTCGCACCGGCCTCGGTGATGATCGCCGGGCCGGTGACGGTGTCGCCGGGGGGAAGGTCCTCGCGGCGGTGGAGGGGCACGTCCCGCCAGGCACCGCCGGTGTGGAGGCGGACGGTCCGCGGGGCGGCGGGGCTGCTTCCGAGGGAGCGCTCGCCGGGGGCCAGGGCGGAGAGATCGGGGGGGTCGGTGATGCCGGTGGCTTCGACGGAGAGGGCTTCGACGACGATCGGCCGGTCGAGCGTGAAGGAGTAGGTGGTGCGATGACGTTCCTCGAAGACGCGGCGCATCGCGTCGGGCTCGGTCAGCTCGACGGTGAGGGTGGTGTCGGTCCCGTCGTAGCGCAGCTGGGCGCGGCGGGTGACCTCGATCCGCTCCTCGGGGACGTCCTCGGCGAGGAGTTCGGCGCGGGCGGCCGCCTCCAGGTCGTCGGCGACCCTGCGGACGCCGGGCATCGCGTCGGGCCCGAGGGGTGCCTCGACGGAGCGCTCGCGCATGGCCGTGGTGTCGGCGAGGCCGATGCCGAGTGCGGACAGGACACCCGCCATGGGCGGGACGAGGACGGTGCGGATGCCGAGGGAGTCGGCGACCCTGCACGCGTGCTGTCCGCCCGCACCGCCGAAGGTGGTGAGGGTGTAGCGGGTGATGTCGTGGCCCTTCTGCACGGAGATCCGCTTCACGGCGCCCGCGATGTTGGCGACGGCGATCTGCAGATAGCCCTCGGCGACCTGCTCCGGGGTGCGGTCGTCGCCCGTCCGCTCACGGATGTCCCGGGCGAGGGCGGTGAAGCGCTCCCGGACGAGTGCGGCATCGAGGGACTGGTCGCCCTCCGGGCCGAACACCGCGGGGAAGTGGTCGGGTTGGATACGGCCGAGCATGACGTTGGCGTCGGTGACGGCGAGCGGGCCGCCGCGCCGGTAGCAGGCGGGGCCCGGGTCCGCGCCCGCCGAGTCCGGCCCCACCCGGTAGCGGGAGCCGTCGAAGTGGAGGACCGAGCCGCCGCCGGCGGCCACGGTGTGGATGTCCAGCATGGGCGCGCGCAGCCGGACCCCGGCGATCCGTGTGGTGAGGACGCGTTCGTACTCGCCCGCGAAGTGCGAGACGTCGGTGGAGGTGCCGCCCATGTCGAAGCCGATGACGCGGTCGTGGCCGGCGCGCTGCGACATGCGCGCCATGCCGACGATGCCGCCGGCCGGGCCGGACAGGACGGCGTCCTTGCCCCGGAACTGCCCGGCCGCGGCGAGTCCGCCGTTGGACTGCATGAACATCAGCCGTACGCCTTCGAGGGCGTCGGCGACGTGCCGTACGTAGCGGCGCAGCACGGGCGAGAGGTAGGCGTCGACCACGGCGGTGTCACCGCGCGGGACGAGCTTCATCAGCGGGCTGACCTCGCTGGACAGCGAGATCTGCGGGAATCCGACACGGGCGGCGAGTTCCCCGATCGCCCGCTCGTGGGCGGGGTGGAGGTGGCTGTGCAGGCAGACCACGGCGACGGCCCGGATCCCGTCGTCGTACGCCCGCCGCAGCGGTTCGGTGAGGGCGTCCAGGTCCGGGGGGCGCAGGACGGTGCCGTCGGCGGCGATGCGCTCGTCCACCTCGACGACCCGTTCGTACAGCTGGTCGGGCAGGTCGATGCGGCGGGCGAAGATCCGGGGACGGTTCTGGTAGGCGATGCGCAGGGCGTCGCGGAAGCCGCGGGTGATGATCAGCAGGGTGCGTTCGCCCTTGCGCTCGAGGAGGGCGTTGGTGGCGACCGTGGTGCCCATGCGCACGGCGTCGACGGCGTCGCCCGTACCGGCGGGCTCGCCGGCCGCGGCCAGCAGCGCGCGGATGCCCGCGACGGCCGCGTCGGCGACGGGTGCCCCGGTGTCCGGGCGGGGCCCGGAGTGCCGGAGGGCCGGGGTGTCCGACAGCAGTTTGTGCGTGAGCAGCCGACCGTCCGGGCGCCGCGCGACGATGTCGGTGAAGGTGCCACCCCGGTCGATCCAGAACTGCCAGCCTGCCACGTCAGTACCCCGCTTCCGCGCCGGTCACAGTGCCCGGAGGCCGTTGATCACGTCGCGCAGAATACTCTCGTCCGGCAGTTCGGCCGGGGGTACGGGCCGGTTCACATGGACGAATTCGGTGTCGACGAGGTCTCCGACCAGGACCCGGACCACTCCGACCGGCAGATCGAGCTCGGCGGCGAGCTCGACGACCGTCTGCGGGGTGTCACGGCACAGTTCGACGATGTCCACGTGCTCCGGGGAGAGCGTCGGGTCCGTATCCGGGTCGTCGGCGTGGCGTTCCGTGACGACCACCGCGATCAGGTCGAGGCGGTGCTGGGCCGCACTGGTGGTGCGGCCCCGCGTCATGGCGTACGGACGGACGACCGGCCCGGCCTCGTCGTCGAACCAGTGGCTTCTCCCCTGACCGTCAGCACTCATGTCATCCCACTACCCGCCCGAGGACAGATCGGTACGCGGAGCGGCGCCCAGATGCACACCGACCCGCTTCACGAGGAGCGTCATCTCGTAGGCGACCTGTCCGACGTCCGAGTCGGCGTCCGCGAGGACGGCGAGGCAGCTGCCGTCCCCGGCGGCCGTGACGAACAGGAACGCCTCGTCGAGTTCGACGACGGTCTGACGGACCTCGCCCGCCTCGAAGTGGCGGCCCACGCCCTTGGCGAGGCTGTGGAACCCGGAGGCGACGGCGGCCAGGTGCTCGCTGTCCTCACGGGTCAGGTCCTTCGAGACCCCTGTGGGCAGGCCGTCGCCGGAGAGCACGATGGCCTTGCGGATGCTCGCGACGCGCTCCACCAGGTCGTCGAGGAGCCAGTTCAGCTCCCCCTTGTCGGTCGCGGTGTGGCCGGCGGCCTTCGGTGCGGTCATCGACCGTCCCCCTCTGTCGTTCGTCGTGGTGCCGTGCCGCTGTCGGCGTCGTCGCCCGCGGCGTTCTCCTCACGGCCGCGCTGCCAGCCCCGCTGGAGCGAGGCCATGCGGCTGCGTACTTCTTCCGCGTCCCGTTCGACGGGCCGGGTCCTGTCCTCGTTCCGCGGTTCGGCACCGCGCTTCAGCTGCGGGGCGAGGCTGGCCTGCCGTTTGCGCCGGGGCAGTGGTCCGGCG
>NZ_MSGP01000071.1 GCF_002078235.1 Streptomyces viridosporus
AGATGTGTATAAGGACCAGCCCGGAATCCGTGTGCGCCGGAGCGCGACGCCCTGGTCGAGCGGGACGGCCGGCCCGCCCGCACCCGAGGCCCCGGCCGTCGGGCCCCGCCCGTCCGGTCACCGGCCCGCCCCCGGCCGCTCCGGACGGCGGGAGTGGCCCGGTTCACATGGCGCACCCGACCCGCCACCGACACGATGGTCTTCGTCACCGGCAGGCTGAAGGGATCACGAATGTTCCGCAAGGTGCTGGTCGCCAACCGCGGTGAGATCGCGATTCGGGCGTTCCGCGCGGGCTACGAACTGGGCGCCCGAACCGTTGCCGTCTTTCCGCACGAGGACCGCAACTCGCTGCACCGTCTGAAGGCCGACGAGGCCTACGAGATCGGTGAGCCGGGCCATCCGGTGCGGGCCTACCTCTCCGTCGACGAGATCGTCCGCGCCGCGCGCCGCGCGGGAGCCGACGCCGTCTACCCGGGCTACGGCTTCCTGTCCGAGAATCCCGAGCTGGCCCGGGCCTGCGAGGAGGCCGGCATCACGTTCGTCGGGCCCGGCGCGGGCATCCTGGAACTGACCGGGAACAAGGCGCGCGCCGTGGCCGCCGCCCGCGAGGCGGGTGTGCCGGTCCTGGCCTCCTCGGAGCCCTCCACCGACGTGGACGAACTCCTGCGCGCGGCCGACGGCATCGGCTTCCCCGTGTTCGTCAAGGCGGTCGCGGGCGGCGGCGGGCGCGGCATGCGCCGCGTCGAGGACCCCGCCCAGCTGAGGGAGGCCGTCGAGGCGGCGTCCCGCGAGGCGGCGTCCGCGTTCGGCGACGCCACCGTCTTCCTGGAGAAGGCCGTCGTCGAACCCCGCCACATCGAGGTGCAGATCCTCGCCGACGGACACGGCGACGTCATCCACCTCTTCGAGCGGGACTGCTCGGTGCAGCGGCGCCACCAGAAGGTCATCGAACTCGCCCCCGCGCCGAACCTCGACCCGGAACTGCGCGAGCGGATCTGCACCGACGCGGTGAACTTCGCCCGTCGGATCGGCTACCGCAACGCCGGTACCGTGGAGTTCCTCCTCGACCGCGACGGCAACCACGTCTTCATCGAGATGAACCCGCGCATCCAGGTCGAGCACACGGTCACCGAGGAGGTCACCGACGTCGACCTGGTGCAGGCGCAGCTGCGCATCGCCGCCGGAGAGACGCTCGCCGACCTCGGGCTCTCCCAGGAGGGCATCACGCTGCGCGGCGCCGCCCTGCAGTGCCGCATCACCACCGAGGACCCGGCCAACGGCTTCCGCCCGGACACCGGCCGGATCAGCGCCTACCGCTCGCCCGGCGGCTCCGGCATCCGCCTGGACGGCGGCACCACCCACGCCGGTACCGAGATCAGCGCGCACTTCGACTCCATGCTGGTCAAACTGACCTGCCGGGGAAGGGACTTCGCCACCGCGGTGGGCCGCGCCCGGCGCGCGGTGGCCGAGTTCCGCATCCGCGGCGTGGCCACGAACATCCCGTTCCTGCAAGCCGTCCTGGAGGACCCGGACTTCGAGGCCGGGCGGGTCACCACCTCGTTCATCGAGCAGCGCCCGCAGCTGCTCACCGCACACCACTCCGCCGACCGCGGGACGAAGCTGCTGACCTACCTCGCCGACGTCACGGTGAACAAGCCGCACGGCGAGCGGCCCGACCTGGTCGACCCGCTGACCAAGCTGCCGCCGCTGCCGGCCGGCGAACCACCGGCCGGCTCCCGGCAGCGCCTCGCCGAACTCGGCCCCGAGGGCTTCGCCCGCTGGCTGCGCGACTCCCCGACCCTCGGCGTCACCGACACCACGTTCCGCGACGCCCACCAGTCGCTGCTGGCCACCCGGGTGCGCACCAAGGACCTGCTCGCCGTCGCCCCGGTGGTGGCCCGCACCCTGCCCGGGCTGCTCTCCCTGGAGTGCTGGGGCGGCGCCACGTACGACGTCGCCCTGCGCTTCCTCGCCGAGGACCCGTGGGAGCGCCTGGCCGCCCTGCGGGAGGCCGTGCCGAACATCTGCCTGCAGATGCTGCTGCGCGGCCGCAACACCGTGGGCTACACCCCGTACCCGACGGAGGTGACCGACGCCTTCGTCCAGGAGGCGGCGGCCACCGGCATCGACGTCTTCCGCATCTTCGACGCGCTGAACGACGTCTCCCAGATGCGCCCCGCCATCGACGCCGTGCGCGAGACGGGAACGGCCGTCGCCGAGGTGGCCCTGTGCTACACCGCCGACCTGTCCGACCCGTCCGAGCGGCTCTACACCCTGGACTACTACCTGCGCCTGGCCGAGCGGATCGTCGAGGCGGGCGCCCACGTCCTGGCCGTCAAGGACATGGCCGGCCTGCTGCGGGCACCGGCGGCGGCGACGCTGGTGTCGGCCCTGCGCCGGGAGTTCGACCTCCCGGTCCACCTGCACACCCACGACACCGCCGGCGGCCAGCTCGCCACCTACCTCGCCGCCGTCCAGGCCGGGGCGGACGCGGTCGACGGGGCGGTGGCCTCCATGGCGGGCACCACCTCGCAGCCGTCCCTGTCGGCGATCGTCGCCGCGACCGACCACTCGCAGCGGCCCACCGGCCTGGACCTGACGGCCGTCGGCGACCTGGAGCCCTACTGGGAGAGCGTCCGCAAGGTCTACGCCCCCTTCGAGGCGGGCCTGGCCTCACCGACCGGCCGCGTCTACCACCACGAGATCCCCGGCGGGCAGCTCTCCAACCTGCGCACCCAGGCGATCGCGCTGGGCCTGGGCGACCGCTTCGAGGAGATCGAGGCGATGTACGCCGCCGCCGACCGGATGCTCGGCCGCCTGGTGAAGGTCACCCCCTCCTCGAAGGTGGTCGGCGACCTGGCCCTGCACCTGGTGGGCGCGGGCGTCTCCCCGGCGGACTTCGAGGCGGAGCCCGGCCGGTTCGACGTCCCCGACTCCGTCGTCGGCTTCCTCCGCGGCGAGCTGGGCACTCCGCCGGGCGGCTGGCCCGAGCCGTTCCGGAGCAAGGCCCTGCGGGGCCGCGCCGAGCCCAAGCCCGTGCAGGAGCTGACCGCCGACGACCGCGCCGGGCTGGCGAAGGACCGCAGGGCGACCCTCAACCGGCTGCTGTTCCCCGCACCGGCGCGCGAGTTCGAGACCCACCGGCAGACCTTCGGCGACACCAGCGTCCTGGACAGCAAGGACTTCTTCTACGGACTGCGCCCCGGCAAGGAGTACAGCGTCGACCTCGACCCCGGTGTGCGCCTGCTCATCGAGCTCCAGGCCGTGGGCGACGCCGACGAGCGCGGCATGCGCACCGTGATGTCCACGCTGAACGGCCAGTTGCGGCCGATCCAGGTCCGCGACCGGTCGGCGGCCTCCGACGTGCCCGTCACGGAGAAGGCCGACCGGGCCGACCCCGGGCACGTCGCGGCGCCCTTCGCCGGTGTGGTGACCCTCGCGGTCGCCGAGGGCGACGAGGTGGAGGCCGGGGCCACGGTGGCCACCATCGAGGCGATGAAGATGGAGGCCGCGATCACCGCCCCGAAGTCCGGCACGGTCGCCAGGCTGGCCATCAACCGCATCCAGCAGGTGGAGGGCGGCGACCTCCTGGTGGAACTCGCCTGAACCTCCGACCGGGCACGCACGTCGGTGCGTGCCCGGTCCGCGTTCCGGCCGGCACCGCCCGCCGGAAGCGGGGCCCCACCGGACCATGAACAGACCTGCGAAGGCGGGCCGTCACGGCGTAGGTTGTGGTCGACCCCCTCATGCCTCGACCGACGACGGACGGTACCCATGACCGACCCTGCACCGACGCCCGGACCCACGCAGCAGCAGATCGACACGTCGGTGCCGCACTCGGCCCGGATCTGGAACTACTGGCTGGGCGGGAAGGACAACTACCCCGTCGACGAGGAAGCGGGTGACGCCTACACCGCCGTCTTCCCCGGCATCGTCACCATCGCCCGCAGCAGCCGGGCCTTCCTGCGCCGCACCATCACCCACCTGGTCGGCGAGGCGGGCATCCGGCAGTTCCTGGACATCGGGACCGGCCTGCCCACGGCCGACAACACGCACGAGGTCGCCCAGCGCCTCGCCCCCGACGCCCGGATCGTCTACGTCGACAACGACCCGATGGTCCTCGCCCACGCCCGCGCCCTGCTCTACTCCACCCCCGAAGGGGCGACCGCCTACGTCGACGCCGACGTGCTCGACCCGGACAGCATCCTGGCGGCGGCCGCCGCCACCCTGGACTTCACGCGCCCCACCGCCCTCATCCTCAGCAACATCCTGGGCCACATCGCCGACTACGACCGGGCGCGCTCCGTCGTCACCCGCCTGATGGACGCCCTGCCGTCCGGCAGCCATCTCGTCGTCAACGACGGCTCGCGGGGCATCGACCCGGTCTTCGAGCAGGCGCAGGACGCCTACAACGAGAGCGGCGCCGTCCCGTACCACCTGCGCACCGTCGAGCAGATCACGGGGTTCTTCGACGGCCTGGACCTCGTCGAACCCGGCGTGGTCCCGGTCCCCCTCTGGCGCCCGGACGACGCTTCCCCCACCCCGGAAACCGTCGCCGAGCACGGCGGCCTCGCCCGCAAGCCGTGACACCCCGCCGTGCGCGGGCGGCCGGGCTCGCCGGCCGCCCGCGCACGGCGCCGCCCCCTCGGGACCCGGCGGATTCTCGGTGGACACCCCCTGGCCCCGGGAGCGAGGGTGGACACCATGCAGCAGGAGCAGATCTGGGGCGCCGACACCGCCCGGCGCTACGACACGCCCGGGACCGGCATGTTCGCGCCCGAGGTCCTGGAACCGACCGTGGACCGCCTTGCCCGGCTCGCCGGGGAGGGGGCGGCGCTGGAGTTCGCCGTCGGCACCGGCCGGGTGGCCGTCCCGCTCGCCGGCCGGGGAGTCCCCGTCACCGGTATCGAGCTGTCACCACCGATGGTGGAGCAGCTGCGCACCAAGGCGGACGAGACGACGCTCCCCGTGATCATCGGTGACATGGCGACCACGGTCGTCCCGGGGGAGTACACCCTGGTCTACCTCGTCTACAACACGATCTCCAACCTGCTCACCCAGGCCGAGCAGGTCGAGTGCTTCCGCAACGCGGCCCGCCACCTCGGGCCCGGCGGCCGGTTCGTGGTCGAGCTCTGGGTGCCCGAGCTGCGGAAGCTCCCACCGGGCCAGTCGGCCACCGTCTGGCATGCCGAGCCGGGCTACATCGGCCTGGACACCTACGACGTCCTGCGTCAGCACGTCGTGTCGCACCACTTCCGGTTCGACGGGACCGAACGGGCCCGGCTGTTCCGCAGCCCCCACCGCTACGTCTGGCCGGCCGAGCTCGACCTCATGGCCCAACTGGCCGGATTCGAACTGGAAACCAGGCATGCGGACTGGAACGGGGCCGAGTTCACCGCCGAGTCGCGCTCCCACGTCTCCGTCTACCGCGTCCCGCCCGCCCCGGCGGCGACGCGTGGACGAGGGACGACCTGACGCCGGAGACGTCAGCCCCGGCCGCGGCCGGTGAGCAGGTCGCGCACGCGGTCGACCATGCCCGCGCCGGGGGCCAGGGTCCTGTCCCCGGGAGGGGTGTCGGGAGCGGCCGGGTGGGCACGGGTCGGGGCGGTCCTCTTGGCCGAGCGGACCTCGTCCCCGAGGCCGTCCAGGAGCCCGGCCGGGCACGACTCGGCCAGGAGGGGGAAAAGCCGGTCCTCCTCGTCCCGCACGTGCGCGGTGACCGACTGCTTCAGCCGCGTGACGAGGGCGCCGAACCGGTCGTCGCCCGGGGCGCAGCCCTCCAGCTCCTTGAGCGTCCGCTCGATCTCGGCGTGGTCGGCGAGCTCCTTGTCGGCCATGTCGTCGCCGTCGTCGACGTACCGGCGCACCGCCGGGTACAGGTGCGCCTCCTCGGCGACGGTGTGCCTCACGAGTGCGATGGTGAGCCGGTCGGCGACCTCCCGCTGCCCGTCGTCGCCGGTGGGGAGCGCCTGGATCTCCTCGAAGAGCGCGTCGACCTCGCGGTGGTCAGCGGTCAGCTCCTCGATCACGTTTCCGCCGTGTCCCATCACGTCTCCCGTTCCCTTCAGGCCTGGACGGCTGTGCTGCAACGGATCCTCCGGGCATGCCGGGCGCCCGGCGCGCTGCCGTCTCCCGCCCGTTCCGCTCGTGCGGCAGGCGGTCGCTGCTCAGAGGCGCTGCGCACCACTACACCAGCGCCGCGCGCCGCGTGCATCGTCGGCAGGGCCCGTTCGAGTCGGGCCCGCGCGCCGGCCCCGGACGCCGTCGCCGGAACGCCGCCCGGACGGCGGTCGCCCACCACCCGGCCCCGCGGTGGTCAGGACGCGTCGTGGTCACCGACGACGTCCACCGCCCAGGTACGGCACCGGCGTCCTCGTGGTGACCACGACCGCGTTCCCGCCGAAGACGGACCGGTAGGACGTGAGTGCCGCGCGGGCGTCGTCCCGGGAGGTCGGACAGATGGGTCACGGGGTCCGCGGCCGTACCCGAGGCCGCAGGGGGTGCGGTCCCGACCCGACGCAAGCCTCAGCGCCGCCTGGGCTGCAGCACTCCGGCGAGCAGGACGACGAGCACACCGACGAACGGGACCACCAGCAGGCCCAGCCGGAGGCTGGTGGCGTCGGCGACGAGCCCGACGACGGGCGGGGAGAGCAGGAAGCCCAGGCGCATGAGCCAGGAGACGATCGTCAGACCCGATCCGGGTTTGAGGCCGGGCAGTTCATCGGCTTCGTGCATGGCCGCGGGTACCAGGGTCGCCACGCCGAATCCGGCCGCGGCGAAACCGAGGATCGTCCCGGGCACGGTGGGCACGGCCAGCGCCAGGCCCATGCCGGCCGCGACGACGAACCCGCCGGCCCGGGCCACGGCGCGCTGGCCGAACCGGTCGACGAGCCGGTCGCCGAGGAGGCGGCCGACGAACTGGGCACCGACCAGGGCGATGTAACCGGTGGCCGCGAGCGTCACCGACGCGTGGAGCGAATCGGAGAGGTAGAGCGCGGCCCAGGAGTTGCCCGCGTCCTCGACGAGCGTGCCGGCCGTGGCGATGAGGACGAGTGCGGCCAGCACGTACCCGGTGCGCAGCGGCGCTGTCACGCGCTCCTGGCGCAGCGGCTCCCGGCCCGCGGCGTCCGTTTCCTCCCCGGCCGGCTCGGTGTCGGGCCCGGGGAGGCAGAACCGCAGGGCGACGCAGGCGACGATCGTGAACAGCACCGCCGAGATCAGCAGGTGCTGCCCCCGCGACAGGTCGAGCGCGATCGCGGCGGCGGCCATGGAGCCTCCGGAGACCGCTCCGATGGACCAGATGGCGTGGAAGGAGTTGATGATGGAGCGTCCGTACCGGCGCTGCACCCGCAGGCCGTGGGCGTTCTGTGCGACATCGGTGATCGCGTCCATGGCCCCGGCCAGGAACAGCGCCGCCGCGAACGCCGGCACCGAGCCGGCCAGACCGGCGGCGAGGACCCCGACGCCGGTCAGCAGGGTGCCGGCCACCGCCACGCGCGCCGACCCGAACCGGCGGATGAGCACCCCGGCCGCCAGACCGGCCACGATGGCACCCGTCGGGAACGCCGCGACGGCCAGACCGTAGGCGGCGTTGCCGATGCCGAGGTCCGCCTTGATCTGCGGATAGCGCGGCAGGAGGTTGGCGAACAGCGCCCCGTTGGTGAAGAAGAGCACGGCGACGGCCACGCGGGCCTGCCGTTCGGCCGGGGCAGGCCGGCGTAGTACGTCGACAGTCATGCGCGCGAGCCTATATCGGGAGCGTACGAACGTACACTTGCTTCGGCGGGAGGCGGACGGCTCCTCACGCGGGGGTCAGGAACGCGTCGGACGGTCCGGCGATCGGCCGACGCGGGCGGCGATGGCCTGCGCACACGGCAGGGACTCGGTGTGGGTCGTGTCCACCTCCACGTCGTAGAACACCCCCTGGTGCACCACATCGGCCTGCGACACGGCCATCCCCCGGACGCGGTCTCCCCGTGCGATCTCGCGGCCCGCGGCGACCGCGCTCTCACACCTGACGCCGACCCACAGCACGGCCAGCCCGTCCAGCGCCTTCCGCCACCGCCGCTGGGACGCCGCTCCACCCAGGAAGACGTCGTCGACGATGATCCTGGCGCCTGCGCGGGCCATCGTCACGATGCCCTCCGTCCAGGCCGCCTCCAGCGCCCGGAAGTCCGCCCCGACGCTCACCCCGCCGTCCGCGGCGAACGTGATGCCCCCCTCCGACGCCTGCATCCTCGCCGGCAGGGCGTCGACGAACGAGTCGCACCCGAACGCCAGCCACGGATCCGGCAACACGTCCTGCAGGCACCGCACGATCCCGGACTTCCCCGAGCTGGAACCACCGTTGAGGATGATCATCTGAGTCGTCACCGCGCCACAGTAGGGCGCTTTCCCCGCGGCACGAAGCGAATTTCGGCGGGCACGGGGCCCGGGCACCGAGGGCATGACCATGCGCGGTACGGCGGTCGTGCCGTCGTCGAGCTGGTCGAGCCGCGTGGGGGCCGGCGCCGGCCGCGCGGTGGCGCTGCTCGACGCGTGCCGGTGCGTGCCGTACGGCGACCGTGCGGGTGCTGATCCGTGCCGTACGGCGACCGTGCGGGTGCCGGGGGAGAGGGGCGACGCCGGGTCCTCGGCGGGGAACGGGGGAGGCGTGGGCCCGGGCGGGGCGTTCACGCTTCACGGACGGTGCGCCCGGCGCGAGGACGGCTCAAGACGGTGTGATGCTTGCCCTCACACTGTTTCTGACGTGGCGTTCTCCGTCAGCGGCCCCGCGTGCGCGGCTCAGGGGCGCTTGGCGCGGTAGAGACCCCGGCCGGTCCTGCGGACACGGGACGTGCCGACGAGACGGTCGAGTGTACTCCGGACCGCGTTGATGGCCCCGCTGTCGGTGTCGCGGCCGAGGGCCGCGGCGACGTCGCGGGCACGCACCTCCGCATCGCCGACCGAGGCGAAGTACTCCAGGATCTGTTCGGTGAGCTTGCCGTACTTCTTCTGCCCGCCGACGTCGGCGGACGGCTTCGAGGCGGCAGGCTCCTCCGTGCCCTGCCGGCGTCCGGCCCGGCGCGCCTGTGACCCGGTCACCGGCGCGACGTCCGCGGGCGTGGAGGGGGACACGCCCGCCCCCGGCGCCACAGGAGCCGGCGTCCGCCGCCGCCCCGCGGCAGACGCCATGTCCGCCGTGTCCGTACCGGCCGGGCCGGGCATCAGTGCCTCGAGGGCGCTGAGGGCCCGCTGGACGGAGCCGAGGTGGGCCACGACCGCGGCCAACTCCCTCTCCAGTGCCTGCTTCTGGATCTCCAGGCGGGCGAGGTCCTCCTGAAGGCTCTCAGCGGCGATCTCAATGTTGTGCGCCGTGCGGGTTCCCGAGACCATGTGTTCCCTTCATCCTCGACCCCTCGCGCTGCACCCCCCACCGGCTCACCCGCGGTGGTGCTCGGCTCGAATGCCGGGATACAGACCCCTTGGGCATCATAGGCGGGAACACACTGCGGAATACAGATGATTCGGGCGGACCGCGCATGGTCCGGGGCCCGGTCCACGAGGCGGACGCGACGGGTGCGACCGCGGCGTTCGACGACCGTGGCCCCCGTGGCAGCCGAGCGGCACACCGTGTGACACGGTCGCGGAACGCCACTTCCCGGCGTTCGAAGTCCGCCGCCGTCGCCGATCACGTCGGCGAACACGTCACCGAAAGTGACGGGGAGGAGTGACCCCAGCGCCGGCGTGGAGGCCGGCGCACGGTTGCCGTGACGGCTTCGGCAGCGGCGCCGCCATGGGCCATGACGGCGATTCCCCGCGCCTGCGGCATGATCCGTCGGACACACCCCGGCCGGCACGGACGGAGAGGTGCCGCAGGCGTGCGCGGCCCTCCGCTGCGGGCGGCAGGAGGCCCCCAGCCGGCGAGCGCCGCCACGAGACCACGGGAGACCCCGCATGGCCGTCCACTATCCGTACCGCATCGCGACCGGGAGAGGGGACCTGACGCTGATCTGGCGGCCCGGAGAGGGCGATGCCCCCGATGAACTCGTCGTCGACGACCTCGGAGGGATCCTCGCGTTCCATGACCTCGGGACGCTGCAGGAGTACTGCGATCGCAACGACCGGGAGCTCGTCCGGGAGGACGAAGCCACGCTCGATCTGGTTGCCGTACGGCGGTGGGTCGAGCACCCCGCGCTCGGCTCGGTGTCGGCAGGACTGCTGCTGGACTCCTGGAACTTCTTCGAAGACCTCTCCCACAGCCTGAAGGCCGGTCCGGGTCTTCCCTCCCAAGGGCCGATCCACGACAGCGCCTACGAAAAGATCTTCGGGGGCGACGCTCTCGAACCGGCCGCCGGAGAGGGAGCCTGGACGGACGGGGAGACCGCGGCCGTGCGCGCATTCCTCCGCGCGGGACTGGAACTCTGGGAGCAGGCCGTGCGGGGGCCGGACACCGGCTGATCGGACCTCCGGCACCTCCCCGCGCGCTCGGCGCCGTGCCCGGTGCCGGGAGGGGGCGAGCGGCACCGGGACCGTTCCGCTCACGTGGCCCGCACCGCCCGGCGCCGCACCGGACCCCGTTGTCAGAGGCCTGTCCTACAGTTCCCGTCACTTGATCACTGCGGGTGCGGGAGGCACGCATGGGGTGGGTGTCGGCAGGCGGCTACGAAGTCGCCCTCGACGACGGCAAGGTGGTGTGCCGCAACACGGCCGGGCGGCGGCTGAAATCCGTACCGTCCAGGATCGCCGACGACCCGGCGGTGGTGGGGCTGCGTCAGCTCGCCGAGTGGCTGGAGCGGCACGAACGGCAGTGCCTGGCCGACGTGGAGCGGTGGATGGTGCGCTCGCTGCCGGTGCCGTTCGCGGTCCTGGCGCGGGTGTGGCCGGACCCGGCCTGGCAGGCCGCCCTCCGCGATCTGGTGGTCACGGGGACGGACGGCGTGGTGGCCGGGTTCCTGCGGGACGCCGACCCCGAGCGCGGCCTCGGCTTGGTCGACCTCGACGGCGACACCGTCCGCCTCACCCCCGGCCTGGTCCGCCTGCCGCACCCGGTGCTCCTCGACGAACTGGAGGAACTGCGTGAGTTCGCCGTCGAGATAGGCATCGAGCAGCGCGCCCAGCAGCTCTTCCGCGAAGTGTGGCACCGGCCCGCGGCGCTCGACGCCGAGGCCACCTCCGTCGAGGACCACGCGGGCGGTGTCTTCAAGGAACTGAGGTTCCTGCACGGCCGCGCGACCCAGCTGGGTTACCGCGTGCGCGGAGGCCACGCCGTGTGCTCCGTACTGGAGGACGGCCGCGGCGTCGAGGCCCGGGTGTGGGTCGGCGACTACGACGGCTACGAGGAGACGGAGACCGGCCCCCTGTTCTTCACCGACCCGGCGGGCCGGGTGCTGAAGCTCGGCCAGGTCGGGCCGGTGGCCTGGTCGGAGGGCATGCGCATGGCGGCCGCGCTGTACGCCGGACGCGACATCGAGGACGAGGAGCGTGCGGCATGACGACGCATGACGGCATCACGTACGACGGCGTCACGTACGACGAGGCGGCCTCCGCCGCACTGCTCGACGCCGGTGCCGTACTGCCCCCGGGCACCACGGACCGGGAGGACGCCGACGTCCTCACCGTCCGCACGTACACGCACCCCGCGCTGGACGGGCGGGAGATCGTCCGGCTGGTGCCGGGCATGCTCGGCGAGGCGGAGGACCTCGCCCTGGACTTCCTCGGACTGGTCCGGGAGCCGGAGACGCACGAGGTCGGGCAGGTGCGCCGGGAGACCCTCGGCTTCCCCGCCTGGGCGCTGGTCAACGACCCGGCGAACGGGCACCACGCGCTGGCGCTGGTCAGGGACATCGAGCGGCTCGCCCGGCAGGCCAAGTCCCGTCCCGGCAACGCCAAGGAGGGCTTCGAGGAACTCGGCGAGCGACTCGGCCGGGCCGTGCCGCACTTCCTGCCCACCTTCTACGAGCAGGCCGCCCGCGTCTTCCTCCAACACGGGAACACCACGTACGCGGCGGCCTTCTTCGGCAAGGCCCGCGAGGCGGAGCGGGTGCACGCGCTGAGCGTGGACGAGGAGCGGCAGCGGGCCGTGTTCCTGGAGTTCGCCTTCGCCGGCGCGCTGACGGTCAAGGCGCTCAAGGAGCACGTGAAGGCCCTCGCGGCGCGGCTCGCCCCGGCCGAGGCCTGGGCGCAGTTCCGGCAGCTGACCGTGGAGCGCTGCGCGGCGGGCATGCCGCCGTACGCGTCCCTGCCCCAGGACGCCCGCACCCTGATCAAGGCCGCGGGCCTGGACCGGGTCACCGAGGAGTGCGCCCTGGTCGCGGACCTGCTCGCGTCGCCCGCGGCGGTCCGGGCCCCCGCGTCCTTCTGGAGCACCTACCGGGCGACGCTCGTCGTCCTCGCCGAGCGGCAGCCCGCCGTGCGGGTCCGGCTGCTGGAGATCATGCCGGCCGGGCTGGGCCGTTCGACGGAGGACGACGAGTTCTGGCTGGCGCTGCTCGCGGAAACCGGCGCCGACCGGCTGCTGACGGGCGAGGCCGGGGCGGGCCGGGCGGACGGGGCCGAGGCGGACGGAGTCGACGCGGACGGGATCGACGCGGCGGACTGGCTCGGCCGATGGGCACTGCACCGCAAGCACGGCTCCTCGGTCAGCGGCCGTTCACCGGCCACCCTCGCGCTCGTGGAGCGCATGGCTCCGCGCCTGCGCGCCCAAGGCCGTCCCGTGGACCTCTTCACGGGCCGCTGGCACGCCGCGGCCGACCTCGACCTGCTGGACCTGTGCGCGGCGGAGAGGGTGCCGCTGGCCCTGCCCGAGGCCGGCGAGGACGTCTTCCTCCCCCTCGATCAGTGGCTGAAGGAGACCCGGCCCGGCCGACGAGACCTGACCGCCGTCGCGGCGGACCCGGGCTGTCGGCGCCTGCTGTACCGGTCCGTCGGGAACCTGAGCGACCACCGCCACGGCGCCGGACTGCTGGAGGGACTGGCCGGGCACCCCGTGCTCGCCGAGGTGCTGCGCGAGTGGCTGGACGACACCGCCGGTGAACTGCACGGCGCGGCCGGGCTGCCCGGCGCCCGCACGGCGCTGGAACAGCTGCGTCCGTTCCGTGCGATCGCCGCCCGGATCAGCCCGCAGGCCGTCGCCCGGGTCGCCGCACTCGACGTCGCGCCGCTGCTGGGCCGCACCCTGCGCGCCGGCATCCCGGACGAACTGGGCTGGCCCGCCCTCGACGAGGCGCTGCGGCGGCTGGACGCGGAGACCCGGCGCGACCGCGACGACACGCTCGGCGTCCACGAGGCCTGGCCGGCGCTGATCCTCTCCCGCAGGCACAGGGCGATCGTCGTGGGACCGCAGGACATCCTGCTGGAGCACGACCTGCGGCTGCCGGCGGAGCTGGACCGCTGGCAGCGTCCGTCGTTCCGTTACGCGGACGGCGAGCTGCTGGTGATGTGGCGGCACGACGGCAAGCAGTACGGCTACTGGTCGGCCCGCCCGTCCGAGGTGTTCCCGCTCGGCGGCGAGAAGCTCCCGCACTGGTACGGCAGCAGCGACGCGGGCGAGACCTCGATCCCGCTGCCGGGCGGCGGTCGCGCCACCGGCGGGCGCGCCCTGCACGCCGGCGACACGGTCCTGCCGCCCGGCCGCCGCGTCCTCGGGGACGGCACCTCGTACTGGCGCCAGGGACGGCAGGGACGGCAGCAGGTGTGGCTCGAGTACGACCCGGCCACCGGTACGCACGGGCGTGCCTCGCTGCCCGCGTTCCTGCGGTCCGGCATCCGCGAGGGCGCGACCCTGCTCCAGCGGCACTGCGCGGTGCTGCCCCTCCAGCCCGGCCTGGAGCACAGCCCGTTCGGCACGGACGGCACGGTCCTCGGCCACTGGGTGCGCACCGAGGGCGAGGGCGACGAGGCCCGCACCACCGTCGGTACGCCGGACGGCCGGACCGTCACCCTGCCGGCGGCACACGGCCGGACCCCGGGTCTTCCGGTCGGTGTGCTGCGGCTGCCCGGCGGCGCCGAGTCCGTCGTCGTCGCCCAGTACCGCCAGGTCGCCCTGTGCGCGGGCGACGACAGCACCGGTGTGCGGGAGCTGGGCCGGGTGACGCCGCTGGAGCGGGGCGGCGAGTTCGCCGCCGGCACACGGCTCGTCCCGCCGGTCGACTTCTGGCACGCGCTGCGGCCGCGCGACGAGAAGGCGTCGGCGGTCCTGCGGGCGCTGACCGACGAGCAGGCGGACGGGCTGCTGCGCGCCGGGGCCCGGGCGCTGGCGGAGCGGCAGGCGAAGGTGGCGGCGGCCGGCCGGGCGAACACGGCGGACGGGAGCGGGAACACCTCGGGAGCGGGGACCGCGAACACCTCGGGGGCCGGCACCGGAAAGCCCGCCGTCCCGACCGCCGACGAGGTCCTGCGGAAGACCGTCTCCCGCTGCCTGCCCACCCTCACCGAGCCTCGTCTGCTCACCGGCGTCACCGCCCTGGTCCGCGCGGTGCTGCGCCTGGCGGAGTCCGTCGCCACGTTCGTGACGCCCCCGGCGGAGCGGCCCGGGGCGGAGCGCGGGCGCACCGAGGGCATGTTCGCCGACTACAGCCCCGAGGACGGCGACGACCGGACGCTGCGCGAGGCGACCGCCGGTCTCGCCCGGATGGAGGGCTGGTGGGGCGGCGGGCAGCGCTGGAACGCGCTGCGCCAGATCCGCGCCGTGAACCACGTCCTGTCCGGGAAGCCCGCCGACGGCAAGCCCCTGCCCGGCCCCTCCCGGCTCACCGGGCCCGCCGACGGGTGGTCCAGCGACGAGTTCACCGTTCCGGGCATCGGCGTGGTGTGGCCGTCCGTGCTGGACGTGCTGCGCCCGCTCGCCTACCGCGCCGCCTCACCGGCCCTGACGGAGGTGCACCGCCGGGCGCTGCTGCTGCTGTTCGAGGCGATCGCGGAGGGTCCGCTGGCCGCGCCCGGGGGCGCGCTGCGCGAGATCGTGCTGAGCGAGCCGCGCGGCAAGCAGGAACGCGTGGGCCAGGTGCTGCGCCGGGAAGGCCGCACCGTCGTCGTCCTCGGCTGCCAGAGCGTCGACCACCACGCGGAACGGGTGCACTGGCTGGCCCTGGACCACGACCCGGCCGGCGTGTTCGGCGCGGTCGCGCACTTCGCCCTGGAGAGGGAGACCGCGCGCCCGCCGGTGTTCCCGGCCGACGCGCTGACCGCGGTGACCGGGCTGATCCGGGACAAGGGCCCCGCGCCCTGGCAGCCGGAGGCACCCGCCGCCCTGACCGCCGCGACACGGAACGGGCTGGGCCCCGTGCAGGCGGCCCTGCTGCTCGCCGGGAATCCGCCGCAGCTCACCGACGAGGTGATCGCCGCCACCGGGCTGAAGCCGCGGCAGAAGCAGCTCGGCGACGCGCTGCTGGACTCGCTGGAGCCCGGCGACCGGACGGCGCTCCTCGGCGCGCTGCTGCCCGGGAACCCCGGTGACCTGTGGACGTCCGGACCGGACACGGACACGGCCGGCCGGGTGTGGGCGGAGCGCCTCGCCGGGGTCGTCCGCCTGCCCGAGGACCTCGCCGGGGAACTCTCCCTCGCAGGTCTGCCCGCCGGCCCCGTCGAGGAGGTGCTCAACCCGCACCGCACCCCCTGGATCAGCCGCACCACGGTGCAGCGGCCCGGCAAGAACGGCGACCTGGTGCCGGAGGACCCCGCGGCCCTGCCCGGACGGTACGACCTGGCGCATGCCGTGACCGCCCTGGCCGGGCTCGCCTACTCCCTGCCGTACGGGCACCCCCTGCGCGCCGCCCTGCCGGAAGGGCTGGCCGCGCTGCGCCGCCGCGTCGCGGACCCGGGGCTGCTGCTCGACCTCGGCCTGGAGTGGACGGAGAAGGGCTCCTCGACCGCCGCCGAACTGCGCAAGACGTACGGACTGCCCGCCACCGGCGGTGCCGACGCGCACGGTCTGACACACGTCGGCGAGGCACTGGTGCTGCGCCCCTGGTACGGCGACCAGGAGACCGTCCTGGTCCGCCCGGGCGCCCTCACCGGGGCGGACGACCCCGTCTTCGGACTGGTCGAGGGGCTCGTCGGGCCCGGGTCGGGCCAGGGCATGCGGGCGCTGCGGACGATCCTGGACGACGGGCTCGCCCGCGCCCTCGCGGCCGGGACCGATCCCGAGGGGCCCGCGGGGCACGCCCAGGACCCCTCCGTCAGCGTGCCCGGTCTGGTCGCCGAGGTCGCCGAGGCCCACGGTCTGGGCGAGGACGCGGCGGCGCTCTACCTGCAACTGCTGGCCCTGCCCGACCCGACGGACCGCAACTGCGCCCGCTGGACGGGCTGGAAGCCCGCCCGGACGAAGAAGGCCCGCACCGAACTGGCGGCCACCGGCCTGGTCGTGGAGGCGAAGCGGACACGCGCCGGACGCACCCTCTTCCTGCCGTGCGGCTGGCTCGACCTGAAGTCCCCCGCGCTGCCGGTGGAGATCTGGAAGCGGGGCCTCTACCCGATCCGCGGCCACTCCCGCACGGTGCCGCCGATGCCGGTGCCCGAACTGTTCACGCGCGCGTGGGACCGCGTCCGCGCCGGCGACGCCCCGGCCTACGAGGAACTCACCACCCGCGCCACCCGCAAGGGCCGCCGCCGATGACCACCGTCCACCCGCACCCGGAAGAAACCGCACCGATGACCACCGCCCTCCCTCCCGCTCCGGCCCGCCAGATCGTCCCGCCCGAGGACCGGTACGCGGCCGAACTGGCCTTCCTCGCCGCGTACGACGACGGACCGCGCCCGCCCGCCTGGCGGCTCACCCCGCGCGCGGTCGTCACGTTCGTCATGGGCAGCGACGGCCGCGCGCTGAAACTGCCCGACGGCGCCGAGGCACCCGAGGGGGTGCCGCGCCGCCTGGTGATCGAGGACAAGTTCGTCGGCGACCGGGCGCTGGTCGAGCGGTGCGTGGTGACCCTCGCCGGGGAGCGCGGTCTGCTGCTCGTCGGCGAGCCCGGCACCGCCAAGTCGATGCTGTCGGAGCTGCTCGCCGCCGCCGTGTGCGGCACCAGCGGCCTGGTCGTGCAGGGCACGGCCGGTACCACCGAGGACCAGCTCAAGTACGGCTGGAACTACGCGCTGCTGCTGGCGCAGGGCCCCACCCGGCAGGCGCTCGTGCCGTCCCCGGTCCTGACCGCCATGTCCCGGGGCGCCGTCGCCCGCGTCGAGGAGGTCACCCGCTGCCTGCCCGAAGTGCAGGACTCGCTGGTGTCGTTGCTCTCCGAGCGGCGGATCGCGGTGCCCGAACTGGCCGGCACCGAGGACGCCCTGGCGCACGCGGCGCCCGGCTTCAACCTCATCGCCACCGCCAACCTCCGCGACAAGGGCGTCTCCGAGATGTCCGCGGCCCTCAAGCGCCGCTTCAACTTCGAGACGGTCGGCCCCATCGGGGACCTCGACGCGGAGACCGCGCTGGTGCGCAGCCAGGCGCGGGCGTCCGCGTCGAGGT